>JAJXUK010000013.1 GCA_021782915.1 Actinomycetes bacterium | reverse complement strand
GTAAGTGCGGTAACGCATTCAGCTGACCGGTACTAATCGGCCGAGGGCTTGGAGTTTGATGTTCGTGCTCGTTCTAGGACGCTCAAGGGCGGCGATCGCCGCCCGGACCACGTGGTCCGAGCGCATAGTTTCCGGTGGTTATGGCGGTGGAGATATACCTGTTCCCATACCGAACACAGAAGTCAAGCCCACCAGCGCCGATGGTACTTGGGGGTTCCCCCCTGGGAGAGTAGGACGCCGCCGGATTTCTTGAAGAGCCCCCACCTCACGGTGGGGGCTCTTCGCGTCGTGGCGCGGCTCACGCCGAGTGCTCGCGTGGGCGTGCTCCGGACGTCTGGCGGGGCTGGGGCCGGTTCGCTCCGTGGTGTTCTGCTAGCGAGATGGGGCGGCCGAGGGGTGCCGGAGCCGACGTGGCCGGCTCTCTAGGGGGTCGAGCGTGTGGGCAGATCGAGCGACGCCGCCGTCTGGGCGAGTCCGTGCGCTGGATTCAGACCAGGCGAAGGTGCCGGGGGGTTTCGGGAGCGGGTCCGAGTGGAGCAGGCACCAGGTCGGCGATCCGGCCGTCGGCCCGGGCGAGATACTCGTCCAGGTCCGCCGAGCTCAAAGCGAGCGAGAAGTACTCGCCCTGGGCGACGTCGGCCCCGATGGCGCGCAGGGTCTGGAAGTTCTCAGCATTCTCGACGCCCTCCGCGGTCACCGAGAGGTCGAGGGCGTGAGCCATCTCGACCATGGATCGGATGAGGGAGATGGCGCGTGGGTCCTCGTCGATGGCCAGCACGAAGGACTTGTCCACCTTTAACTCGTCCACGGGCAGGCCCAGGAGTTGAGACATCGAGGAGTAGCCCACGCCGAAGTCGTCGACTGACACGCGCACGCCCGTGGAGCGCAGACGCGTCAGGTTGTGGTGCGCTCGTTCGGCATCCTGGCTCAGGGCTGACTCGGTCACCTCGAGCACGAGGCGGCTCGGCTCGATCTCGAACCAGTCAAGGATGCGCCCGATGGAGTCCGGCAGCGACTCATCCATCAGGTCCCACTGCGAGATGTTCACGTTCATCTGCAGGGAGTGACCGTTGCGGTCGAGCCGAGCGAGCTCGGTGATCGCCATGTCCAGCACGGTGCGAGTCAGCGAGCGGATGAGGCCGACGCGCTCGGCGAGCTGGATGAACTCGTCGGGCATCAGCAGGCCCCGCTCGGGGTGCTCCCAGCGCACGAGCGCCTCGACTCCGTGCACGGACATGGTGCCCAGTGCGTGCGTGGGCTGGAAGTGCAGCGTGAGGCGGTGTCGATCGATGGCCGTGCGCAACTCGTTGGTCAGTGCCAGGCGTTCGCGACTGTTGAGGTCGATCTCGTCGCGGTAGAGGCACACGCCGCTGCGCTGGTGCTTGGACTCGTACATCGCCACGTCCGCGCTGCGCAACAGGGCCGCGTGCGAGTCGCCGTGATCGGGGTAGAGGGCCACGCCGACGGAGGCGGACACCCGCACCTTGGTTCCGTCGATCGACACCGGAGCACTCAGCGTGCGTTGCAGCTCGGCCGCCGACGTCAGGGGATCCTCGTCCGGGCCGATGACGAAGGTGTAGGCGAATTCGTCGCCACCCAGTCGTGCGACGACGCCGCGTCGCCCGAGGCGCTCGGTGAAGCGTTCGGCGACGATGCGCAGGAGCTCGTCACCGTGGGCGTGGCCGAGAGAGTCATTCACCTCCTTGAAGCCGTCGAGGTCGATGAGGACGATGCCGAGGCGCTCGTCGGCGCGCAGGGCGTTGAGTCGGCTCTCGCCGTCCTCGAGGAATGCGCGACGGTTCGCCAGTCCGGTGACGTTGTCCGTACGCGCGTCGATGAAGCTGGCCCGGCCGATCTCGCGCACCTCGTTCTGCGTCAGGACCATGCGCAGGATGACGAGGGAGAGCGAGCCCAGAGCCATCAGGCGGGTCGAATCTGACATGTGGCGAATGAGTGAGTACGCCAGCACGCCGGTTGAGAGCGTGCCGAAGATGACCGGGACCAGAATGAGCCCGCGCGTGGGCATACCCGGCGTCGGAGCGTCGCGGCGACGGTCCTCTCGCGGCCAGGCTGCTACCCCGAAGAGATAGATGCCCAGCACCCGGGAGAGCTCGACCAGGTCGCCACGGCCCCAGGCGCCCAGCGCGGCCTGGTTGAGTGCGAGCACGTCACCGATCGCGAAGGAGCCCAGTCCGAGCAGGAGCAGTGACATCGTCACGTCGGTGCGAAAGTGTCGCGGCACCAGCCCCGCGCAGAGCAGGACGATCACGACGATCACCAGTGGTGGGTTGAAGATGTTGAGTTCCGCGATGATTGGGTGCCCGTCCATCTTGATGGCTTGGTGGAACCAGAAGATGGAGGTGAGCGAGACGAGCGCGAGGCCGGCGATGATCCCGTCCAGGCGCACGCTGTTCATGCGCACCCCGAACGACTGCTGCATGAGCAGGGCGGCGCCCACCGAGACCGCGAGGTACGACAGTGCGTACAGCACGTCCGAGAGACTGAGCCCGGTGGGCAGGACCCAGCCAACGGGGCTGAACTGGGCGAAGACGTGCGCGGCGTCGAAGAGGATGACGCCGGCCGCCATCGTCCACCAGGCCCGACGGGTACTCAGGCGAGTGTGGGCATTCACGATGATCACTAGGAACGGGATGGCCAGGGCGATCTGCTCGATCAGCCGGTAGAGCGTGTCGTGCCGGGCCGAGTCGTGCAGCTGGATCAGGGTGAGTACCGTGAACAGGATCATCGCGAGGCCCGCGAGTAGTTGGGTGACCAGGGCGAGCCACGCGATGGCGGGGCGACGCGGAGCGGCGTGGGCTGGGCTCGTGGCGAGCGCGTTCTCCGGGGTCATCGTCGGGCCCGGCTCCACGGGCTGGGCCGGGGCGTGAGGACGCGCGCCCGGTGTTGGCTCACGGATGCGTTGGTCATCGGATTCTGCCCTCGGGATGAAGATGTCAACATTCGTCGTGGCGGAGATGCTCCTGCGAGCGAACACTTGCTCACGAGTGTCACAATCCTGTTGCGAAGGGCTCAACACAGTCACAACGTGCAGCCAATTTCGGGTCAACTTGATCGAATTGCGCCCGTGTTCGAGCCGCCATTGGTCCGTGATGGGCCGCGCGCAGTCACCGAGTTGAGTGGGCCAACGCCCTAGTGGTGCGAAAGTTGCGCGTCGAGTTGGCCGAGGACCTGGTAGCACTCGAGTACCTGGTCAATGGCGGCGTTCGGCTCGCGCCCCTCCTGAATCGCGGCGATGAACTCGCGATCCTGCAGCTCGATGCCGTCCATGGAAACCGCGACGCCCGAAACGTCAATCGGCTCGTCGCGACCGCTGACCAAGTCGTCGTAGCGCGCGATGAAGGTGCCGTTGTCACAGATATAGCGGAAGAAGGTTCCGAGGGGTCCGTCGTTGTTGAAGCTCAAGGACAACGTGCATATGGCGCCTGACTGGCTGAGCAGCTGGATCGACATGTCCATCGGGATCCCGAGTACGGGATGGACCGGGCCCTGCAGGGCGTTGGCTCGCACGATCGGCTCGCCACACTGGTAGCTGAAGAGGTCAATCGTGTGCGCGGCGTGGTGCCAGAGCAGGTTGTCCGTCCAGCTGCGGGGCTGACCGAGGGCGTTGGTGTTCGTGCGTCGGAAGAAGTAGGTCTGCACGTCCATCTGCTGCACGCGGAGCTCACCAGCGACCACGCGCTGATGGATCCACTGGTGTGAGGGGTTGAAGCGCCGAGTGTGCCCCACCATGCACACGAGGCCCGTCTCGCGTTGCACGTCTCGCACGGCGAGCGCGTCGGCCCATGAGTCGGCCAGGGGTATCTCCACCTGGACGTGCTTTCCGGCACGCATCGTGGCGATGGCCTGGGCGGCGTGCATCTGGGTGGGCGTGCACAGGATGACGGCGTCCACGTCGTCGCGCGCGAGAGCCTCATCGAGCTCCGTTGTCGCCAGGTGCGCACCGTAGCGCGCAGCGACGTCTCGTGCCTGATCAAGGCGGCGGCTGACGACGGCGCTGACCTCGACACCGCCGATGCGGCGCAGCCCGTCCAGATGCTTGATGCCGAAGGCTCCGGCACCGGCGAGTGCGATGCGCATGCGGTCTCCTTAGAACTCGGTCGGCTCGAGCACGACGTGGCCCAGAGCGGTGTTGGAGGCGGGCACGTGATAGAAGCGCTGCAGCTCGCGAACGCGCCCGCCGAGCGCCCCGCGCATGATCAGCCACATCACCAACTCGATGCCCTCGGAGCCGGCCTCACGCAGGTACTCGATGTGGGGCATCGCGCGCAGCGAGTCGGGGTCCGCGACGAGCCGATTCAGAAAGTCCGTGTCCCAGGGCTCATTGATCAGCCCGGCCCGTGGACCCTGCAGCTGGTGGCTCATTCCACCCGTGCCCCACACCTGGACCGAGAGGTCCTCCGGGAAGCTCTGAATTGCGCGCCGCAAGGCGCGCCCGAGCTCGAAGCAGCGATTCGAGGTGGGCGGCGGATACTGCACGACGTTCACCGCCAGCGGGATCACCTTGACGGGCCAGCTCGCGGGCTGGCCGAAGAGGAGCGACAGGGGAACGGTCAGGCCGTGGTCGACGTCGAGCTCATTGACGATCGTCATGTCGAACTCGTCGAGGACCGTCGAGGCGGCGATGTGCCAGGCGAGCTCGGGGTGTCCCTCGACCTCGGGCACCGGGCGCGGTCCGTAGCCTTCGTCGCAGACGGCGAAGCGCTGTGCGACGCCGATGGCGAAGGTGGGGATGAGCTCCATCGAGAACGCGTTGGCGTGGTCGTTGTAGACGAGCACGATCACGTCGGGCCGCTCGCGGGCTATCCAGTCTCGGGACCAGTCATAACCCGCAAAGACGGGGCGCCAGTAGTCGGTGTCGGACTTGCCCAGATCGAGCGCGGCTCCGATCGCGGGGATGTGACTCGACGCGACTCCGGCGGTCACCCGAGCCATCAGAGCCCCTTGGAGATCGAGCGCTGTCCCTCGGGCGAGCGGCCCCCGGCCAGCATCATGTCCTGATACTGCTCGACACTCATGCCGGTCATCGTGGAGACGGCTTGGACGAAGCTGAGCCCGTCGGTCGCGAAGATCTTGGCGAGGAAGTAGATGTTGCCCCCGGTGTCGAGCATCGCGTTGTAGTCGCGCGCCAGGACCGCGGTCTTCTGCGCCTGGGTCATGGGCCACTCGTCCAGATAGGCGCGCTCGTCGGACTTGAATCGTTCGCGATTGGCCGGCGCCATCAGGCTCATGCAGAACTGGTTCAAGTGATAGCCCCTCCGGCTGCGTTCCGGGGTGAAGACCCGCGTGCCCGGGATGTCATCGAATGCGCTGAAGTCCATCAGCCCTCCCCCCAATAGAGCTGGTGGGGGTTGTCCACCAGCAGTTTGGCCCGTTTCGCGCTGCTCGTGGCGATGCGCGGGATGAAGTCGACGAGCGCCCCGTCGTCGGGCATATGGCCCTTGAGGTTCGGGTGGGGCCAGTCCGTGCCCCACAGCACGCGGTCCTCGAACTCATCGACGATCCGTCGCGCGAAGGGCACGACGTCGTCGTAGCCGGGCGGGCCGCTCACCGAGAGACGCTCGGGGCAGGTCACCTTGGTCCAGACGTTCTCGTTCTCCTCCATGAAGCGCACGAAGGCGTCGAAGTCGGGTCCCGTCGCGGACTTGGTGACGTCGGGTCGAGCCATGTGATCCACGATCAGCGTGGTGTCCAGGGAGCGGAAGAAGTCTGCGCGCTCAGCCAGGTCGGCGGCCTCGAAGTAGATGACCACGTGCCAGCCCAGTGGGCCGATGCGCTCGACGATGCGCCGGTAGTACTCGTCGGGCCGGGGATCAACGAGGCGGCGCACGTAGTTGAAGCGCACTCCGCGCACTCCAGCGCGGTGCAGGTCCCCCAGCTCGTCGTCGGTGATGTCGTCGCGCACCGTGGCCACTCCGCGCGCCGCACCGTGTGAGGCGTGCAGGGCGTCGAGCATCGCGGAGTTGTCGGCGCCGTGACACGTGGCCTGGACGATGACGTTGCGACTGAAGCCCAAGTGGTCACGCAGGGCGAACAGGGCGTCCTTGCCGGCGTCGCACGGCGTGTACTTGCGCTCGGGCGCGTAGGGGAACTCGTCGCCGGGCCCGAAGACGTGACAGTGCGCGTCCACCGCGCCCGCGGGCAGCACGTAGGCGGGTTTCGAGGGCGTCGGATCGAAGACGAGCCAGTCCGCGTCCATCGTGAATCGTCCCATTAGCGTCCCTGGCCGACGAGGCGGGCGTGAAGGCGTGGGAAGACTCGTCGAGCGTTGGCCTCGTAGATCTGCGCGCGGCTGGACTCACTGAGCACTGCGGCGTCGACGTAGCGCTTGGTGTCGTCGTAGTACTGACCGCTGCGCGGGTCGAGCCCGCGCACCGCACCGAGCATTTCGGAGCCGAAGAGAATGTTCTGGTGATCGATGACCTGCACGAGCAGGTCGATCCCGGGCTGGTGGTACACGCAGGTGTCGAAGTAGACGTTGCCCATGACGTGCTCGGCGGGCTCGGGCTTGTGCAGCATGTCGGCCAGGCCGCGATAGCGGCCCCAGTGGTAGGGAACGGCCCCGCCTCCGTGCGGGATGATGAAGCGAAGCGTGGGAAAGTCGGCGAACAGCTCACCCTGGAGCAGCTGCATGAACGCGGTGGTGTCGGCATTGAGGTAGTGAGCGCCCGTGGCGTGGAAGTTGTCGTTGCAGCTGCTGGAGACGTGGATCATGGCCGGCACGTCCAGGGCGACCATCGCCTCGTAGAACGGGTACCACGACCGGTCGGTGAGCGGTGGGCCGTTCCAGCGCCCGCCGGAGGGATCAGGGTTGAGGTTGCAGCCCACGAAGCCGAGCTCGTTCACGCATCGCTCGAGTTCACCGATGGAGTTGCTGATGGGAGCCCCGGGGGACTGGGGGAGCTGACAGACGCCCGCGAAGCTCTCCGGGTACAGAGCCACCACGCGGGCGATCAGGTCATTGCAGGCGCGAGTCCACGCGATGCTCACCGACTCATCGCCGAGGTGGTGGGCCATCGCCGAGGCGCGCGGAGAGAAGATCGTCAGGTCGGCCCCGCGCTCGCGGATCAGGCGCAGCTGGTTCTGCTCGATGCTCTCGCGGATCTCGTCGTCGGAGATGTGCGGATACGTGGGGGCGCCCACACCGGCCTCGTAGGCGATGAGCTGCTCGTCGCGCCACGTGGTGTGGGCCGCAGGGGCGGTGGTGTAGTGGCCGTGGCAGTCGATGATCACCGTCTCTCCCAGACTCGAGCGGGCACCATGACGGCACCGTCCATCAACAGCCGAGCGGTGCGCAGCAGGGCCGCGCGTTCCACGCGCACGTCGTCGGCCTCGACGACCACGTCGAGAAAGACGGTGAAGTAGCCGCTGGGGTGCTCGACGGTCACGTCGTGTCGACCGGCGCGCACGGGACCACCCGTCATCTGGTGCGCGACCGAGCCGGGCAGCAGGCAGGCGGTAGCGACCGAGACCGCCCCGAAGACCCCGATGGCCTCGTGGACGCGGTGCGGAATGAAGGTGCGCGTGTTGATGAGGCCCCCGTGGCGCGCCGGGGACAGGATGCTCATCTTGGGCACGGTGGCCCCGCGCACGTCGCCCAGGTTCATCAGTTGCCCGGCCCGCACGCGAATCGCCTCGAGGCGCTCGCGCAGACCCGAGTCAGCCTCCAGCTGCGCGGGACTCTCGTATCCCTCGAGTCCCAGGTCGCGCGCGGCGAGGCAGACGACGGGCATGCCATTGTCAATCAGTGTCACCCTCGTGGACTCGATCTCGTCGACGACACGACCCGTGGGCAGCAGAGCGCCGCAACTGGATCCGGCGACGTCCAGGAACTCGATGGGAATCGGCGCGTGGTGTCCGGGCACGCCGTCAATGGCGGCGTCACCCTCGTAGGTGACCTGCCCGTCGGGCGTCTCGACGGTGGCCACGGCCAGGCTCTGGGTGTTCTGCATCCAGATGCGAACTGGTGTGCGCTCGTGGCGTGGGCTCAGCAGCCCGCGCTCGAGGGCGAAGGGACCGACGGCGGCGAGCATGTTGCCACAGTTCTGCTGGTCCGACACCTCGGCTCGATCGGGCCAGACTTGCAAGAAGAGGTACTCCACGTCGGCGTCCGCGCGTGGCGAGGCGCTCACGACGGCGACCTTGGAGGTCAGAGGATGGGCCCCGCCCACGCCATCGATCTGGCGCGCGTCCGGCGAGCCCATCGCCGCCAGCAGGACCGCGTCGCGCACGCGCGGCTCCGCGGGCAGGTCGGTGGCGAGGAACATCAGGCCCTTGGACGTGCCGCCACGCATGAGCGCGGCCGGTATCGCCGTCGGCCTCATCCTTCGAAGTCCCGATAGACGAGGCCCCTCTCGGCGAGCTTGTCGCGCATAGCGTACATGTCCAGGCCGAGCTCGCCGGCCGCGAGGCGCGTGCGCTTGTCGGCCTCGTTGCTCTCACGCTCCTCGGCTCGCGCCAGGACCGCGCCCGCCTCGTGGCGCGCGATGACGACGACGCCGTCGTCGTCGGCCACGATGGCGTCGCCGGGCTGGACGTAGGCTCCGGCGCACACGATCGGCGTCTGGACGTTGCCGGGCGTCTCCTTGATCGTGCCTTGGGCGTTGATCGCTCGGGACCACACGGGAAAGCCCATGGCGCTCAGCTCGGCGACGTCGCGGACCCCGGCGTCAATGACGAGGCCACGCACGCCGCGGGCGATCAGACTGGTTGCCAGCAGTTCGCCGAAGTAGCCGTCCTCGCAGGGACTGGTGGGAGTGACCACCAGGATGTCCCCGGGTCGTGCCACTTCGACCGCGACGTGGATGGACCAGTTGTCCCCCGGGGCCACCTCGCAGGTCAGTGCGGTGCCGGCCACACGCACCGGTCGGTAGATCGGGCGCAGGCGCGCGGCGAACAGTCCTCGGCGGCCCTGGGCCTCGTGCAGGGTCGCCACGCCGAAGCCCGCCAGGGCGTCCACGATCGCGAGGTCCGTGCGCGGTGTGTTGCGCATCACTACGGCCATGGTCGACCCCCCGTCACATTGGCGCTGCGGCTACTGAATCTAGACGCCCGTCTCGCACGTCGTCCGCGTCCGCCAGCTGAGGAGCTCGTGCGGTGGACCACTACACTTCGGTCCGCGGTTCCATCTAGTGAAGGGGAGTCATGCGCGAGGTTCGCACGCAGGTGGTCATCGTGGGCGCGGGCCCCGCGGGCCTGGTCCTCGGGCACCTGCTGCACCTGCAGGGTGTGGACAACATCGTGCTCGAGCGTCGCACCCGGGACTACGTCGAGCATCGTCAGCGTGCGGGTGTTCTCGAGTACGGAATCACCGAGATGCTGGCCGAGGCGGGTGTCGGTGAGCGCATGCGCCGCGAGGGCCTGGCACACCACGGCATTCAACTGCGATTTGAGAACGGCGCGCACCGTATCAACTTCCTCGAGTTGGCCGACGGACGGGCCATCACCGTCTACGGCCAGCAGGAGGTGGTCAAGGACCTGATCGGCCTGCGGCTCAACTTCCACGGCGCGGCCCTTCACTTCGAGTCTGAGGTCCGCGCAATCGAGGGCATTGACACCGAGCGACCCTTCGTGGACGCGAACACGCCCGAGGGGCCACTTCGCATCCACGCCGCCTACGTTGCCGGTTGTGACGGTACGCACGGCGTGACCGGCCAGTCCGTGCCCGCGCTGGTGCGCCGTCGCTTCGAGAGGGTCTATCCCTTCGCCTGGCTGGGCATCCTGGCCCAGGCCGCGCCGGTCAATGACGAGTTGATCTACAGCCGTCACGAGCGCGGCTTCGCCCTGTACTCGATGCGCTCGCCCGAGCTCGTGCGTCTGTATTTGGGTGTGGCCCCCGACGAGAATCTGGCGGACTGGTCCGACGAGCGCATCTGGGACGAGCTCGCGACGCGCCTGGGTGAGGGAGCTCACGGCCAGCTCCAGACCGGGCCCATCCTCGAGCGCGGCATCACGGCCATGCGCAACATCGTCCTAGAGCCGCTGCGCCACGGGCGACTCGTGCTGGCCGGTGACGCTGCGCACATCGTTCCGCCGACGGGCGCCAAGGGGATGAACCTCGCGTTGGCCGACGTGCGTGTCCTCGTGCCGGCCCTGGTGGCCGCGTTGCGTGAGAACGACACTCGTCTGCTGGACGCCTACAGCGACACGTGCCTGCGCCACGTCTGGCGCGCCGAGGAGTTCTCGACCTACATGACTCAGATGCTGCACCCGAATCCCCACGACGAGTTCGAGAATCGCGTCCAGCTCGCGCGCCTGCGCCAGGTGGTCGAGTCCGAGCCCACGGCGCGGGCCCTGGCGCGACACTACGTGGACGCGTGCAGCCTCTAGGGCTACGTGGAAGCCCACGACGTGCGCGACGCCGGTGCCGCGAGGCTCGCGCGGGGCGGGCTCAGAACGGGTAGTCGGGCATGTCGGCCTGGGCGGTGACCCACTGGGTCTCCGTGTAGGCCTCGAGGTTGGCCATGCCGCCCATGCGTGAGCCGTTGCCCGAGTGGCCGACGCCGCCAAAGGGGATGACCGCCTCATCGTGCACGGTCTGGTCGTTGATGTGGATGGCCCCGGTGGGGATGCGCTCGGCCAGCTCGAGGGCGCGCAGCCCGTCGCTCGAGAGGATGCCCAGACTGAGCCCGTAGGGCGAGTCCGAGGCCAGGGCCACGGCCTCGTCCAGCGAGTGGAAGGGCACGATCGGTGCGACAGGTCCGAAGACCTCCTCGCAGTAGGCCGAGGCCTTGACAGAGACGTTGGTCAGTACGGTGGGCCGGTAGAAGAGGTCTTCGTAGGTGCCCCCGGCGGCCAGGGTGGCGCCGGCGTCCACGGTCTCGGTCACCATGCGGTGAACCTTGTCGCGCTGCTTGGCGTCAATCAGCGGTCCCATCGCCACGGTGCCGGACATCGGATCACCGACTGGCAGGTGGTTGGCCTTCTCGGCCAGGATCGCCGCGTAGTCCTCGGCGATGCGCGCATCGACGAGGTGGCGCCCCGTCGTCATGCAGATCTGGCCCTGGTGCAAGAAGGAGCCGAAGGCGCCCACCGAGGCGGCCTTCTGCAGATCGACGTCGTGCAGGACGATCAACGCCGAGTTGCCGCCCAGTTCCAGGTGGGCCCGCTTGAGATGTTGGGCGGCCAGGGCGCCAACGCTGCGTCCGACTTGGGTCGAGCCGGTGAAGGCGATGACGCGCACCCGAGGCTCGATGACCAGGGCCTCGCCGACGTCGCCCCCGCCGGGCAGCACGGAGAAGACGCCCTCGGGCACGCCGGCCTCTTCGAAGACCCGCGCCAGGAGCACGCCGCCGCTGACCGCCGTGCGCGGGTCGGGCTTGAGGATGACCGCGTTGCCCAGAGCGAGGGCCGGAGCCACGGAGCGGATCGAGAGGATGAGCGGCACGTTGAAGGGCGCGATCACGCCGACCACGCCCGCCGGCACGCGGCGTGAAAAGCTCAGCCGGGGCATCTCGCTGCGCAGGATGTCGCCGGTCGGGTGCGAGGCGAGCGCGGCGGCCTCGAAGCACTCCTCGGAGGCCACGTGGGTCTCCAGCTGCGCCTTCGGGGCGATGCCGCCCGTCTCGCGCATGATCCACTCGTTGAACTCCTCGGCGTGATCGACCAGGAGCTGGCCGGCTCTGCGCATGACGGTGCTGCGCTGGGTGAAGGGCAGAGCGGCCCAGGCGCGCTGGGCCGCGGCGGCCACGGCGGCGGCTTCCGCGACGTCGGCCACGCTGGCGCGTCCGGTGCGGGCCAACTCCTTGCCCGTGGCCGGCTCCACGACTGGCGCATCACCGGCGCTACCAGGGCGCCAGCCCTTCAGAAAGATGTTCGACTGCCAGTGGGCAGCGTCGAGAAAGCCCATGATCACGTCCCCCCGCTCGTGGTGTGGTTGCTTGCTTAGCACATCGGGACTACGCTGCCAGCGTCGTACGCAGCGTGGCGTGGCGCAGTGAGGGGGGCCATGTTTCTACGTCAGCACTGGTACGTCGCCGCGCTGTCCAGCGAGCTGTCAGAGCAGCCGATGTCGCGCACGATCCTGGGCGAGCACGTGGTGATGTTCCGGGATTCGCACGGCACGGTCGTCGCGCTGGCGGATCGCTGCCCGCATCGCGGTTACCCGCTCTCACTCGGCCGATTGGTCGAGGACCGGCTCGTGTGCGGCTATCACGGCTTCACGTTTGACTGCTCGGGCGCGTGCGTGGCGGTACCTGGTCAGGAGCGGATTCCCTCCAAGTTGAGCGTTCGGCACTACCCGCTGGTGGAGCGTGGGTGCTGGGTGTGGATCTGGATGGGCCACGGCGAGCCCGACGCCGGCACCCTGCCCGCGACACCGTGGCTCGAGGACGCGACGAACTGGTCAGTGGTCTGCGGTGCGGTCAAGATCGACGGCGGGTTCTCCCTCCTGGTGGACAACCTGCTGGACCTGTCGCACGAGACCTTCCTGCACCACGGCTCCATCGGCACGCCGGAGGTGGCCGAGACACCCATCGAGGTCGAGACCGACCAGGAGCGTCGCGTCGTGCACGTCTATCGGCACATGAACGCCGTGCAGTGCCCACCGTTCTACTCGCGCACGACTGGCCTGACCGGTCAGGTGGATCGCTGGCAGGACATCGACTACTACCCACCGGGCTTCTACCAGCTCAACTCGGGCATCGCGCCGGTGGGCCAGCCACCGCGGCCCGACGGCAGTGACGAGCACGCCTTTCACATGAAGATCTTCTACGGCCTCACGCCCCGCACCGAGGACTCGGTGTGGGACTTCTGGGCCCTGGCCCGGGACTTCTGTGTCGGAGACGGCGAGGTCGATCTGTTCTTGTCCAAGATGCAGGCCGGCGTGGTCCAGGAGGACGTGGACGCGCTCAACGTGCTGCAGCGACGTCTCGGGTCGTCGCCTGAGATGACCGAGGTGAGCATCAAGATCGACCGCGGCGGACTCGCCGCGCGCCGGATGCTGGCCGAGATGGCGCACGCCTAGACGGCCCGATCAGGGAAAGCTGGAGAATTCTTCGACAGACTGATGAAAACATCAGACAATGAGCTCTCGGACACAACGTCGTGTGCTAGACAACATCAACCAAAAATGAGGGGGGACCAATGAATCAGGAGACGGGCGCGAGCCAGATACCGGAAAGCATTCCGGGCTGGGGCAGCCTCGAGTTCAGCCGACGGATGGGCCTGAAGGCTCTGGGCGTGGCGGCGGCGGCCGGGGGAGCGGGCGCGTTGAGCCAGTCCGCGGCCAGCTACGCAGCCAGCGGCAGCAACGTGATCAAGATTGGCTACGTCACGCCCCAGACGGGCGCGCTCGCGTCCTTCGCGGGCCCTGACAACTACGTGCTCAAGCTCGTGAAGGCCTCGCAGTACTTCGCCAAGGGCATCAAGGTCGGCGCGACGACCTACAAGATTCAGATCATCGTCGCGGACTCCCAGTCGAGTCCGACGACCGCGGCCCAGGTGACCACTCAGTTGATCCAGGCCCAGGGCGTGGACATCATCGTCACCAGCTCGGCTCCGGAGACGACGGTGCCCGTGTCGACCGTGTGCGAGCAGGCGGGCATCCCCTGCGTCTCGACGGTCTGTCCGTGGGAGGCGTGGTACGTGGGCCTGGGCGGCACGCTCTCGGCCACCGGCGCCGCCCAGTCGGGGGCCTTCAAGTACTGCACGACGTTCTTCTTCGGCGTTCCCGAGTTCGTGAACTGCTTCCTGCCGATGTGGAACCGCGTCCAGAAGCAGACCCACGCCGCCAAGATCTACGCCGGCATGTTCCCGAACGACGCGGACGGCAACGCCTTCCGCGCGGCGTTCCCGCCGATCGTGGCCGCGGAGACCAAGAACGCGTGGAAGTTCATCGATGGCGGCGCCTACCAGGACTTGTCAACGAACTACACGTCGATGATCCAGACCTTCAAGTCGGGCGGGGCCGAGTTCTTCGTCAACGCGCCGCTGCCGCCGGACTTCAACACCTTCTGGAAGCAGGCCTCCCAGCAGCAGTGGCGCCCCAAGCTCGCGACCGTGGCCAAGGTGATGCTCTTTCCGACGGACGTGTACGCACTGGGCAGCCTGTCCAACAACGTCGCCACAGACGCCTGGTGGACGCCGTACGCGCCCTACAAGTCCTCATTGACGGGCATGACGGCCAAGCAGTTCGCGATTGGCTACCAGCAGTTCACCGGTCAGCAGTGGGTCCAGTCGATGGGCTCGACCTACTCGCTCTTCGAGGTTGTCATCGAGGCCCTGAAGAAGGTCAAGAATCCGCACGACCGCTCGGCGGTGGCCAACGCACTGCACCACGTGAACTACACCGGCATCTCGGGACCGATGAACTTCAACGCCAAGACGAGCCCGGCCCCGGGTGTGGCGATCATTCCGCCGGTGGGCATCCAGTGGAAGCCTGGCTCGAAGGCCAACGTGGGTGGCAAGGTCTGGCCGTGGTCGCCGTACGTCGTGGACAACACCCTGAACAAGCAGGTGCCGTTGACGGGCGTGCTGCGCCCGACCAACAAGTAGTTCCGCCTCAGCCGCCATGCCCCTCCTCCAGCTCGAGCACGTGTCGAAGAAGTTCGGCCAGGTCGTCGTGGCCGACGACATCAACTTCGAGTTGGAGGAGGGCGAGGCAGTGGGCATCGTCGGTCCCAACGGAGCCGGCAAGACGTCACTGTTCGGCATCATCTCGGGTGACGTTCGTCTCTACGGTGGCCAGATCCACTTCGTCGGCCAGGCGCTGGAGCGGATGCACCCCTCCGTTCGCTGTCGCAGCGGGATCGGTCGCACGTACCAGGTGCCACGCCCCTTCGAGAACATGACGGTCTTCGAGAACACGCTCGTCGGCTCCCAGCAGGGAGCGGTCCTGCGCGGACGCAAGAGCCACGAAGCCGCCTTCTCGGCCCTGGAACGCACGGGTCTGTCGTCGTTGGCCAACCGTGCAGCGGGCAGCCTCACGCTGATGCAGCGCAAGCGCCTCGAGCTGGCTCGTGCACTGGCGACCCAGCCCCGCCTGCTGCTGCTGGACGAGATCGCCGGCGGCCTGACGGACCTCGAGGTGACCGAACTGACGGGCATCATTCGCTCGATCAACGCCGAGGGCGTCACGATCCTGTGGATCGAGCACGTGGTGCGCGCCCTGCTGTCCACGGTGGACCGACTGCTGTGTCTGGCGAGCGGAGCCCTGGTGGCTGACGGAGAGCCTCGCGCGGTCTTGGCCTCGGAGGCGGTGCGACGCGTCTACCTCGGTGATCGCATCTTGAACGAGGCGATGGACTCGTGAGCGATGCACCCACCGGCGAGTCGAGCGTGGTCCTGGAGGTCTCGGGCCTCTCGGTGCATCACGGACAGCTCTGTGCGGTTGAGGACGTCTCGTTCAGCGTGAGCCGTGGTGAGGTCCTCGCCATGATCGGGGCCAACGGGGCGGGCAAGTCGACACTCTTGCGCACGATCGCGGGCCTGCACACGCCCAGCGGCGGCTCGATCAGCTTCGAGGGCGCCGACATCTCGCGCCTGGCGCCTCACCGGCGCTTCGCGCGTGGGATCTCCCTGGTCCCGGAGGGTCGGCGGCTCTTCTCGTCGATGACCCTGGAGGAGAACCTCCTCGTGGGCACCACCAAGGGCGCGCGGGGTACCTTCACGATCGAGGCGATCTACGAGCTCTTCCCCTGGATGCGCGAGCGGCGCCGCTCGCGCGTCTGGCAGTTCTCCGGGGGTGAACAGCAGGCCGTGGCCATCGGACGGGCCCTGGTCGCCAATCCGCGTCTGCTGCTGCTCGACGAGGTATCCCTCGGCCTGGCGCCCATCGTGATCGAGAGAATCTACGACGTCATTCCGCGCATCGTGGCCGAGGGAGTGACGGTGCTCATCGTGGAGCAGGACGTCGGCCAGGGACTCAAGGTCGCCACTCGGGTTCACTGCCTGCTCGAGGGACGCACCTCGCTCACCGGCGTGCCCGGTGAGCTCAGCGACGCCGACATCGAGCGCGCCTACTTTGGCGCATCGCTGCACGACAGCGAGCGCCGAGCCGGGGGTGGGGCGTGACCTGGCTCAACATCGTCATCCAGGGTGCGCTGGTCGGGGGCTTCTACGCCCTCTTCGCCTGCGGGCTCTCTCTGATGTTCGGGGTGATGAAGGTGATCAACCTCGCCCACGGCGACGTCGCCGTCGTGGCGGGCTACACCGCGGTCTTCCTGGCGCCGAAGTTCGGCGTGTCGCCCCTGTGGTCCTTCGTGGTCGTGGTGCCCGTCTTCGCACTGCTCGGCTATGTGGTCCAGCGCACGCTCATTCAGAAGAGCATCGATCGGGACCCCTTCACGACGCTGCTGGTGACCTTTGGCCTGTCGGTGCTGATCGAGAACCTGCTGCTGGAGGTCTACACCGCCAACGGCCAGTCCATCAACATCGGTTCGCTTATCGGCAGCTCGTTCCAGCTCTCGAGCACCATCTACATCTCGTACGTCTCCCTGGTCGTGCTCGGCGTCGCCGTCGCGGTCCTGGGCGCCCTGCAGATCTTCCTGGGCCACACCAAGACCGGGCGCCTCATCCGCGCCGTGTCGGATGATCGCGAGGCCGCCCAGCTCAGTGGCGCCAACTACCGGCACATCTTCGGCATCGCGGCCGGCATCGCGTTTGCCACCGTGGCCCTGGCGGGCATCGCCTACGGCATGACGACGGAGTTCGCGCCGTCCTCGGGAGTGACCAATCTGATCTACGCCTTCGAGGCCGTGGTCGTAGGCGGGATCGGTTCGCTGTGGGGCACGTTGGTCGGCGGTATCGCCATCGGCATCGCCCAGCAGCTCGGCGAGCACATCAATCCCGAGTACCAGGTCCTCGCCGGGAACCTGCTCTTCCTCGTGGTCTTGGCGGTGCGCCCGAACGGTCTCTTTGGCAAGAAGACGGCCCCGTCGTGAGCACGCGCGAGAGCCTCTCATCACTCGACGTGCGTCGCTCGACGCACTCGCCGCTGATCACGCTGGTCGGCTCAGTGGTGCTGGTGAGCCTCTTCAGCGTCGCGCCGTGGATTGTGCCGGCGTGGTTCGCCTCGATCCTCATGAACTTCTTCATCCTGGTGATCATGGCCACGATGTGGAACTTGCTGGCCGGCTACTCGGGCATGGTCTCCATCGGTCAGCAGGCCTTCGTCGGGCTCGGGGCCTACGCCACCCTCTTCTTTGCGATCAAGGGCATGAGCCCCCTGGCCGCCATCCCGCTGGCCGCGCTGGCCTGCGGGGTGATCGCCCTGCCCGTGACGTACCTGCTGTTTCGACTGCGTGGTGGGTACTTCTCCATTGCCACGTGGGTCGTGGCCGACACCGCGATGATCATCATTGGCACCGTGGCCTACCTGGGCGGGGGGACCGGGCACTACTTGCCGGGGCTGTCCAACTTCGATCCGGTGAGCCTGACTCACGTGCAGTACCTGGCCAGCTGGAGTGTGGCGCTCGTGGTCGTGATCGGCACGTACGTCCTGCTGCGAAGCCGACTGGGCCTCGTGCTGGCTTCGATGCGCGACAACGAGGTCGCCGCGCGCAGCGCCGGCGCGCACGTGACCTCGGCGCGCCGCATCGTCTTCATCGTGGCAGCGGCCGGCTGCGGCGCGGCGGGCGCGGTGCTGGCCATCAGCCAGCCGTTCGTCCAGCCGGGCAACGAGTTTTCGATGAGCTGGACGGCCGAGATGCTCTTCGCCTCCATGATCGGGGGGCTGGGCACGATCGAGGGCCCCATCATTGGCTCGGTCGTCTACTTCGTCCTGTTCCAGTGGCTGGGCCAGTACGGCGCCTGGTACTTCATCGTCTTTGGCAGCCTGGCCGTGGGCATCGCCATCTGGCAGCCACGCGGGCTGTGGGGTGCGCTGCGCGACCGGTTCCACGTCGAGCTGCTGCCAGTGGGCCACTGGGTGCGCGAGAGACGCTCAGCGAAGTAGCCGAGAGCCGGGGCGATGAGGCCCGGTAGGATTGCTCGGTGGCTTCCTCTTCTTCCTCATCAGCACGCCCGCCGCGCGGCGGCTCGGGCGCCGGAGGGAGCTCTCGGGGCGGGCCCCGTCGAGAGTCGGGCGCTCCGCGCAGTACGAATTCCGCGTCGCAACCTCGTGAGGCCGACCGGTCACGCTCGCCGCGGATGGGTCCCGCGCGCGGCCAGGGTGACGACCGACGTACGCGCCCCGACGAGGATCGTCCCCGTTCTCGCGGCGTCGAGGATCGAGCGCGCTCTCGCAGCACCGAGGAGCGCGGCGCGCCGGGCCGTTCGGGCCCACCCCGGCGCTCGGGCGCCGGCGCGGGCTCTCGCGGCGCAGGACAGTTCCGTGCCCCGCGCCCGGGTCCAGCTCGCTCACCTCGCCCCGAGTGGACCGATCGAGCCGAGGGTGACTATCGACGAGGTCGTCCTGACGGCTCCGCGCGCAGCGCCGGCGCGGGCTCTCGGGGCACGGGACAGTTCCGTGCCCCGCGCCCGGGTCCAGCTCGCTCACCTCGCCCCGAGTGGACCGATCGAGCCGAGGGTGACTATCGACGTGCCCGCCCCGAGGGCTCCGCTCGCAGTGCCGGGCCCCGTTCACCTCGACCCGGCCGATCCGCGGCGCCCTACGATCGCCCCGCTGGTAGCACTCGTGCTCCGCGACCGGGCGCGGGACGCGCGCCCCGAGCTGAGTGGTCCGAACGCGGTCCCGCACGCGGCCAGGGAGACTATCGACGTGCCCGCCCCGACGAGGACCGGCCTCGTTCTCGCGGCCCCGAAGAGCGCGGCGCGACGGGCCGTTCGGGCCCACCCCGGCGCTCGGGCGCCGGCGCGGGCTCTCGCGGCACGGGACAGTTCCGTGCCCCGCGCCCGGCTCCCGCGCGCTCACCTCGCCCCGAGTGGACCGATCGAGCCGAGGGTGACTCACGTGCACGAGCGCGCCCCGACGGTGCCGCCCGGAGCGCCGGGGCCCGTTCTGCTCGACCCAGTCGAGCCGGAGCGCCCTACGTTCGCGGGACCCGTGGGTCGGAGAGTGCGCCGCGGAGTCGGGCCCGTCGCGTCGAGCCTGCGCTGAGTCCCGAGGAGCTGGAGCGTCAGCGCGCCGTTGAGCACGGTCGGGATCGGGGCTGGGGTGGCGTCGCGCGTCGGGGGGCGGTGCACATCTCGAGCACCCGTGGTGAGCTCGAGGAGAAGAATCGTCCCTCGCGGGCTCCGGAGCCCATCGAGGAGTGGATTGAGGAGCGCCTCGAGGTGCCGGGCACGCCGCGACGCGACGTCGAACGTACGCGGGCGCCCTACGTGTTGCCGGGCGACGTGGCCGCGGAGTTGCGCCGGGCCTTCGTGGGCACCGCGCACGCGCGCGAAAAGCTCGTCGAGACGATGACTCGGGCTGCGGAGGCCTACGACCGTCACCGCTACGAAGAGGCTCTGCGTCTGGCGCGCGGCGTCGTGGACGCGGTGCCAGGCGTGGCCGCCGCTCGGGAGCTTCTGGGGCTCGCCGCGTATCGGGCCGAGCGCTGGAACCTGGCCAAGGCGAATCTGCGGGCCCACTTCGCGATCACCGGGGATCCTGAGCATCTGGCCAAGGTCATGGACTGTGATCGCGCCCACCGACGCTTCCGGGCCGTCGCCACGACCTTCGAGGAGCTCGAGGACGCCGAGGCCGGCGCGGATGAGCTGGCCGAGGGACGCATCGTGATGGGAGCGAGCCTCGCGGACCAGGGAAAATACGCGGAGGCCATCGAGCTGCTCACTCGTGCGGGCGGGGCCAAGGTGCTGCGCAACCCCTCATTTCGCCACATCCGGCTCTGGTACGCCCTCGGGGACGTCTACGACCGGGCCGGCGACGTGGGATCGGCGCGTGAGCTCTTCGCGCGGGTGGTGCTGGCCGAGCCGGAGGCCTACGACGCCGCGGCTCGTTTGGCTGAACTCGGACCACTGCGTTCGCCGAAGAACCGGCCGCGCCGCTCGACGCCCGTGTCGAAGAAGAAGTTCCAGCCCTAGGACGTCATCCCGCCCAGGCCCACCAGGGCCCGGGCGTGCTCGATCTCACCCAGGTGCCTAAGAGCGTGCTGGTAGATCCAGCACTCGATCGCGTCGGCGCGCGTGAGCCCCTCGGGGCCGGCTACGCGTGCGCTGAAGGTGTGCGCCAGCACTTCGGGCAGCGGGTGGGCCACGACGATCTCGCTCAGGCTCGGCGTTGCCAGACCGGCCACGTACTCCTCGGTGAGCGCAAAGACCTGGCCCTGGAACTCGCGCATGGCCGCCACGTCGCCGATGCGCTGGTCCATCATCTCTTCGACCGAACGCGCCTTGCCGTCCTCGGCCACGCCCAGGCCCAGCCGGTCGGCCCAGGTCGCATTGAACAGGGCCGCGGGGCCCCCCACGAGGGCCCGACTGGCGTCCTCGATCAGGACCTGGTGCACCAGGCTGAAGGCAATCGGCAGTGCGCGCGGGTGAACCACGGCGTTGACCTGCTCGAGGCTCATGCTGTGCATGGCGTCGTGATACAGCGAGTGCGCCGCACGCAGGCGGCGCGCCAGGGAGTCGGCGTAGCTCGGCGTCACGCGTCCAGTCTGGCTCGCGGTGGCGTCCGGGGGCCAGGGGAGGGCTCCGGTAGGCTGCGGCCATGGACATTGCCGCACTGTTGGGCGACGAGGCCACGTCGCTGCTGGAGCATCAGGCCACCGCGTTCCCCAAGGAGTTGCTGACCCTGCCGGGGCCTAATTACCTGGCCGACGTGGTCAGTCTGAGCGACCGCACGCCGAGCGTGCTGCGAAATTTGGGCTCGCTGTACAACCACGGACGTCTCGCCGGCACCGGCTATCTTTCGATTCTCCCCGTCGACCAGGGCATCGAACACTCCGCGGCCGCCAGCTTCGCGCCCAACCCGATCTACTTCGACCCGGCGCGCATCTGCGAGCTGGCCATCGAGGCGGGCTGCAACGCCGTGGCGACCACGTTGGGCACCCTGGGGGCCGTGTCGCGTCGCTTCGTCTACCGCATCCCCTTCATCGTCAAGATCAATCACAACGACTTCCTGCACTATCCCAACACTTACGACCAGGTCCCCTTCGCTTCGGTTCGCCAGGCCGCCGATCTCGGCGCCGTGGGGGTGGGCGCGACGATCTACTTCGGAGCCCCGGAGTCGGATCGACAGCTGCGCGAGGTGTCCGAGGCCTTCGCCGAGGCGCACCGCCTGGGCCTGTTCACCGTGCTGTGGACGTACTTGCGCAATCCGGCCTTCAAGACCGCTGAGGCCGACTATCACGTGTCCGCAGATCTCACGGGACAGGCCAATCACCTAGGTGTCACGATCGAGGCCGACATCATCAAGCAGAAGCAGCCCGAGAACAATGGCGGCTACACGGCCCTGAAGTTTGGCAAGACGAACTCGCGCGTGTACTCCGATCTGACCAGCGAGAATCCGATCGACCTGACGCGCTGGCAGGTGGCCAACTGCTACGCCGGGCGCATCGGGCTCATCAACTCCGGCGGTGAGGCTAAGGGCGCGAACGACCTGGCCAGTGCCGTGCGGACCGCGGTGATCAACAAGCGGGCGGGCGGCTCGGGCCTGATTCTCGGGCGCAAGGCCTTCCAGCGCCCGATGGCCGAGGGTGCGGCCCTCGTCAACTCGGTCCAGGACGTCTACCTCGATCCGACGATCACCATCGCCTGACGTGTCCGCGGAGCGGGGCCTGCTCACCTGGGCCAACCTGGTGACCGTCGTGCGCCTGGGAATGATCCCGGTGTTTCTCTGGCTCCTCTTTGGCACTGGTCATCGCGCGGTGGCGGCGTGGCTGCTCGGTGCGCTCGGCGCGACGGATTGGGTGGACGGCTTTCTCGCGCGCCGGCTGAATCAGGTCTCGGCCATCGGCAAGGTCCTCGACCCGGTGGCCGACCGCCTCCTCGTGATGAGCGGCCTGCTCGGCGTCGCGGCCGCGGGGGGAGTGCCGTGGTGGTTCGCGCTGCTGACCCTGGTGCGTGAGCTGATCGTCTCGCTGATGACCCTCGTGCTGGCGGCCCTGGGCGCGGCGCGCATCGACGTTCTCTGGTGGGGCAAGGTCTCGACGTTCGCGCTGATGACGACGTTTCCGCTCTTCCTGCTCACCAGCAATGCTCACCACGCGGCGCTGGCGACCTGGCAGGTCGTGGGGCGTGGCATCTGCTGGAGCGTTGGCAGCGCCGGCCTGATCCTCGCCTGGGTCGTGCTGGTGGCCTACCTGGGCCCGGCGCGCGAGGCCCTGCGTCGGGGGCGCTCGACGGGCCAGATCTTGTAGATTGCGCCGTATGCAGATTCCCACCGACCTTCGCTACTCCCAGGACCACGAGTGGGCCCGCGCCACCGGCGACGTGGTGCGCGTGGGCATCACCGACTACGCTCAGGACGCCCTGGGCGACGTGGTGTACGTGTCCCTGCCCCAGGTGGGCTCCGCGCTCGAGGCCGGCGCCAGCCTGGGCGAGGTCGAATCGACCAAGTCCGTCTCGGAGATTTACGCGCCGGTCTCGGGAACCGTGAGCGCGGTGAACGACGCCTTGACGAGCTCGCCGGAGTTGGTGAACGCCGAGCCCTACGACGGGGGCTGGATCTGTGAGATCACGGTGGCGACTCTCGAGGCATTCGAGTCTTTGCTGGACGCCGACGGCTACCGCGCCCTGACGTCTTGAGCGGCCCCGGCACGCGCCGAGCGCCTTCACTAGGGTGTCCAGCGTGAACTGTCGGCGTTGTGGCGAGATCCTGAACGCGAACGCCAACTTCTGCTGGTCGTGCGGGGCCCCGCAGCACGCGGCGACCTCTCCCGAGACGATCGCGGTGCCCGTGGTGGGCAGCTACGACGTCGCGAATGCGCAGACCGCGAGCGGTCCAATCAGTCATGGCGACGAGCTCGTCATCGTCACCGGTCAAACGGCGGGAACCCACTTCGAGCTCACTGAGGAGACGACGTCGGTGGGCCGGCACGAGAACAGCGCACTGCTGCTCGACGACGTGTCTGTTTCTCGTCATCACGCGGTGTTCACGCGCACGGCCAGTGGACGCATCACGGTGCGCGACCTGAATTCTCTCAACGGCACGTACGTCAATGGCGCCCGTGTTGAAGAGACGGCTCTACACTCGGCCGACGAGGTGCAGATCGGAAAGTTCAAGCTGGTCTTCTGGGAGGCGACCCAATGAACGTCCCGGCGACGAAGATGCGCATTGGTGAGGTGCACAGCCTCCTGCGCCACGACTTTCCCGATATCGAGTTGTCCAAGATTCGCTACTACGAGGACAAGGGACTGGTCAGGCCCGATCGCAGTCGCAAGGGATATCGCCTGTATTCCGAGCGCGACGTGGTCTGTCTGCGCGAGGCGATCCGCCTGGCCCAGGAGGAGTTTGTGCCCTTGCGCGTCGTGCGCCTGCGCCTCATCGAGCAAGGCTTGCTCGAAGAGGAGTCCAACGCGGTGCGCCGCGAGGCGGCGCGGGCCATCGCGGGCCCGGTGGTGGCCACGGCGCCGGCTGCGCCGTCACGCGCGCGCATGAGCGTGGTGCCCGACGCCGAGGATCGCGACGCGCACGGGCTCGCCGATGAGCGCCGCTACTCCACGGGCGAGTTCCTCGAGTTGACGCTGCTGGAGCCGGACGTGGTCAACCAACTGGTCGCCCTCGGGCTGCTGAGCCCGGGTGGCGGATCCGGTGCTGCCCAGTTCTCGAGCCTGGACGTGCGCGTGGGCCTGGCGGTGCTGCCGCTGGTGGAGCGAGAGGCGGACCTGCGTCTGCTCGGCGCGCTGCGCCGGGTCGTCGAGCGCGAGATGGGCGTGGTCGAGGACCTCACACTCTCGCTGCGCCAGGCGCCGTCGAACTTGAGCCCCGAGGAGGTCCGCACCGTGACGTCCGAGGTGGCCGCCGAGGTTTCCGTGCTGCGCAGCGTTCTCCACGAGCGGGCCGTGCGCGCCATCAGTGAGTAGCGCCCGGACTATCCCGAGGGCCGCGGTCTAGGCTGGATACATGATCGAAGTGGTGCTGCGCGCGGTTCGCGTGGACGTGGGCTCCTCGACGCCACTTCTGCTGCTCGAGGAACTAGGTGGCGAGAGGGTGCTGCCGATCTTCATCGGCGCCCCCGAGGCCACCGCGATCGCCTACGCGCTGCAGAACCTGACGACGCCACGTCCGATGTCGCACGACTTGATGAGCACGATCATCGCGGCCCTCGGTGGCAAGCTCTTCACCGTCGAGATCACCGAGCTGGTGGACAACACGTTCTACGCGAACCTGCGCATCTTGCGCGAGGGCAAGGAAGTCGTCGTGAGCGCGCGGCCGAGTGACGCGGTGGCCCTGGCCCTGCGCGCTGGGGCGCCCATCCTGGTGAACGACGACCTGATGGACGAGCAGGGCCGCGTGATCCACTTAGAGGACGACGAGGCCGAGGGGTCCGAGGCGTCCGAGCCCGAGCCGTCGGAGGCAGAGTTGGTGGCCGAGTTGCGCGAGTTCCTCGACACCATTCGCCCCGAGGACTTCAATCAGTGAGGCGTGCGCTCAAGTCACTGGGACTCTTCGTCGCCTTCGTGGTGATCTTCACCCTGAGCCGCCACGCGATTCCTCACGGCACCAGCACGACGACCACGGCCAGTGTGGCCACGACGAGCACCTCCAGCGCACCAGGCACTCCGGCCTGTCTGGCCCAGGACTTCCGCGGGACCTACAACCTGGCCCAGGGTGCCACGGGCACGGTCTACGCCTCGATCACTCTGACCAAGGTGTCCGGGCCCCTCTGCACGCTTCGAGGCTGGCCCACGCTGACCCTGCAGGACCGAACGGGCGCGATCCTGAGCTCCTCGACCATCGACCTGCCGACGTCCAATTCGCCCATCCAGTTCCCGGACACCGCGGCCAATCACGCCCCGGCGAGCCTGACGTTGGCCGACGGTGCGCTGGTGCGCTTCGACCTGGCCTATTCGAACGTGCCCACCGGCACGCAGACGTGCCCGTCAGTGCAGACCATCAGCGTGCAGTTGAAGAAGGGCGGCGGCGTGGTCTCGGTGACGCCGGCCTACCCTCCCCAGCCGTGCAACAGCGGTGCCATCTGGGTGAGCCCGTACTTTGCCAATCCCGCCGCGTCGTGACTTTGTACTCAGCGTGAGTCACCGCGCGGGCCCGCGCGGCCAGTACCGTCTCTCCTCATAGGTCGGGGGCCACGCGGCTTCGGGCTCGATGAGCGCGCCGAACTTCTCCTTCGAGTCCTCGACCTTCAGCACGATTCTGGTGCTGGTGGTCTACGCGCTGTCGAATCTGACTCTGTCCTTTTGCCACTGCCGAAACCACCGGGATCGCTTCAACGCCTTGCGCCACGTGCTGCTGCCCCTGTTGGGCTTTGTGGGCATCGGGATTCCGATGTACTACCTGACCAAGCCGGGCCAGCCCACGCCCTACGACTGGTTCCCCTACGCGGCGCTGGTCGTTCTCGTGCTCGCGCTGGTCTACGCGGTGGTGTTGGTCGCGCGCGACCCGGGACTAAGCGAGCGCGTGGGCTCCATCGTCGCGGACGAGTAGCTCAGGCCCCCGGGGCCGGCGTCACCAGGATCCGGCCCCGGGTGGCCCCCCGGCGAATGTCCTCGAGGGCGTCGCTGAGCCCGTCGAGGCCGATCTCGCGATCGAGCAACGTCTCGAAGTCCAGGCGTGCCGAGCTGGCCCCCAGGGCGAGCCAGGTGCGATCTCGGTCCTCGGCGCGCATGTCCACGACGTCAATGCCCAGCAACGCCACGGCGCGCGTGATGAACGGGTAGACGGTCGTGGTGAGATCCGCACCGGCCACGAGGCCACTCGCGGCCACCGCGGCGCCGTAGCGCAGCGAGCGGATGACCTGGGCGAGGGTGTCGCCCCCGACGCAGTCGATCGCGCCGCCCCATCGCTCGCTGGCCAGGACTCGTTCCGGGCGATCCGCAATGTCGTGTCGACCGATCACCTCGGCGGCGCCGAGGCCGCCCAGCCAGTCAGCCGCCTGCGCAGTGCCCGTTGAGGCGCTCACGCTGTGGCCGCGAGCGCTGAGGAGGGCCACCGCGAAGGAACCCACGCCACCCGTCGCTCCCGTGACCAGCACCGGTCCCGGTTCGAGGCCGTGATCCTCGAGGGCGAGCACGCTGGCCATCGCCGAGAGTCCCGCCGTTCCGGCGATCATGGCCTGGCGTGTGCTCAGCGCCTCGGGCAGCACGCTGAGCAGGCGCGCGGGGGCGTAGACGAGCTCGGCGAAACCCCCGTCACGCGCGACACCGAGGTCCCCGCCGTGCACGGCGACGCGTGTGCCCGCGGGGAAGCGTTCGTGCGTCGACTCGAGCACGACGCCGGCGGCGTCCACGCCCCCGATGAGGCGGGCCGAGCGGCGCACGCGCGAGGTGGCGTCGGCCACCATGGCGTCCTTGAAGTTCACCCCGCTGTGCTCGACGCGCACCAGGATGTCCTCGGGCGCCGCCGGCGCGGGCTCCAGCTCACACACGCGCGTGTGCACCACCGTGTCCACCAGGGAGATCTCAAAGGCTCGCATGGGCTCAGACTAGGACGAGGAACCGTAGCATGCGGACGTGGCGACGGTGAAGCTCAATGGTCATCCCACGTGGGTTCACGTGCCGCGCGCGCGCCGGGAGGTGGTGACCCTGCTGCACGGAGGGCTGAGTTCGAGCGCCTCGATGCTGCGACGATTTCGTGGACGGCTCTCGAAGGACTTCGACCTAGCCGCCTTCGATCGCCGGGGCCACGGCCGGACCGCCGACCGGCCCGGCGAGGCGTTTCACTACGCGGACATGGCCAAGGAGACGATCGCGTTCCTGGAGTATCTGGGGCGCCCGAGCCACCTCGTGGGCCATAGCGACGGTGGTGTCGTGGCCTTGCACGTGGCCCTGGACCGGCCCGATCTCATTGATCGAGTGGTGCTCATCGGCACCAACTTCCATCACCGCGGCCTCGTCGCGATGCCCGAGCTGGCCCTCGACGGGCCCGAGTTCGAGGAGTTCGCCGCGGGTTACGTCGCCGGGGGAGTCGGGGATCGCGCGGCCGCGAGCGAGATCTGGCGCAAGTCCCTCGAGCTCACGGCGCGTGAGCCGACCCTCAAGGAACGTGACCTGGCCCGCATCACGCGACCGGTGCTGGTCGTCTCGGGCGACGACGACGTGGCGAGGCTCGAGCACACGGTAGCGCTCTATCGCGCGCTTGCCCAGGGTCAGCTCGCCGTGCTGCCGGCGAGCTCGCACGCCCTGCTCAAGGAGCACCCCGGGCTCAGCACCCGCATAATCCGCCACTTCCTGCTCGAAGAGCTGCCCCCGCGAACTCTGTACCCGATTCGCCGCGCGGGAGCGTCGCGCCGAAGCCCAGAAGTGGGCACCGGGTAAACTGGCTCTGATGGGGCGGCTCCGCACGTTGGGGACCAGGGCCGCGGCTCGCTGGGGCGCGTTGAGCGGTCCGCGAAGTGACGCACTCCTCTACGGCGCCTCCGGGCTCTTCGCTCTGGGTCTCGGACTCTTCTCGCGCGAGCCCGCACAGGCGCGCTGGGGTCTACTGGCCGTGCCCGCGTACGTGACAGGCGCGGTCCTGGCCCTGCTGCTGGCTCGGCGTGCGCGAGCGGGCCTGCTCGGGCGAGGTCTGCTGCTGGGCCTGGTCATTCTCGGCGCCGTGGCCATTCCCCTGGGCCTGGAAGCGCGCTGGCGGCACTTGGACCCCGGAGCGTCCTTCGCCCAGCCAGAGGTGTCCGTCATCGAGCGGGCGGGCTCGAACCTCAGCCAGGGCAAGGACCCGTACCGGGCCTACGTGCACAACGGGCACCTCGTCGACGCCGTGAAGGGCGTGCCGCCCTTCGAGTCGTTCTTCCCGTACTTTCCCCTAATGGGTGTGTTCGGCCTGCCCTCCGCCGAGACGCATCGCAGCGGCGGCTTGACCGACGCGCGCATCGTGATGTCACTGATGACCCTGGCCACCAGCGCACTGGCTCTGGGCCTGCTGCGTCTCGAGCGGGACCGCAAGCTGCGCGTGGCCCAGATCCTCATCGCCCTGCCGACCGGGGCGCTCTTTCTGTCCACGGGTGGCGACGACATGCCCATCCTCGCCCTGAGCTTGTTGGGGGTGGCGGCGCTGCAGCGGCGCTCCAACTACGTTGCCGGCATCAGTTTGGGCCTCGCCTCGGCAATGAAGCTGACCGCGTGGCCCGTCGCGGCGGGGGCTCTACTCGTGGCGCGCAACTCCCAGGGTCGCAGCGGCGCGCGACGCATCGCGGCGCTCGTGACTGCCATCGTCGCGGTGACGGTCATCCCATTCGCCCTGAAGAATCCGGGCTCCTTCATCGCCAACGTCTTCTCCTTCCCGCTCGGGCTCGCGGGGGTGCGCTCACCGGCGGCGAGTGCGCTGCCCGGGCACATTCTCACCACCCTCTGGGCGCCGTTGGGTCACGTCCTGGCCCCGCTCGCGCTGCTCGGTCTGGGCATCTTCGGCGCGCGCTACCTGCGTCGTCACTGGCCCATCGACCTTTCCCAGATGCTGGTGCTGTTGGGAGTGGCCTTCAGCGTGATGATCCTGAGCGCATCGGCCACGCGGATCGGCTACGTGGTGTATCCGCTCAACTTCTTTCTGTGGTCGCGCGTGCTGGTGCCGGTCTCTCAGCGCGTGCCCGAGCTGGTCTAGATGGTCGAGGAGTTCTGGTAGATCCGGAACGTCCAGCTGAGCCGGCCGTTGCTCGAGGAGTTCACGGTGACCCCGGCGACCCAGTAGAAAGTGTCGCTGCCGGCCTTCTGGAAGAGCATCTGGGCTAGGGCGTGCGACGTGCCCGTCGAGAAGAGCGACCAGCCCTGTGACTCCAGGTGAGCCTCGTAGAAGCCCAGCAGCGCCCCGGCACTGGTGCGGGTGGTGAAGTGGCGCAGGCAGTCGTAGTCACCCGCGCCCGAATTCGCGTGCACGGCCGCGCCCTGGGAGTGCGTGCTCACGGGCAGAACGAGGGCCCCGGAAATATTGCTCGGAGGCGTGCCGGGGGACTGACAGGCCCTCAGGCCCGCATTGTGCGCATCGAGACCCAGCCCGCCCACGATGGCCACGCGCGGTGAGCTCGGTGTGACCCGTGGCGACGTGACGAGGTCGATGATGAGGAAGATCACGAGCGTGCCCAGGGCCACCCCGACCACCAGCATGGCCGGCAGGATGCTCGTGGTCGTCGTGAGGGGGGGGCGGGGCTCGCTCACTCGTTCCACCCGAAGTGGTCGATGGGTCCGTGGCCCGCGCCGAGTCGCCAGGATGCCGCACTCTTCAGACCGGCCAGCACGAAGGACTTCGCGTCACGCACGGCGTCGGCCAGGTCGCGCCCGAGGGCCAGACCGGCACAGATCGCTGCCGAGAGCGAGCAGCCCGTGCCGTGGTCGTTGAGCGTCGTCACTCGTGGCGCGTCGAAGACCACGACGCCCTGGGCGCTGACGAGGATGTCGGGCGAGTGTCCGGCCGTCGATCCGTAGTTCGCGGCGTGGCCACCCTTGACCAGAACGGCGCCCGGACCCATCGTGAGGATGATTGCGCCCGCGCGCGCCATGGCGTCCGCGTCGCTCAATGACGCGACGTCGACGCCGGCCAGAACGGCCGTCTCGGCCAGATTGGGCGTCACGACGCTGGCGTGGGCCAGCAGGTGTTCGCGGTACGCCTCGACGCCGCCCTCGGCCATCAGCGCGTGCCCCGACGTCGAGACGAGCACCGGATCGACGACGAGCGGGCCGAAGCGCCCCTCCGCGGCCAAGCGGGCCACCTCGCGCACGGTGCGCGGCTCTCCCAACATGCCCGTCTTGGTGGCTCGCACCGTGAAGTCGTCAGTCACCGCGAGGACCTGACTGGTCACGAGGGAGGGCTCCACGCAGAGAACGTCCCTGACGCCGAGGGTGTTCTGCGCCGTGACCGCGGTGATGGCGCAGGTGCCGTGCAGTGCGAAGGCGGCGAATGTGCGCAGATCAGCCTGGATGCCGGCCCCGCCCCCTGAGTCGGACCCCGCGACCGTGAGGGCCGTGCGTGGTTCCACTCCGACCACTGTAGGGGGGCTCACGACAGCCTGAGTACGCTGGGGGCGTGGATGAGCTCTTCCAGGTCGGTTCACTGAGCTCGACGAGTCGCTTGATCATGGGCACCGGTGGCATGCGCTCGCTGGAGATCCTGGAGGAGACGCTGCGCGCCTCGGAGTCCAGCATCGCCACCGTGGCCCTGCGGCGCGTTGACCCGACGGTGCCTGGGTCGATCTACGACGTCCTGCAGCGCTGCGGCGTGAGTCTGCTGCCCAACACGGCGGGCTGTTACAGCGCCGCCGAGGCCATCAAGGTCGCCGAGCTGGCCCGAGAGGCCTTTGAGACCAGCGTGATCAAGCTCGAGGTCATCGGCGACGACCTGACACTCCTGCCGGACACGAGCGAGACCCTGGCGGCGGCCGAGGAGCTGGTGTCGAGGGGCTTTGAGGTGTGGGCCTACACCTCGGATGACCTGATCGTCGCCCTGCGCCTCGAGCAGGTCGGCTGCGTGGCCGTGATGCCGCTGGGCTCGCCCATTGGCTCGGGCCTCGGAGTGCGCAATCCCCACGCGATCGCCCTGATCGCCGAGCGCCTCGAGGTTCCCGTGCTACTGGACGCGGGCGTGGGCACGGCCTCGGACGCCGCCCTGGCCATGGAGCTCGGCTGTGCGGGGGTTCTGGCGTCCTCGGCCATCAATCGCGCCCTCGATCCGGTTTTGATGGCCGCGGCGATGCGCGACGGCGTGCGCGCCGGGTACCAGGCGAGTCGGGCCGGGCGCATCCCGCCGCGGCTCTACGCCGAGGCGTCCACGTCCAGCATTGGACGTCCCGACCTACTGGCCCAGTAGGGCGCGGAGAACTACACTGGTGTAGTCCCCGGCGCGTGCCGGGACCCTCGGTCGGGAGGACGTGATGGTGGTGGCAGAGACCTCAGGATTCAGCGGACCGATGGTGTGTCGACTGACGGGCGTGACGTATCGCCAGTTGGACTACTGGGCGCGCACCAGTCTGGTGACGCCCTCGATCGCCACGGCCAAGGGCAGCGGCTCCAAGCGCGCCTACTCCTACCGCGACGTCCTCGAAGTCAAGGTCATCAAGTCTCTTCTGGATTCGGGACTCTCTCTGAAGCGCGCTCGTCAGGCCGTGGAGTGTTTGCGTCAGGACCTCGGCGGGAACCTCGCCTCCTCCTCGTTGGTCCTCAGCGACCGAGGCTCGGTTCTGGCGCGCAGTGATGGCGAGCTCGTGGATCTCCTGCGCGGCGGCCAGGGCGTGTTCAATATCTTCCCCCTGGCCGGCGTGCTCGCCGAACTCTCGAGCTCGCTCCAGCGGATCAACGCGACGTCGGAGAGGGAGTCTCGCTCGGCGTGAACCACGACGCGCCGACGCGCGCGACGCGCGCTCGGCACCCCAGCGAGGCGGCCTCGACCCGAGGGCGCTTCGCTCATCCCAGCGAGGAGATGTTCGCCCGACTCTTGAGCCTGTACGAGCTCGACTGGGTCTACGAGCCGGTGGAGTTCCCGCTGGCCTGGGATCGCAGCGGAGAGGTGACCCGAGCCTTCCGTCCGGACTTCTACGTGCCCAGCCGGCGGCTCTTCATCGAACTGACCGTCGCCGAGCAGCGTCTCGTGACGCGCAAGAACCGCAAGGTTCGCGAGTTCCGGCACCTCTATCCTGAGCTGGCCATCCTGGTCGTCTACCGGCGCGACTTTGAGAAGCTGATGGCCGAGCACCATCTGTCCTATGACTTCGCGGCAGCCTAGTGTGGCTGCCGTGAGCAACCGTCGCCCCTTCCTCTATGAGCAGCACGTTGAACTCGGGGCCAAGATGGTTCCCTTCGGCGGCTGGGAGATGCCCCTGCAGTACGCCACCGGCACCCTGGCCGAGCACTTGGCGTGTCGGCGAGACGCCGTGGTCTTCGACGTGAGCCACCTTGGCACGGTGCGCTGCACGGGGGTGGGGGCCTTTGATGCGCTGCAGTCCACGCTGACCAATGACCTGACCAAGATTGGCCCCGGACGGGCACAGTACACGCATCTTCTGGACTCGCGGGGCTTCGTGGTCGACGACATCATCGTCTGGTGGGTGGGGCCAGAGGAGTTCGACGTCATGCCCAACGCCTCGAACACCTCCGGGGTGCTGAGTGCTCTGCCCGGAGTCGATGTAACCGCCGAGCGCGTGGTGCTCGCGGTGCAGGGGCCCAAGGCGCGCGAGAAGGCGGGCCTGGTGGACGAGCGTTTCGCCCAGGTGCGCCGTAATGACGTCACGGTGCTGCAGTATCGAGGCGCTGAGCTGCGGGTGGCCGGCACCGGCTACACCGGTGAGGCCGGCATCGAGATCGCCGCACCCAACGCGGTCGCCGCGGAACTGCTCGGCGAGATCGTTGCCGCGGGTGTCACGCCGGCGGGCTTGGGCGCGCGCGACACCTTGCGCCTGGAGGCCGCGCTGCCGCTGTACGGTCACGAGCTCAGCTCGACGTCCACCACTCTCGAGGCGGGACTGGGCTGGGTCCTGGGCTGGAACAAGGAGACGTTCCGTGGCCGGGGGCCCGTGGAGGCCGAACGCCAGCGGGGCCCGCGGCGTCACCTGCACGGAGTGGTCTCCGACACTCGTCAGCCGCTGCGCGAGGGCGCCGAGGTCCTCGTGGCCGGCCGCTCGCACGGTCTGTTGAGCTCGGGCAACTACTCGCCGGTGCTCGAGCGAGGGATCGGTCTCGGTCTGCTCAGCGGCGAGCTCGAGCCGGAGACCCCGGTGACGATGCTGGTGCGCGATCGTGAGGTGACAGGGCGGCTCGTGAGCCTGCCCTTTGTGCGAAAGGCGACGTGATGGCTGACTACCTGCCGCATACCGAGTCCGAAGTGGCCGAGATGCTCGACTTCCTGGGCCTGAGCAGCCTCGATGACCTCTTCGCGCACATCCCGCCGGCGCTGCGCTTGGCGGGCGGGCTCGGAATGTCCGTCGGCGCGAGTGAGCCGGACGTCGCGGCGATCTTTGCGCGCTACGGCGAGGCCAACGCGGCGCGCGCGGCGACGATGACCTGTTTCGCCGGCGCGGGCGCCTACGACCATGAGGTGCCCAACGTCGTGCGCGCGCTTAGCTCGCGCTCCGAGTTTGTCACGGCCTACACCCCGTACCAGCCCGAAGTGGCCCAAGGGGTGCTGCAGGCCATCTTCGAGTACCAGACGTTGGTGTCGCGGCTGAGCGGGCTGCCCATCGCCAACGCGTCTCTCTACGACGGGGCCTCGGCGCTGGTCGAGGCACTCAACATGGCCGCGGGCGCCACGAAGCGCTCGCGCATTCTCGTCTCCAGCGGCGTGCATCCGCACTGGCGGGCCGTGGCGCGCACCTTCGCCGCCGGCACGGGCCACGAGATCATCGAAGTCCCACTGCGCGATGGTGTCACGGACTGGGCGGCTCTGGATGCAGCGAGCGCCGCCGCCGTCGTGGTGGCGTACCCGAACTACCTGGGCGTGGTGGAGGACCTCGGGGCGCCGCGAGAGCTGGCCCGTGCGGCCGGAGCCCTCTTCGTGGTGGCCGGTGACCCCGTCGGCGCGGGCGTGCTGCGCAGCGCCGGAGACTGGGGCGCTGACGTGTTCGTGGGTGAGGGTCAGGCTTTTGGCACGCCACTGTCCTTTGGCGGGCCGTACCTGGGTCTGTTCGCCTGCACCCTGGAACAGGTGCGCCGCCTGCCGGGGCGCATCGTCGGCGAGACGGTAGACCTGAACGGCCGACGCAGCTTCGTGACCACGCTTCGCGCTCGCGAACAGGACATTCGGCGCGAGAAGGCCACGTCCAACGTCTGCACGAACCAGACGTTGATGGCGGTTGCCGCGGCGATTCAGCTGGGCTGGCTAGGTACCAGCGGACTCGCGGAGATCGCACGACGCGGTGCCGTCGGTGCGCACCACCTCTTCGAAGAGCTGGTGCAGATTCCCGGGGTCAGTGCGGCGAACTCGCAGCCCTTCCTGCGCGAGTTCGCGCTGCGCCTGCGCCGGCCGGCCGCTGAGGTCATCGCGGACATGGCCGGCTCCGGGGTGCTCGCGGGTGTCGCACTGGATGCGCTGGTGGAGCCGGACGACGAGTCCGTGGAGGATCCGTCGCGCGTGCTGCTCGTGGCCGTCACCGAGCGTCGCACCCGCGAGGAGATGGACCGCTACGTGGAGTTGATGAGGAAGGTGGTGGCCTGATGACGTCCGAGGGATTCGCGGGGGGCCGCGCGGCGTCGGCGCCCCTGATGGGTCACGAGACCGAGCCGACCATGTTCGAGCTCTCCGTGCCGGGACGCTCCGCGGTGCAGCTGCGCACGACCGGGCTCGCCGAGCGACCGATGAGCGAGTTTCTCGGCCCTGAGCATCTGCGCGACACGCCGGTCGTGCTCGCGAACCTGTCCGAGCGCGACCTCGTGGGGCACTTCACACGCCTGAGCGCTCGCCAGTTCTCGGTGGACCTGGGGGCCTATCCGCTCGGCTCGTGCACCATGAAGTACAACCCGAAGTTCTGTGACGCCGTGGCGGGGGACCCCGCACTCAACAGCGTGCATCCCGGTGCACCCGCGGCCCTCAGCCAGGGGTGGCTGGAACTGCTGGTGAGTTTGGAGGAGAAGCTCTGTGACATCACGGGCATGGCGGCGGCCACGCTGCAGCCCGCCGCCGGGGCGGCCGGTGAGTTGACGGGACTGCTGTTGATGCGCGCCTATCACGCCTCACGTTCTGACGTGCGACGCCGGGTGATCATCCCGGACTCCGCGCACGGCACGAATCCGGCGTCGGTCACCCTCGGCGGCTACGAGGTCACCACGGTGCCCAGCAATGAGCGAGGTCTCGTCGACCTGGACGCGCTGCGCGCGGCGCTCGGTCCTGACGTGGCCGGCATCATGTTGACGAATCCGAACACCGTCGGGCTGTTCGAAGAGGAGATCGAAGAGATCGCTGCCGCCGTGCACGAGGTCGGCGGCTTGCTGTACTACGACGGTGCGAACCTGAACGCCATCGTGGGCGTCGTGCGACCCGGTGACATGGGCTTTGACATCGTGCACATGAACCTGCACAAGACCTTCGCCACTCCCCATGGTGGGGGAGGGCCCGGGGCCGGACCAGTCGCCGTGTCGGCCCGCCTGGCCGACTTCCTGCCGGGACCCAAGGCGGCGCGCGCGGCGGACGGCACGTTCGAGTGGCGTCGCCCGGCGCGCAGCATCGGCCGTGTGCACGGCTGGCACGGCAACGCCCTGGTGCTGGCCCGGGCCCTGGCCTACATCGACGTGCACGGCGCGGACGGGTTGCCGCGGGTGGCCCAGCACGCGGTGCTCAACGCGAACTGGCTGCGCCAGCGCCTGCGCGAGGTGTTGCCCGCCGCGTACGACCGGCCCTGTATGCATGAGGCGGTGCTGACGGCGAGCTCGCTCAAGGCTGAGACCGGCGCGAGGGGACTCGACGTGGCCAAGGCCCTGCTCGATGAGGGCTTTCACGCTCCCACCGTCTACTTCCCGCTGATCGTGGACGAGGCCCTCATGTTCGAGCCCACCGAGACCGAGAGCCCTCAGACCCTCGAAGCCCTAGCCCAAGCCCTCGAGCGCATCGTGGCCCAGGCACGTCAGGACGCACAGATCCTGCAGCACGCTCCGTATCACACGCCCGTCTCGCGGGTCGACGAGGCTCGCGCGGCCCGCCAGCTCGTCTCGACCGAGGATGCGGCATTGAGGTGAGTGCGCGATAGCGCCCTTCTCCTCGCGATCACACTATGTTTGGCCGGTGGGAACATCGGACGATGGACACCACGTGGCTTCACGGGGAGCCTGTTTCGCAGTGACGACTGAGGGGTGAAGCCAGATGGCCGGAAGTCCACCCAAGGGTGCCGGTGAGTACGCGGCACGATTCGGCATGATCATCGCGGTGGGTGTGGCGATTCCGATTGCCACCCACTTCTTTGTCCATCAATGGGGCTTTGTTAATTCACTCTTCGTTAGCCTTCTCATTTCGGTTATTGGACTCCTGATCGGGATGACAATCGACATTCGATCTTTCAAGAATCGGTTCCTCAATGATGTCAATGTGCTGGAGCTACGTCGAGACACGGACCGTACGCTTCTGGCGATACAGCACGACATCTACGCATTGCCCGAGTCCTTCTTTGCCGTCGTGAAGCGATTCATCGATCGTGACCTCAATATCGCCGAGTCAAGGCTGACGGACCTCCTGAGTCGCGGTCGAATGACCGTTGAGCAGAGTATTGAGAACGCGGAGGTCATGCTCTCATTCGCAGAAGAAGAGGGCGGCTTGATCCGGGCAGTGCATTTTCTCGATCGCGACAACGTGCTGGCTAATGCAACGTTTCAGGAGTTTCTTGAGCGCGTCGATCAGTACGTCCAGAGGGGGCGTATTCACGTTCGTCGTCTGATGATTTCCGGTCGGGACAGCGAGATGAATGCTCAGATGCAAGACTTCCTCAGCGTCCATCTCAATAGTGGCTACGAGGCCCGGGTATTCAACGCGGCACGCTATCTCCGCGGTCTGCAGGCTCATGGTATCTCGCCGAGCATGACCGAGCTGGATTTTGGGATCTATGGCAATCGAATGGTTTACATTACCAACGAGAGCACTGAAGAGACACTCACGGGAGACTTGGTCTTCTCGTCCGAAGAAGTAGTGAAGTTTCAAAAGTTCTTTGATTCCTGTTGGTCGAGTTCGAGCGCTGTGACCGCGGACGAAATAGTGGGTGGGCAGCGACGGGCTAGTTCGGTGAGGGACTTCATTCGAAGCCTTGCTACTGAGGTGTAACCCGGACAGCTCAGGCGCCGATGTGTTCAAGAGCCCGGGTGTTGCTGTCGGACGGGTCGTGGGCGGTCGAGTGGTCGGAATCGCCCCGGTGTAGAGGCGGTCCACGGTGTCGGTGCCGCGGATGTCCTTTGGTGAGGGTGTGGTCATGCCGTAGACGTCCCTCCTATAGTGACCGCGTGGGTAAACCGCTGATCGGCATTTCCGGGCGTCGCTGGCCCGCCACCGCGCTGGGCGACTTCGTGCCATTGGCCATGCGCACGTTGCACTTCGACCTTCACTTCACCGACTACCCGCGCTCGGTGGCTCTCGCGGGCGGGCTTCCCGTCGAGCTGGCGCGCGACGCGGATGTCGATGAGCTCGTGGAGCGCCTCGACGGCCTAGTCATGAGCGGGGGAGCGGACGTGGATCCGGCCCTGTACGGAGCCGAGCCTGACGTGAATCTCGGCGCCCTCGAGCGCGAGCGAGATGAGTGGGAGCTGCGCCTGCTCGAGACGGCTCGACGGCGGGGACTGCCCGTGCTGGCGATCTGCCGTGGCTTTCAGTTGCTGAACGTGGCTCTGGGTGGAACACTCAATCAGCACGTGGAGCTGAGCGATGGCGCCGGGCACCCCCAGTGGGACGTCGACGGACGCCAGCCCACGCATCAGGTCAGTGTCCTGCCGGGCACACGCACGGCGGGGCTGCTCGCACCGCTGCTGGCCGTGAACTCCCTGCACCACCAGACGGTTTCCACGGTGGGCGAGGGACTGATCGTCAGTGCGGTGGCCACCGATGGCGTCGTCGAGGGAGTGGAGTCGCCCGATGGTCTCATCCTCGGCGTGCAGTGGCATCCCGAGATGCTCGGCCAACCCGACGCGACGTTCTCGTGGCTCGTGCACGAAGCGATGCTCCGTCGAGTTTGAGACTCTGTAGAGCGGCACATGACGCGAGGTCGTCGAGGTTTCGCACGTGGCTCATTAGCCATTCGAAGTCGTGACTGGCACTCAGGGTGCGCGAGGACCGAGACTCAGAAATGTCCGGGCCAACAGCCCTGAGAGGCGGTAGGGAGACTTGACGGGATTGCGAAGACTTCTTCGTGGCGCGCTGGGCGCGGCGGCCCTCGCCATCCCGGTCAGTGCGTCCCAAGCAGTCCCGTTCGCTGGTGCCTCTGCAGTGGCGCCGTGTACCAGCGTGGCGCTCACGCCCACGCTGGGCCGCGGCAGTGCGGCGGCAGGCACCGCGTACGAGACGCTCCTCATCAAGAATCACTCGTCACACGCCTGCACGCTGTCGGGGACGCCCGCAACCCAGTTTGGCAAGTTCGTTCGTTCGGGCGGGCTCGTCGTCTTCAGAGGTGTTGGCCCCGCGGCAACGAAGATCACCTACGCGGGTCGCGGTAGGACCATCGTGGTGAAGCCTGGAGCGCTCGCAAGCGTTACCGTGGGCATCGAGACGGCGGCCAACTTCTTCCCTCGGTCAAAGTGTTCTGCGGCCAACGCCTCTCGAGTGCGGCTGGCGTTCCGGAGTGGGGCCACGCTCTACTACACGCTGCGCACCAACGCCGTCTGCACGAAGCTCGCGAGCACGACCACCTCGGGTGTCGTGCTCGGCACGCGCTTCCCGTGAGAGGTCAGGGCGGAACCTGCTCAGGGCGTGCTCTGCTGATCTCGCACCAGGCGATGCGCTCGCGAACTGCTCAGTGCCGTCAAGAGGTGACTGACTGTCAGGTGGGCCCGCCGACGCTGTACGCGTGAGGCCGTGGCCGGTGCTCTCGTCGTCGTCTGGTCGCGGCGGCCATGATGCTCACGCCACCGCGAGGCAGCCCAGACTTTCCTGGTCTCAGCCAGGCCCATCAGGATCCGACCGTCGCGGGGCCTACTCGAGAGTCCAGGGCTCGTCGAGGCGCAGGACCAGCCAGGCGCCGAGCAGGAGGAGGAGCGTGAAGATGACGAGGGGAGTGATGACGGGTCCGATCCACATCACGGGGATGAGGAAGAAGACGTCTCGGGTCATCAGGCTCTGGGGCCAGTGATCGATGACGCGCAAGAAGCCGTAGTAGGCGAGGTCCCAGCAGCTAAAGCCGACGAGAAACGCGCCGAGGCGACCGAGCCAGGTTCGCGTGCTGAGCAGGGCTACGGCGCCGAGCATGACGATCGTGCAGACCTCGCGCACGGTTTCGACGCGGGTTAGCTCTCGGGTGACGAGAAGTGACTTCTTGGCGGTCACGAAGTTGATGAAGCCGAGGTTGAGAACGCTGTGGTAGTGGGGGATCGGCACGTGGGCGTGAAAGCCCAGGAGGTTGCGCAGGTCGTACACGACCGCGGCCTCCACGAAGCCGAAGGCGACACCGAAGACGATGAGGACGATCAGGCGCGTGCTCGGGCCCAGGCGGAGATCGTGTGGCCGTCTCATGAGTGAGCTATCCCTTCGTCATGGTGGCGCAGACCTAGACGCCCCCGAGGGAGGCACCGAGGGCGAAGGCGAGCGCGCACAGAAGGGGAGTGGCGATCACCACGGCGGCCGCGTAGCCCCAGTGGTGCTCGCGCTGCAAGAGGACGGGAATGGCGAACGCGGAGGAAAAGGTGGTCAGGCCCCCGCAGAAACCCGTCAGCAGCACCTCGTGCAGCGAGGTCGCCAGGGCGGACACCGTCTGGTAGCTGATCCAGCCGGCGATGAGACAGCCAAGGGCGTTCACGCCCACGGTGGCCCAGGGCCGCAGCGCGGGGTGGTGACGGCGCACCGCGTACTCCGCGAAGAAACGCACCAGGGCCCCGACTCCCCCGGCGACGGCGATCGCGAGAGTGCTCATGGGTGTCGCGGCCTTAGGCGCAGCCCGAGCCAGCCGGCGAGCACGCCGGAGGCCACGGCGCCGGCTCCCACCAGCACGCCCGCCGTCACCGACTGGTGCCAGATCTGTGCGAGTGAGACGAACAGGCTCGAATACGACGTGTATCCCCCCAGGAAGCCCGTGATGAGTAGCAGGCGCAGCAGATCGTTGGGGTCGTGGTGGCGCAGGGCTCCCCGCAGCAGTACGACCGCGACCAGTACACCGGTGAAGTTGATCCCCAGGAGCATCCAGGGGATGTCACTGGTCCAGCTCTGGGTGTGGAAAACCGCGACACCCCGAGGTATCGGGCTCGACGCCAGGTTCAGCAAGCCGACACGCAACGCCGTGCCGAGCGCCCCGGTCAGCAGCACCCCTCCCGCGCTGAGCGCGAGGCGACGCGGGGGGAGGGAGAGTCTCGTGGGCATCGCATTCCGAAGTTACCGTGTGGGCACAGGACTTTCGGGACGCCGGCTCATTTAGTTTACATAACGACCATTATCGGCGATGGAGGAACTGAGCGCTGATATACTGGCACTATGCGTCGGATGATGGTGGCCGCCCTTCTGGTGGGTTCCAGTGTGGGTCTCTTCGGCCTGCCGGCCCTGGCCGACTCGGGTTCCAAGGTCAGCCTCAGCTTCGACTTCAGCGCCAACGCTGCGCCGCCGTCGGCCAGCGGACCGAGCTTCGAGATCGATGTCGACGTGCTGCCCGAGCGCGCCGGGGGTTTCGTGCGTGTGGTGGCCCTGGCGCCGCAGGACTCCGGATCGAACAACATGGTCTGTCGCTTTCAGGCGATTGACCACAGCCTGGTCAGCTGCAACTTCAACTTCTCTGCACCCGGCACCTGGACCATCAAGGCCCAGTACGTGACGGCGATTGGCAACGACGTCTCCTCGAGCGCCGTGACCAACATTCGCGTCGGCAACTAGTCGCTTCCGCGATCTTCGCGGCCCTGACGTAGGCTGCGCTCATGAACAGCCTGTTTGACGTCTCGGACAAGGTGGTCCTGGTCACCGGGGGCAGCCGCGGCATCGGCGAGATGATCGCGCGGGGCTTCGTGGACGCGGGCGCGACGGTGTACATCTCGTCGCGCAAGGTCGAGGCGTGCGACGCGCTGGCCGCGGAGCTCTCCCAGGTCGGCACCTGCATCTCGATCCCGGCGAATCTGTCGACCGAGGACGGCTGCCGAGGCTTGGCTCAGTCGATCATGGAACGAGAGGACCATCTAGATGTCCTGGTCAACAATGCTGGAGCCACGTGGGGTGCGCCGATGGCCGAGTACGACGAGGCGGCCTTCGAGCGCGTTCTCGCCCTGAACGTCAAGGGCGTCTTTCACCTGACGAAGTTCTTGCGCGCGACACTCGAGGCCCGCGCCAGTGCCGAGGCTCCCGCGCGGGTTATCAACATCGGCTCCATCGATGGACTGCACGTACCGGACATGGAGACCTACGCGTACTCGGCGTCCAAGGCCGCCGTCCACCAGTTGACTCGGCACCTGGCCAAGGCCCTGGCCCCGTTGGTGACGGTCAATGCGATCGCGCCGGGGCCCTTCGAGTCCAAGATGATGCGCGCCACGCTCGACGCCTTCGGCGAGCAGATCGCCCAGGGCGCCCCGATGAAGCGAATTGGACGCCCCTCGGACATGGCGGGAGCGGCAATCTTCCTCGCCTCGCCCGCGGCCAGCTACGTGACCGGCGCGATTCTGCCGGTTGACGGGGGTATCGCGACCCTCGCCTGAGGCCTAGTGGGGCTGAGTGCCCAGGGTCACCTTGAGGGTGAGGTGGTGGGATCCGCGAACGATCTTGACGGTCACCACATCTCCGGGATGCAGTGAGCTCAATACGCTCGTGATGTCCTGGGCGCTGTTGATCGTCGTGGAGTTGATGCCGACGATCACGTCGCCCTGCTTGATGCCCGCGTGAGCCGCCCCGGTGTTGGGGATCACGCTCATCACCACTGCCCCACTGGAAACGCTGAAGTTGTACTGCAGCTGCAGGCTCGGATTCATCGACATGATCTCCACGCCCATGAAGGCGCCGTGGTTGACGACGCTCTCGCCCGCGAGCAGAGACTTAAAGAGCGACTTGATCGTCGCGGCCGGGATGGCGAAACCGATGTTCTGGGCGTTCGTGCCGTCGGGCAGGGTGCCCGCCACAGCCGTGTTCATCCCGACCACGTCACCGTGTGCGTCCAGGAGTGGTCCGCCCGAGTTGCCCGGGTTGATGGCTGCGTCCGTCTGGATCATGTTGGACAGGGTCTCGGAACTCGAGCCGGAGCCGGCCGTCACCGTGCGCCCCAGGGCTGAGACGATTCCCTGGGTCACGGTCGGGGTCCCCGCCGCCAGGCCGAGCGCGTTGCCGATGGCCACCACCGCGTCACCGACCACGAGCGAGTTCGAATTGCCGAAGGTCACCGACGGCAGACCAGAGGCGCCGTTAATGCGGATGAGGGCCACGTCGTCCATCGGGTTGGTTCCGATCAGAGTGGCCGGCAGGGCCTTGGTGGAACCAGAGCGCGTCACCGTGATCGTGCCGCCACCGACGGCCGCGGCGATGACGTGGTTGTTCGTCACCACGAGCCCGTTGGAGGAGACGATCATTCCCGTGCCCTGGTCCTCGCTGCCCTGACCCTTGACGTCGATGGACACCACCGACGGCAGCACCCTGTCGACCAGTGTCGGAATGGTCATCCCGCTCGGCAGCACGGCACCGGTGGCCGGGGCGTTTGTCGTGCTGAGCACGCCGCCACCGGTTGAGGACGGCGCCGCGAAGTGCCCGGCAAGTCCACCGACGAGCGCGGCGACCAGGAGCAGGGAGATCCGCATGGACCAGGGAGAACGCGCCTTGGCCTGCGAGGAGAGGGCCATGGCGCTCAGTGCGGCCTCGGGGGCGGGCCGGGCCACGTCTTCGGTCTCCGGACTCCAGCTGGAGGTGGCGTCGGTGGGCTCGTTCGTGGTGACGCTTTCGCCGAGCCCGGCGGCGCTGACCTCGGGGGTCTCAGACGCCGGCACCTGACTCGCGGCGGCATCGACCGGCTGGTCCGGCGCGGGGACCTCAGGCGTGCGGAACTCGTCGGCGGGCTGTTCGGCGGGGGGTGTCTCGAAGTCGCTCACGGGGCCATGGTAGACACCAGTGCCTAAAATTGATCTAAAAGGTCCGGAAAACTTTCGCCGTGGCGTAGCGACTAGATTGGAACCCTATGTCTCGCCGCATTGAGATCGAAATCACCAGCCGACAGGGCGACGTGGCGACGTGGCGTGCCGCAGGCGCCAAGCTCCCCAAAGGCGTACTGGATGCCAATCTCGTCCCCGGTGGCGTCGTGGTGGGGCACGTGTATCGCGCCGACGTGGAGCAGTACATGGAGGGCATGGAAGTGCTCTCCTTGATGGAGCCAAAGGCGGCCTCCCCCATCGATCCGCGCAACGAGCGCCTGCAGCTGATTCCCACCCAGAAGTCCGGGCCCGACGTGATCGTGACCTACGCGCCCAAGGGGCGCGGCCCGCGCCGCGAGGATCGAGAGTCGCGGGGCGAGCGCCGCGGCCCACGCCCCGAGCGCCGTGGCGAGCGCCCTGCGCGCCCCGCACGCACGGAGCGTTCGGAGCGCCCAGAGCGTCCTGAGAGTCCAGAGCGCCGCGAGGACCGCGACCAGCGCCGTACCCCTCGCACACCGCGAGCCGACGGTGAGAGGGTTGAGCGGCCGCGCCGCGAGCGCCCGGGTCGGGGCGCGACGCACACGGGCCGCCGGCCCGTTCCCGGCACGCCGCCCGTGTCAACGGTGCACCGAAACGCCCTGCTGGCCACATTGAGCCCTCAGGAGCTCCCGGTGGCCGAGCAGCTGCTGCGCGGCGGCATTCCGGCGGTCCGCGCGGCCATCGCCGAGCAGAACAAGAACGCCACCGCCCAGGGCCGTCCCACCGTGGACCCCGTCACGATCGAGCGAATCGCCGAAGACCTCCTGGGTCGGACCAACTTGGCGGTCTGGAAGGACCGTGCCGCCGGGGCGATCAGCGCCGGACGCGAGATTCGACTGCGCGACTTGCGCGCCGTGGTGACCTCGGCCAAGACGATCTCACACGACGACGAGTCGCGTGCGCAGCTCAAGGAGTTGCAGGCGGCGCTGAACGCACGTGTAGAGGCCCTGCGCACGCAGTGGAATGAGCGTCTGGAGACGGCCGTGGGTGCAGAGCGCGTGGAAGACGCTCTGCGACTCGTGGCGAGCCCACCCGATCTCTCCACGCGCGTGAGTGCCGAGATGGCCGTGCGTGTGGTCTCCCTGGTCTCCCAGGCCCTCAACGCGGACCAGGACCCGGCTCGCTGGCGCGACATCGTGGGCCTGGCGGTCGAGACCACTATCCGGCGCAACATCAAGCCCGTTGGCATCCCCGAGGACGACGAGAGCCGCGCCCTCGCGCTCAAGAGCGCGGGTGCGATCCCGGAGCTGGCCAAGCTCCTAGGGGTGAAGGTCCCGCCGCCGCCGCCTCTGGCGCGTCCGACTCGCCGAGTGTCTACTCGCCCCGCATCGTAAGCAGCCGGGCCCGCCAGCCCAGCGACTCGTAGAGGGATTTGCTCGCCCGGTCCCCCGGCAACGCCCACGCGTCGCGAGCCCCGCCGACCAAGACCAGGTGCCCCACGAGCTCGCGGGCGAGGCCCCGGCGCCGCTGGCTCGGCGTCACGTACAGAAACTTGATGATCCGCTCTTCCACGATGCCCAGGGCGACCGTGCCGACGTCCTCGAGCACCGCGTAGGCCGCCAGACGCTCGACGTAGGCCTCCACGCCCTCGAGCTGCTCGGCGATCTCGCTCAGGCCCCGGACGCGTCCTGGCGGCCCCCACGCCTCGGCCCAGAGCCCGGCGAGTGCCTCATCGACCACGTGGGGCTGAACGATGAGGCGGCTCACCTCACCGACTCAGACGCAGTCGCGACAGAGCATGCGCGATTCATCGGCCAGCTGGCTGGTCTTCTTCAACAATCGGCACGAGCTGCAGCGGAATTCGTCGTCCTGCTTGGGCAGAATGACCTCGGCGAGCTCGGCGCTCGTGTCGACCTCTCCGACCAGGTCCTCGTCATCCTCGGTGACCGTGGTGCGCCGAATGGTCTCAGCGAGCACCTCATCGAGGGCGAGTTCGACGTCGGCGTCGTCGGTGAGATCCTCCTCGTCGTCGGCAACCACAGCGGCGACGGGCACCTCCTCGTCCTCATCGAGTCCGACCTCGTCGTCGACCTCTAGGTCGCCAACGACCTCCTCGTCTTCGTCTTCGGTCAGATCGTCGACATCGACGACATCGCCATCGTCCAAGTCGGCGTCCACGAGCTCCTCGTCGAAGCCCTCGGACAACTCCTCCTCGTCGAAAACCTCATCTTCGTTGTCGGTGGCCATCGTTACCCTTCCTTCTGGCGCAGGCAGTGTAGAGCCTTTTGACGCCCCCGTGCGACCACGGTGGCCCTGACTGGGAAAAACTGAGCAGTGCTCAAATATCGTGGCGGCGGCGCTCGGCGCGTCGCTCAGCCTCGAGGCGCTCCAGATCCACGTCACCGAAGTCGACGAATTTCATCGCGCTCGCTATGCCGGTGTGACCGGCCTCATCTCGAATGAGCTCGAACATGCGCTGGGCGACGCGGCGATAGCTGGGGTGTCCCTGAGGGCTCGAGCGCAGTTCGATCAGGTGCATGGCCTCGCGCGCGTTCATTTGGAAGCTGTAGCGGATGCGAAAGGCGAGCGCGACCGCGTACTGGGCCGACCCGGGCACCTCGTCGGCCAGGTCGTGGTAGAGCTCGGCGGCCCGCTCCAGGGAGGCTCGGTAGGTCTCCTCAAGACCCGCCTCACAGACGACCTCGGGCACGTCGTATCCCAGATCAACGGTGAGCGGCTGCCAGGCGACCGTCAGGATGCGATGACGTTGCAGGTCGCGAAAGGCCCCGTAGTCGGTCACGAGCTCGAACCGGTAGTCCGTGCGCTCGAAGGCTCGTCCGGGCCGGTGGCGCCGATTGGTCCGATCGCCCACGTAGGCGGCCAAGAGCCGCTCGCGCTCACCAGACGTCATGGAGCTCACGCGAGCCCGGCTGCGCTCGTCGGACACGTCGCCGGATTCGAAGAGGATCGCCTCGAGCACTCGCGACTCGCCCTGAGGGTCGAAGCCGACCAGGGCGACCTCGCGCGTGGGCGCTCCCTTCGGAGCCGAGTCGAGCAGCTGGTCGGCGGCGCTGCGGGATCGCTGGGCCGTGTCGGCGAGATAGCGCGTCCACTCCCCTCCCCGGGCGGGCACGTCGAGGCGCTTGAGAAACGACGGTATGACCTTGGCCAGTTCGGTATGAATGAGCCCGGCGTACTCGCGAACCTCTTCGAGCGGGTGAGCCCTCATGCGCAACAGGAGGGCCTCGTAGGCCTGGCCCGAGGCGTAGATGCCCAGGTTCGAGAGGGCGCTCGCGGGCAACAGACCCCGAGAGGCGTCGAGGGCCTTGGCGCGAATGGCCTGGCGATAGACGAAGTCAGTGTCCTCGGGCGTCTTCGGGAAGCGTCGAGCGTTCCACTCCGTGAGTCGTCGCAACACCTCGGCGTACGTGTCGAACATGCGGTCCATCTCGCCCACGTAGCGCGCCCCGAGCCTCGACTCCAGGATTTCACGGTCACGGTAGAAGCGGTAATGGCCGTTGGGCAGGCGACGGTCGTAGGCGATGTAGCGAGTGGACTGCTCGAGATAGCTGGCTAGGCGCCCGCGCTCCAGGACCTTGGTCAACACGTTGCTCGCCTGCTCGCAGGCCAGGTGCACACCGCCGAGCTGGGCGACCGAGTCGTCGCCGTACTCGATGAAGATTCGCTGGTAGAGCTCGTCGGCGCGCCGCATGCCGGCCGTGGCGTCGATCGTCACGTCTCCACTCAGATCCAAGTCCCCGGCGAACTCGTCCAGAAAGAGGCGCCGCAGGCTCTTTGAGGAGCGAGAGTAGCGCGCGAACAGTGCACCCTTGACGACTTCAGGCAGGTTGACCAGGGCGAAGACGGGCCCGTCCAGGTTCGTGAAGTACCGTCGCAGGATCTCGCGCTCGCCGGCGCTGAACTCCTCGGCGACGTAGGGGTGCATGGGTAATCGAGACTATGCCGTTGCTCAGCCGACCTGGTGGACGGTGAAGCTGCCCGCGACCACGCTGCGCATGATGGCCTCGCGAGCCTCACGGGCGACCTGGACGACCCCGTAGCGCGGAGCCAGACGAGTCACCTGCTCGCACAGGTCGGCTACCTGCTTGGCCTGGCGCACGAAGTCCCCGGGAGACGTCTGGCCCAACTCGACGTCGGCCAGGTCCAAGACCTGAGCCAGGGAAGCGCCTCGCGCCCAGGCCGCGATGACGGTGGCGAAGCGCCCGTCGGGCTCACGGGTGTGGGCGACGGAAAACTCGTCCTCCAGGTGCGCCAGGGTGGCCGCCTCCACCGCAATCTCGCCCAGGCGCTCGGCGATGTGGTCCCGTCGCTGAGGTCCGAGGCGGTCATTGAGCGACCGGCGTCGCTTGGCGGGCACCTGCTTGCCCGCGTGAGCGGGCCGAGACGCTCGCTTGGACTCGAAGACGAAGCACGAGAGCACCCCCGCCAACTCGGCGGGCTCCAGCTCGTCTAGTACCCCGGCGGCGACGGACTCGACGATGAGCAGGTCACTCTCGTGGTACACCGAGCGCAAGAGGTCGCCGCGCTCGGTCAAGGACCAGTCGCGCACGTAGCCCAGGCGCTCGAGAACGCGCTGACGCGCCATCATCTGCTCAATGAGGGATCGACCCGGGCGGGGCCGGTGGTCGCTCTCGAACTGGGCGAAGGAGCGCTGCACGATGGCCTGGGCCGTCTCCCGGTCGAAGTTGTTGATCAGGTTCGCCGTGAGGTTGTAGGTCGGACGGAACGACGAGTGAAGGTCCGAGGGCGCGGCGGTGGCCACGCGTGCCACGTCGCTCAAGCTCAGCTCCGGTGCGAAGCACACGACGGCGTGGCCCTCGTCATCCAGACCGCGACGACCGGCGCGGCCCGTCATCTGGGCGTACTCGCCACTGGTCAAGAACTTGCGACCCGCGTCGGAATACTTGCTGAAGCGCTCCAGGGCAACCGAACGTGCCGGCATGTTCACTCCGAGAGCCAAGGTCTCGGTGGCGGAGGCGGCGGC
>JAJXUK010000084.1 GCA_021782915.1 Actinomycetes bacterium | reverse complement strand
CTGACAACGCGTCGTGCTCTTCGTGTTCCATGCTCATCCTGGTGCCTCCTTGGCCTTTCTGTGCACTCGATAGGGAACGAGAACGAGTCGTCTCGTGCCCTATCGGCCCGCCCTTCGGGCGGACAGTGTGGATGGTCCGGGCTTCGCGCACTCGCGCAATCAGGTCGCCTTTCCTGCGATCCCGCCGGGCCCGGGCGCGGCGAGCCCCCCTCGCCGCCGACACCGGCGACGAGCCTCTGAGGAGATCGGAAAGGCGCGTCTGGTGGGCGCCACAACCGCAGGGGCTGGATCACTCAGCCTCGCCGCCGAAGACGGCCCTCGCGAGTGTCCGGCGCTGACAGCTCTGAGTCCTCCACTCGGTGATGGCGGCGTGCTCGCACCGCTCGCCAGGTCCCGCGCGCGGAGCCGGCGAGTGCGCCGCGGTTGGTCCCGCCCTACCACTCTTCGGTGGCGACTTCCTCGGACTCGGTCCCGGTGAGCCAGCCGTGGGCGCGCGCGGTCTCCTCGGGACCGGCCGCCACGTAGGTCCCCGTCACGCCACCCGCGCTGTGGCGCAGGAACGCGCGCGCCGTGGCGTGGCCGAACTCGCGCTCCACCGAGGTCCCGACGGTCTTTCGCAGGTCGTGGGGCCGTCCGTGGATCTCCTCGAGCCAAGGCAGCTCGCGCTTGAGGCGGTCCCAGAGGCTGTTGAAGCGACGCGTGGTGAGCGGGTGCGGCACGCGCGCGCCCGAGGCGGGTGCGCGCGGATCGCGTCTCGTGCGCCGGTAGTAGAAGACCGGCTGGTCCGTTCGCAGCGTCACGCGGCGCGTGCGCACGTCCTCGAGGGTGATCTCCTCGGGGGCCAGTCCCTCCGGGTTGCTCGCGAGCACGTCGCCGCGCGTCAGGGCCATCGCGAGCAGCGCCGACATCAGCGCCTCGCTGATCGGCTGCTCGTCGACCTTGTTCTTCTTCTCGTGCAGTCGCACCCGCAGGCTCGCCACCAGCAGGTCCCCGACGCGCAGCTGCACCGGCGCGCCGCGGCGCCCCGCCGTCTCGAGCACGAACCAGACGATGGTCTCGTCCAGCGTCACGTCGTTGGAGCCGCTCGTGTAGAGGGCCGACCAGAGCTCCTCGAGCCGGCCCGGCTCGTAGCTGCGCTTCTGGACCTCGGGGCGCGCGTAGCGCGGGATCTCGAGGGCCAGGTTGCGCGTGACGCCCGTCGTGCGATCCTCCATCGCGAAGCCGTAGAGCGCCGAGAGGAAGGCGCGCAGGTGCTCGACGGCAGAACGCCCGTCGTGGGCGAACAGCGCCCGCCCGGCCGCCGCACGCTTCTGATTGCGCACCAGGGTGCGCTTGGTCGCGCGCATCTGCGCCCAGAGCGCGACGCGCGTCAGCTCGGCCTTGGTGATCTCGCTGAGCTCGCGCTCGCCCAGCACCGGGCAGGCCTCGAGGCAGCTGGTGACGGCGACGACACTCGCGTCGAGCTGCCCGCTCGGGCAGTCACACTGGCCGGCGCGCACGCACTCACAGGGCGTGTAGAGGCCGAGGCCGTTCATGTGCGCGAGGCAGTTCTCGCAGCTGCACGCGCACAGACCCGCCAGTCCCTCGAGCGTGATGTTGATGTAGGTCCCCCAGGCCCTGCGCTGACCCGCCGTGAGGGCCGGCAGGACGCTGGCGCGGGCGAAGTCGCCCAGGCTGAGCGAGCGGACCCCGCCGGCGAGGTCCTCGGGCCTCACGTCGAGCTGGCGCATCAGCGCCTGGACCAGGGCGACGGACTCGGAGCGCGACGGCTCACTCATCAGTGCGCCCCCTCGCTCGACGCCGCGCTGGCCCGCTCGGCCGCGTCGGCCGCCGCGAGCGCGGCCACCAGGATGCCCGGGTGCGCCACGACCAGGACGCCCGATGGCGTGCCGTCCGGGCGCTGCTCGGCCCACAGGACGACGGCGCCGTCGGCCCCCACGCCCAGGTGCCGACGCAGCCCGGCCGAGAGCAGGATGCGCCCGCTCGCGTCCACGTGGGGCCGCGACGTGCCCCGCACGGCTCGCTCGTCGAGCTGACGACGCCGCAGGCGCAGCCGGTTCGCCCCCACCAGGCGCACGTCGAGCTCGCAGAGCACCTCGAGTCCGGCCGCGGCGACCGCGTCCGGGGCGTGCAGGCGCCCGCGGTCCAGTCGCGCCGAGCGGAAGGCCAGCACGGGCGCCGGCGCACTCGGCGCCACGAAGCGCGCCAGCGGCGCCGCGCTGGTGCGGGCTTCAGCCCGTGGCGCACCGGGGCGAACCGGCAGGAGCGGTGTGGTGGATCCCGGACGGGCGCGCAGGGTGCCGTGCCGGGCGGTCAGGGGTGGCGGTGTCGGTGTCACCAGCGCGACGGTGACCTCGCCGGCGTCCGCGCCAATCGCGCCCGTATTCGTGTCTTTCACGGCGGGACTGGTCGGCGCGATTAGCTCGACGTCTGCGTCCGGGGCGCTCGGCGGACCGTCTGGGGCGAATCGGCTCGATTCGTGGGAATCCTCCCACTGGGTGGTGTCGGAGGCGGGACTTGAACCCGCACGCCCCTGAGGGCACCAGCCCCTCAAGCTGGCGCGTCTGCCTATTCCGCCACTCCGACGCGGCGACTCAGTCTAACCGATTCCACACGGCCACTAGGTCGATGGAGTGACCGGTGGAACAGTGTTCCACGTGGGCACCTCGTCGACGAATCCAGGAATTGACGCGGCACCGAATACACCTTGGAGCAACGGCGACCATTCGACGAGCGAGGGCGGCGTGAAGAGCGGGCGGGCCCAGAAGTTGTCAAGGAGCGTCTTGTCATACGTCGACCACGTGCTGCGCGCAGTCACCGGATTGAAGGTGTTCATCGCCGT
>JAJXUK010000012.1 GCA_021782915.1 Actinomycetes bacterium | reverse complement strand
CTTCGACGGCCCGATCGGCGCGGTGCGCATGGCCTACACCACTGACGGTGAGTGGATCGCGCACCCGACCTACGCCCAGGGCGACGAGTCCGTCTTCGAGCTGGTCGTCGCCGGCCGCGCGCTGAGCGACTCGGTCGAGGCCGACGTCGCCATCATGATGGTCGAGGCCGGTGGCACGGAGGGTTCGTTCGAGAAGTACGCCGATGGTGCGCCCAAGGTCGACGAGGAGACCCTCGCGGCGGGCCTGGAGGCCTCCAAGCTCTGGATCCGTGAGTCCATCAACCTGCAGCGCGAGCTCGTGCGTCAGTTCGTGGCCGCGCGCGGACCGATCGAGACGATGCTCTACTCGGTCTTCGCCGACTACCAGGACGACGTCTTCGCCGCGGTCGAGAAGATTGGATTCGCCAAGCTGGCCGAGGCCAACAAGGTCGACGGCAAGCAGGCGCGCAGCGACGCCCTGGGCGCGGTCACGGCCGAGATCGAGGTCGCCCTGGCCGACGAGTTCCCGGGACGAAACGCCGAGGTCAAGGCCGCGGTCAAGTCAATGACCAAGAAGCTGGTGCGCCAGCGCATCGTCGAGGAGGGCGTTCGCATCGACGGGCGTGGCGTGAGCGACATCCGCCCGCTGTCGGCCGAGATCGACCTGTTCCCGATGACCCACGGCTCGGCGCTCTTCCAGCGCGGCGAGACCCAGGTGGTCAACGTGACCACGCTCGGCATGCCGCGCATGCGCCAGCAGATCGACTCGATCACGCCGGACGAGTGGCGGCGCTACATGCACCACTACAACTTCCCGCCGTACTCCGTTGGCGAGACCGGTCGCGTCGGCGCACCCAAGCGACGCGAGGTTGGTCACGGCATGCTGGCCGAGCGAGCGCTCGTGCCGGTGCTGCCGAGCGAGCAGGAGTTCGCCTACGCCCTTCGCGTGGTGTCGGACGTCATGCAGTCCAACGGTTCGACGTCGATGGCCTCGGTCTGTGGCTCGACCCTGTCGCTGATGGCGGCCGGCGTGCCGATCAAGGCTCCGGTTGCGGGCATCGCGATGGGTCTGGTTCTCGAGGGCGGCAACTACGTCACCCTGACCGACATCCTGGGGGCCGAGGACGCCTTCGGGGATATGGACTTCAAGGTGGCCGGCACCGCCGACGCGGTGACGGCGCTGCAGCTGGACACCAAGATCGACGGACTGCCGGCCGACGTGCTGGCTCGCGCCCTGCACCAGGCCAAGGAGGCTCGCTTGGCGATCCTGGACGTGATCACGTCCACGATCCCCGCGCCGCGCGCCGAGGTCTCCAGCGTGGCGCCCAAGATCGTCTCCCTGGAGATCCCGATTGACAAGATCGGCGAGGTCATCGGTCCCAAGGGCAAGGTCATCAACACCCTGCAGCAAGAGACCGGCGCGGACATCGCGGTCGACGACGACGGCGTCGTGGGCACCGTGACCATTGGCGCCAAGGACGGCCGGGCGGTCGAGGAGGCCAAGCGACGCATCCAGCTGATCCTGGACCCGCCCACCCCCGAGGTGGGTGCCGTCTACAGCGGGCGCGTGGTCAACATCGCCAAGTTCGGCGCGTTTGTCTCGATCATGCCGGGGCGTGACGGGCTGTTGCACATCTCGAAGATGTCCCCGCTCAACGAGGGACGTCGCATCGGACAGGTCGAGGACGTCCTCGAGCTGGGTCAGCCCATTGAGGTGCGCGTGGATGATATCGACCCTCAGGGCAAGGTCTCGCTCTCGCTGGCCGGTGAGTACGCCGAGGCGGCGGCCGAGCTGGCCGAGCGTGAGCGCGACCGCGAGCCGCGCCGCGAGCGTGAGCCGCGCCGCGAGCGCGAGCCGCGATTCGAGCGCGAGGCGCAATCAGAGAGTGAGCCGCGTCGAGAGCGCCCCTCGAGCTTCGAGAGCGACTTCGAGGCCGAACTCGCCGGGGAGATCGGCGACCTGGGTCCCGGTGGTCCGAGCTTCTCCGAGGGCGAGCGGGCCGAGCGGGCCGATCGGGCCGATCGCGGTGATCGCGGTGATCGCGGTCGCGGGGGTCGTACGCGGTCTCGTCGCCGCTAGGCCCGCGTGAGCGTAGCCTTCACGCTCTCCACGCCGACGCCCTGGTGGCGCCCGCTCGGACGAGCTGACCGCTACGCCCTCCTCGTCCTGCTCGCGCTGCCGGCGCTCCTCTTCGGAGTGCCGGCGGCCTTCGGGCATCCGGCGGTGGCCGCGGACAACCTGATCCAGAACTACCCGCTCCGGGTGCTCACGGGTCGCCAGCTGGCCAGTGCGCACCTGCCGCTGATCAATCCGCTCGCCGACTCGGGCACACCCCTGCTCGGCGGGATGAACGCCGGCTCGTTCTTTCCTCTGACGTTCCTCTTCGCGCTCGTGCCCGGGATCCTCGCCTGGGTGATCAACCTCGTCGCGGTGTACGCCGCGGCGGGCATCGGCGTGTACGCCCTGGCGCGCTATCACGGCCTGCGCCCGAGCGCAGCGCTCACCGGCTCGCTCGTCTACGCCTACGTCGGGGCCATGACCGGACAGCTCGTGCACCTCGGGGTCGTTCAGGGCTTCGCCCTGCTGCCGTGGGCCGTGCTCGTCATGCTGGTGCTGGCCGAGCGGGTGCGAACGCACGCGCGATGGGTCCGCCTGGTGCCACCCGTGATGGGCCTCTCCGCCTTGTGGGCGCTGACGTGGCTGAGCGGTGAGCCGCGCGCGATCGGCGAGATGGAGCTGGTGGGCATGCTGGTGGGCGCGGTCGTGCTGCTCGCGCCGGGGCGCTGGCGGCCCAGCTCGTGGGCCCAGCGTGCGCGCTACGTTCTCGCGGTCCTGATCGGACTGGGCTGGGGAGTGCTGATCGGCTTCGCGCAGATCATCACCGGCTGGAGCTACATCGCCGTCTCCCAGCGCACGAACCTGTCCTACGCCTTCTTCGGCTCCGGCTCGCTCGCGGTGCGCTGGTCGGCCCTGTGGTTCGTGCCCGACCTCTTCGGTGGCAACGGCATCCTGCATCAGCCGCACTACTTCGCCACGTACAACCTGCCGGAGGTCACCGGCTACGCCGGCGTGGTGGCCCTGATGGCAGCGTGCGCCTACGCGGCTCAACTGGTCGGGCGCGTGCGGCGCTGGGCCGTGCGCGAGTTCAGCCTCTACGGCGTGATGGGCTTCGTGGGCGTGTGGGCGACCTGGGGCAACTACACGCCGGTGGGGCACGTCTTCGCGCTCATCCCGCTCTTTCACTCCACGCGCCTGCAGAGCCGCAACGTGATCCTGGTGGACTTGGCGGCCAGCGTGCTGCTCGCCTGGTGGCTCGATCGGCTGATCGAGCGCGATCGTGACGGCGCCTCGCTGGTGGGCTGGCGGCGCCTGGTCACGGGCGCACCGGCGCTGGTGACGGCGCTGCTGAGCGTGAGCGCACTCCTCGCGGGCCCCGCGCTCGTGCGCTGGCTCGGAGTCTCGGCACGCGCGTCGCGCTGGGCCAGCTACGAGCGCCCCACGCTGGTGGTCCATCTCGCGATCGCCCTGGTGGGCCTGTGGCTGCTCTACGTGCGGCGCAACCAGGTCCGCGCTCTGCTGAGCGTCATCGCCGCTGACGCGATTCTCTTCTTCGCCTTCTGTTCCACGGGACTGAGCCCGGGCAACGTGCCGGTGAGCCCGTCGCGCACGTACGCGGTCGCGCACCTGGGCCTGACCGGGCGCTTCGCGCTCGTGGATCCCACGGGGGCGGCCGGGGACCAGTTCATCCGCCTGGGTCTGCCCAACACGAACGTCTTCACCCAACTGCCCTCGATCCAGGGCTACGGATCCCTGATCGACGCCTACTACGGCACCGAGACCGGCACGCACCCGCTCTTCTCGCTCAACGCGTGCAACCTCGTGCGCGGCCAGTTCCGCACCCTGCGTCTGGCCTCGCTGGTGGTCGCCAGCGGTCAGCTGCTCAACCCGGCCAGCGTGGGCCCGCGCTTCTGCGAGACGCCGCGCTGGACGTACACGCTGTACCGCTACTTCGGGCGCCTTGAGGCGCTGTCGGCCGTGAGCGTGAGCGGCTACGACGGCGCGGCCCTCAGCGCCTCGGCGCTGAGCCTTCAGCTGCTCGGCGCCCACGGCCAGCCGGTGGGCCCGCCGCGCACGGCTCCGTCGGGCACGAGCGTCACCTTCCACACCGCGGGACAAGAGGCGGCGGGCTTCACGCTGAGCTCGACCAGCGCGCTGCGGGCGGGCTCGACGATTCTGCGCACCACGCACGGGCGCGCCTACCAGGCGAGCACCACGTTCCAGCAGGCCGTCGCCACTTCGTACTGGCACCTCAGCGAGACGAATGCGAACCTGGCGTACTTTCACGCCACGTCCCAGCTGCCCAGCGCCTGGGTGGCCTCGCTCTCGACCGGGCGCGTGCTCAGCGTGCGCAACGCGGTCTGGGGTGACACCTGGGTGCGCGTCAACGCACGGCGCGCCACGACCCTCCTGCACTCGATGGAGTGGATCCCGGGCTGGCGGGCCACGGCCAGCGAGCTCGGCACCTCGCGGGTGATCGCGCTGACCGTACATCGCAACGGGCTCATTCAGTCCGTGAACCTGCCGCCGGGCGCGTGGATCGTGCACTTTCACTACCACGCCCCGCACATCGAGCTCGGCCTGCTGGGCACGGGCGTGGGTGGCGTGGGCTTCCTCGGTGCGCTCGGGCTGCTGTGGCGCTCGCGACGCCCTAGGGTCGAGGCGTGAGACGTCTCGCGATCGTCGGTGGGGCCGGTCGGATGGGCCAGGTGATGGCCGAGGGCCTGGGCGCCGATCCCGAGCACTCCGTGGTCGCCCTGGTCGACGCCCACACTCCGGCCCGGGACTTCGGGGCGATCATCGCGACGAGCCTGAGCGAGCTGGATCCGGCGAGCGTGGACGTCGTGGTGGACTTCTCCTCACCCGAGGGCGTGGTCGACTCCGCGCGCTGGTGTGCTGCGCACGGCGTGGGCCTCCTGGTGGGCGCGACCGGCATGGGCGAGGCCGAGCGTGACGAGCTCGAGCGGGCCGCGCGGCGCACGCGCGTCGTGGTCAGCGCCAACTTCGCCCTGGGCGCGGCACTGGCCGAGCGCTTCGCGGCGATGGCCGCGCCGTACTTCGAGCGCGTGGAGATCATCGAGCTGCACCACGACCGCAAGGTGGACGCGCCCTCGGGCACGGCGCTGGCGACCGCACGCGCCGTGGCGGCAGCTCGTGCGGCGGCGGGTCGCGCGCTGCCGGCTGACGTCACCCAGCGCCACAGCGTTGCCGGCTCGCGCGGCGCGGACGTCGAAGGGGTGCGCGTGCACGCGGTGCGACTGCCGGGACTCGTCGCGCACGAGGAGATCCTCCTGGGCGGACCGGGCGAGGGCTTGACGATCCGCCACGACTCCTACGATCGGGCGAGCTTCGTGCCCGGGGTGTTGGTGGCGCTGCGCGCCATGGGTTCCGAGGCGGGCCTCAGCGTCGGACTGGGCTCGTTTCTCTGAAAGACGGCGACGCTGGTAGGTTCGGGGCCATGACCAGCGCGCGCTTCGGCCGGGTTCTGACGGCCATGGTGACGCCCTTTGATGCCACCGGCGCGCTCAACCTCGTCGCCGCGGCTGAGTTGGCGCGCTACCTGGTGGCCCACGGCAGCGACGCGCTGGTGGTCGCCGGCTCGACCGGCGAGGGCACGGCACTGAGCGACGAGGAGAAGCTCGCGCTCCTCGAGGCCGTCGTGGCGGCGGTGAGCGTGCCGGTTCTGGCCGGCACGACGGGCTCGGACACGCGTCGCTCCGTCGAGTTGACGGCCCGGGCCTCGCAGCTCGGCATCGCCGGCATCCTGGCCACGACGCCGGCCTACGCGCGCCCCAGCCAGGCGGGCATCGCCGCGCACCTGGGCGCGGTCGCCGCGGCCACGCCCCTGCCCGTGATGCTCTACGACATCCCCTCGCGCACCGGGCGCAAGATCGCCGCCACGACCACCATCGAGCTGGTCGGGTCCCACGCGAACGTCGTGGCCCTGAAGGACGCCTCGGCCGACCTGCCGAGCGCCGCGCACGTCAAGGCCGTGCTGGGTTCGCGCCTGGACCTCTACAGCGGTGACGACGCGCTGACGCTGCCCTTCATGGCCATCGGCGCCGAGGGGATCGTGTCGGTGGCCGCGCACTGGGCCGGCGAGCAGTTCGCCGCGATGGTCGCCGCGGCCGCGGCCGGACGCTGGGACGAGGCGCGACGCCTCAACGAGGTCCTCGCCCCGAGCTGCGCCTTCGAGTCCTCGGAGGCTCACCCGAACCCCGTGCCGGCCAAGGCGGCCATGCGCGCCCTGGGACTGGACGTGGGCCAGTGTCGACTGCCCCTGGGCGAGGCCGACGCGCAGATCGACGGGCGCGCCCGGGCGCTGGTCGGTGAGCTGGGCGCCCCGCGTGGCTGAGGGGCGCGTGCGCATCACCTTCCTGGGCGGACTGGGTGAGATCGGTCGCAACTGCATGGCCCTCGAGCAGGACGGGCGCATCGTCATCGTCGACGCGGGCCTCATGTTCCCCGAGCCCGAGATGTACGGCGTCGACCTGATCCTGCCGGACTTCACCTGGCTGCTCGAGCGCCGAGACCGGGTGGACGCCATCGTGCTGACCCACGGCCACGAAGACCACACTGGAGCCCTGCGCTACCTGGTCGGCAACGTGAACGTCCCGATCTACGGATCGGCCCTGACGCTCGGCTTCGCCCGGCATCGTCTGAGCGAGGCGCGCCTGGCGCGAGAGCTGAGCTTCATCGAGGTCGCCGACGGCGAGCGCCGTCGCATCGGGCCCTTTGACGTCGAGTTCATTCCGGTGACCCACTCGGTGCCCAGTGCTCACGCGCTCGCCATTCACAGCGCGGCCGGGATCATCGTGCACTCGGGAGACTTCAAGTTCGATCTGATGCCCATCGACGGGCGTCGCAGCGACCTCTCGCGCCTCGCCGCGCTCGGCGACGAGGGGGTCGTGCTGTTGCTGGCCGACTCGACCAACGCCGAGGAGCCGGGCTTCACGCCCTCGGAGAGCTCGGTGGGCGCCGCCCTGCGCCGGGTGTTCCTCGAGCGGCCCGAGCGTCGCATGGTGGTCGCCTGCTTCGCCAGCCACATCCACCGAGTCCAGCAGATCATCGACGTGGCCCTTGAGCAGGGTCGGCGCATCGCGCTCATGGGTCGTTCGATGGAGGCCAACGTCAAGCTCGCGCGCAAGCTCAACCTGCTGCACGTGGACAGTGCGCACTTCATCGACGTCGAGAACATCGTGCGCTACCAGCCCGGCGAGGTCTGCGTCGTCTGCACCGGATCTCAGGGCGAGCCCCTCGCGGCGCTGGCCAAACTCTCCCGCGGTGACCAGCGCTTCATGAAGGTGGCCGACGAGGACACGGTCGTGCTGAGCTCGCACCCGATCCCGGGCAACGAGTGGTCGGTCGGCCGAGTGATCGACGATCTGCACCGCGCCGGTGCCGAGGTCATCCACTCGGGCGTCGAGCCGGTGCACGCCTCGGGACACGCGCGTCAGGGCGAGCTGCGCACGCTCCAGCAACTCGTGCGACCGGCCAACTTCGTGCCGATCCACGGCGAATATCGCCACATGGTGCACCACCGCAACCTGGCCCACTCGATGGGCCTCACACCCCGGCACACCCTGCTGTGCGAGGACGGGGATCAGATCGAGGTCAGCGGGGGCGCCATCCGCCGCGCGGGCGAGGTGCCGGCCGGGCTGCACTACATCGTGGGCGAGGCCGGCGAGATCGACGACCGACCGATCGAGGAGCGCCGGATGCTCGCCGAGCACGGCGCCGTCCAGGTGAGTGCCGGCGTGGACGCCCAGCGCGGGGTGCTGGTCAGCCCGGTGCGCGTGAGCGCGCGCGGCTGGTTCGACACCGAGAGTGACCGCAAGCTGCTCGCGGCCCTGGGCGAGGAGATCCGCGAGGCCCTGGAGAAGGGGCTCGAGGCGGGCGAGCGCGACGAGGCCGCGCTCAACAAGCTCGCCCAGCGTGCCGCGGGGCGCATGCTGGGCCAGCGCTTCCGGCGCCAGTCGGTGGTCCTGTGCGCGATCGCGGTCTTCTGACTCACTCCTCGGTCTTGACCGGCTCGCCGTGATCGGCGTTGGCTCGACCCGCTCGCCAGTACGCCTTGGAGGAGACCGCCTCGCGCGCCATGCCGCGCTCGGCGAGGGCGGCGCCGAGGGAGCGGATCACCCCGAACTCGCCGAAGAGGTAGGCGTGGCCCGCCCCGCCGGGCAGCTCGAGGGCCCCCAGGGCCTCGAGCAGGCCGGTCGGGTCACGGGGGGCTCGTTCGGCCCGATCGACGAAGACGCCGGTCACCGCGACTCCCTCGTGCAGGCGCGGCGTCAGCAGGTCCTCGGGGGTGGGGATCTCGAGCACGAAGAGGGCCTGGGCTCCGGGGGCGAGGGACTCGGCCATCCGGTAGAAGGCGCCGAGGGCGCTGACGTCGCCCACGAAGAGGTGCCAGTCGACCCCCGGCTCGATCAGGATCTTGCCGCGCGGGCCGATCACGTCGACGCCCTGGCCCGCCTGGGCGCTTCGCGCGAAGCGTGCGCCTGCGCCGTCGTGTCCGGTGCTGACCCAGAGCGTCAGCTCGTCACGCTCGGGCTCCAGGGAGCGCACGCTGTAGCGCCGGCGCACGACGTGCGTGTCGGTCTCATCCACGAGGAGCATCACGTCGTTGCCCGGCTCTCCGCCCAGAGCGCGTGCGGGCCCCGAGAGCGTCAGGGCCGTCAGCGAGGGGCTCACTGACTGGGCCCTCACGACGTGACAGAGCGCGGCGGAGGCGCCCAGGCGCTGGGCGAGTTCGAGCGAGTTCGCACGGGGGCTGGTGGTCACCGCGTCAGCCTAGTGATGGCACCGGTGACGAAGAAGTGAAAACTAGGTTGGAGGGTTGTGGCGAGCGGGCGGCACCAGAAGAAGCCAGTGAGGGCGACCAAGCCGGCGCGACGCGCGCCGGCAGCGCCGGCCCGCGACTCGCTGTGGCGCCGCCACGAGCGCGACGTGTGGATCGTGGTGCTCCTGGTGGTGGGCCTCTTCGTCGTCCTGGCCGAGGCCCACGCCCTGGGCCCGGTCGGTCGCGGCCTGTCACGGACGTTGTCAGAGCTGCTGGGCGTGGGCCGATTCGCCCTGGCCGCGGTGGTGCTGGGCCTGGGCCTGGGCCTGCTGCTCGGACGCCTGGAAGTGGACCGGCGACGCATCGGCTGGGGTCTGGGACTGGCCCTGGTGGGTCTGTGCGGTGTCGGCTACGTCGTCGGTGGCCGGCCGGGACTGCACGCCGGCAGCGATCAGCTCGCCCACGGTGGCGGCTGGGTCGGCGCCCTCGTCGGCGGGGGGCTGAATCGCGCGCTGGGCACGGCTGGAGCCCTCATCGTGCTGGGGGCCCTGCTCCTCGTGGCGACCATCGTGTTGACGGGAATCGGGCTGCGGGGCCTGGCGAGCCTCGGCGCGCGCCTGGCGCGACTGGTCGGGCGCAAGGTGAAGGACCGCTGGCGCGAGCACGCCTCGGAGGAGGTCGACGAGAGCCCGCTCGAGGAGCCCGTGAGCCGCACGCGCCGCTCCCGGGTGACGCCGACGCCCGAGCCGGCGTGGGATGAGTTCGAGGATGAGTCCGCGTCCGTCGACGACGAGGCGCGGGACTACTACGGCGATGATGGCGACGTCGGCGCCGGCGACGTCGAGCAAGGCCCAGCGCCCAGCGCCCACGACGACGAGGTGACCCCGGCGCCGAGTGAGCCGCCCGTCAGCCGCCCGCGCGTGCTCGGCCACGCGATCAGTCACTGGGACCTGCCCCCCCTCGGGCTGCTCGGGACCTCGCGCGAGCAACGCGCGGACCCGCGTGTGCTCGAGGCTGCCGGGGCGGACCTGGTCGAGGCCCTCGCGGCACACGGCGTGGAGACCTCGCTGGTGGGCTACACGATGGGTCCCACCGTGACCCGCTTCGAGCTCGAGCTGGGCCCCGGCGTCAAGGTCGCGCGCGTCACCTCGCTCAACCGCGACATCGCCTACGCCATGGCGACGCCGGACGTGCGCATCGTGGCCCCGATCCCGGGTCGCAGCGCCATCGGGGTCGAGGTGCCGAACCGCCAGCGCGCCCTGGTGGCCCTGGGAGATCTTCTGCACACCCCGGAGGCCCAGGCGGCGCAGGATCCCCTGGACGTGCCCGTCGGTCGCGACATCGCGGGCAAGGTCGAGATCGTCAATCTCGGCGAGATGCCCCACGTGCTGATATCCGGGGCCACGGGCTCGGGCAAGAGCTCGTGCATCAACTCACTGATCACCTCACTGGTGATGCGCGCGACGCCGGACCAGTTGCGACTCATCCTGGTGGACCCCAAGCGCGTGGAGATGGGTCAGTACAACGACCTGCCGCACCTGCTCGCGCCGGTGGTCGTGGACCCGAAGAAGGCCGCCGGTGCTCTGGCCTGGGCCGTCCGGGAGATGGAGCGGCGCTACGACGTGCTCGCCGCGTGCGGGGCGCGCGACATCACCAGCTACCAGCAGATGCTCTCGCGCGGTGAGATCGTCCCGGCGCCCAGCTCGCGCCAGATGGTCGCCGACGTCCTGGAGCGCACGGCCGGTCTGGGCGACGAGGAGCTGGACGAGGGCCCGGAGAGCCTGCCGTACATCGTGATCGTCGTCGATGAGCTCAACGACCTGATGATGGTGGCCGCGCGCGACGTCGAAGAGTCGGTCGTGCGCATCGCCCAGATGGCGCGCGCGGTCGGGATTCACCTGGTCCTGGCCACGCAGCGACCCAGCGTCGACGTCATCACCGGAGTGATCAAGGCCAACGTGCCGAGTCGCATGGCCTTTGCCGTCTCCTCCCTGGCCGACAGCCGAGTGATCCTGGATCAGGCCGGGGCCGAGCGACTCATCGGCAAGGGCGACATGCTGCTGGTGACGGCGAGCTCGAGCGTCGCACACCGGCTTCAGTCGCCCTGGGTCAGCGAGGACGAGGTGCGTCGCGTCGTGGAGTTCTGGCGCTCCCAGGGCGGCCAGCGCGAGAGCGTGGTGGCCCTGGACGTTCCCAGCGGCGCGGGCACGAGCGCCGCGGGAGCCGACGACGACGACGAGGTGCTGGCTCGGGCTCGTGAGCTGGTCCTGCGCAACCAGCTGGGCTCGACCTCGATGCTCCAGCGCAAGCTGCGCGTGGGCTTCGCCCGTGCGGGACGCCTGATGGACCAACTCGAAGAAGAGGGCATCGTGGCCCCGGGTGAGGGCTCCAAGGCCCGCAAGGTCCTCAAGAGCTACGAGGAGTACTTCCGCGAGCGCTCGCTCTGAGATGCGCCGGAGAGGAGTGACGAGCCCCTGGCGTGGTCTCGGCGCGCGCCTGGGCGCGACGCTCGTCGGCGCGGGCCTGGCCCTGTCTCTCATCGTCGGCATGCAGGTGCCCCTGCTGGGCCAGCCGGCCCAGGCCCAGGTGCACCTGCCGCGCCTGAGCGCGCCCCGCGCGCGCGTGGTGTGGCCGAGTGCGGGCAGCGCGGCCGTGCTGATCCCGTCGCTCGGGGTGAGCGAGAGCGTGCGCGACGCGACGGTGCCGATTGCGAGCCTGACCAAGATGATGACCGCGTACGTCGTCCTGCAGCGCCTGCCGCTGGCGCCCGGACAGAGTGGACCGTGCCTCAGCGTTACGGGCTCTGACGTGGCGAGCTATCAGTACATGCAGTCCACGGACCAGTCCAGCGTCCCGGTGCAGATTGGTGAGAGCCTCTGCGAGCTGCAACTCCTACAGGGCCTGCTCGTGCACTCAGCGGACAACTACGCGGTGATGCTCGCCGACGTGGTCGCGGGCGATCAGGCGAACTTCGTCGATCTGATGAACCAGACCGCGCGCGCCATGGGTCTGCGTCAGACCCACTACGCGGACGCCTCGGGCTACGACCCGGCCTCGGTGTCGAGTGCGCTGGACCAAGCGCGCCTGGCCGCGCTGCTCATGCGCTCGGCGCTGGTGCGCTCGATCGTGCGCCTGTCCCAGGTGAGCCTGCCGGTGGGCGGAGTCGAGGACAGCTACACGCCCTACGTCGGCACCCGTCACGTGATCGGGGTCAAGTCGGGACGCACGAGCGCGGCTGGGGGCTGCGACGTGCTGGCGATGAACCTCACGAGCGGCGCGTCGACGCGGGTGATCTACGCGGTCGTGCTCGGCCAGCGCGGAGGCGACCTGCTCGGCCCCGCCGGACAGGCGGCCCTGGCCCTGGCCCGTTCGGCGGGCGCCCAGGTGCGCACGTGGAGCCTGGGGCGCGATCGGGTGCTCGGACGCGTGGGGTGGGCCGACTCGACGACGCCGGTGCACGCCGCGCACTCTCTGAGCCTGAGCTGGTGGGCCCCTCGTGGCCCGCTCACCTTCACGAGCCGACTGAGGGTCGAGCGTTCGGCGCTCCACGCGGGTCAGATCGTGGGCGAGGTGCTGATCTCGGGCCCGGTGAGAGCACGGGTGCAACTCGTGGCCGGCCACGCGGCCACCCCGCCCAGCATCTGGCAACGCCTACGCTGAGACGGTGCGCGCGCGCGTTCCCGCCTCTTCGGCCAACCTCGGGCCGGGCTTTGACACCCTCGCCGTGGCCCTGACGCGCTACGTGGAGGTGAGCGTGGAGCCCGCCGCGTCCTTTTCCATCGAGACCAGCGGTGAGGGCGCCGGGCGCTTCGACGACGAGGCCCACCTCGGCGCGCGCGTGGCCCACGAGGTCCTCGGACACTCGCACTTCGCGCTGCGCGTGCACTCGGACATCCCCCTCTCACGCGGCCTGGGCTCCTCGGCGGCCCTCGCCCTGGCGGCGGCGGCCGCCGCCGGGGCGCCGGACCCGCTGGGCGTGGCCACGCGGGTGGATGGTCACGCCGAGAACGCCGCCGCGTCCCTGCTCGGCGGACTGGTCGTGGCCGCGGTACGCGACGCGGGGCCGGTGGCGCGCTCGTTGCCCCTGGATCCCTCGTGGCGCTTCGTGGTGGTCGTGCCCGATGAGCCCTTGGCCACCGCGGACGCTCGCCGCGTGTTGCCGGCCACCGTGAGCTTCGCCGACGCGATCTTCAATCTCAACGCGATGGGCCTGTTGGTGGCGGGCCTGGCCCAGCGCGAGCAGTTCGTGCCGGGTTCGATGGATGACGCCCTGCACCAGCCGTATCGCATGGGACTGCTGCCCTTTGCGGCGACGTTGCTGGCGCGACTGCGCGAGGCCGGGGCCGCCGGCTCGTGCTGGTCCGGGGCCGGCTCGACCATGCTCGGCCTGGCCGGCGAGGACGTGGCCGAGGACGTGGCGGGCGCGGCGCGAGAGTTCCTCAGTGAGACGGGCGTGGCGGGCACGGCGCAGGTCCTCGAGGCGGACCGCACGGGCCTGGTCACGAGTTGAGCGGTCCCGTCTCCTCGCGACGCCGGGCCGCCGCCGGCAGCGGTTTCATCCTCATCGGAGCGGTGCTGACCCAGTGGTCGGCCGCGATCATCAGCCCGCTCTTTGGCGTCGTTGGACCCGGCGCGGCCAGCGCGTTTCGCTTCGAGTTCGGCGCGCTGATCCTGCTCGTGCTGGCCCGACCGCGCGTGGGGGCCTGGACGCGTGAGCAGTGGGGCGGCGTGGTCGTGCTCGGCGTGGCCACGGCCTTCATGAATCAGTGCTTCTACCACGCCATCGCGCGCATCCCCCTGGGCACCGCCGTGGCCATCGAGTACCTCGGGCCGTTTCTGCTGGCCGCCTTCGGCAAGCGCAGCTGGCGTCACGTCGCACTGCTCATTCTCGCCGCGATCGGCGTGCTGGCCCTGACCCGGCCCGGCACGGGGATCACCTGGCTGGGCGCGCTCTTCGCGGCCGGCTCGGGCCTGGGCTGGGCGACGTACGCGCTGGCCTCGCATCGCGTGGGCGGAGCGACCAAGGGTTTCGGCGGTTTGGCGGTCGCGATGACGATCTCCGCGATCCTCACCCTGCCGGCCGGCGTCGCGCAGGGGTCCACGCTCGCCACGCACCCGGGCCTGCTCGCGCGCGCCGCGGCCGCGGCGGTGATGGCCATCGTGGTCGGCTTCGCCGCCGAGATGCAGGCGCTGCGGCGGATCAAGCCCTCCATCGTGAGCGTGCTGCTGGCCCTGGATCCGGCGGTGGCCTTCGCGGTGGGCTGGGCCTTCCTCGGCCAGCACGTGAGCCTGACTGATCTGCTCGGCGTGGCGTGCGTGGTGGGCGCGGGCGTGGGTGTCACCCTGGACGTGGCCACGAGCGACGTCTCCCTGGCCCTCTGAGCCGACAGATCGCCCCGTTAGGCTGGTTGGGTGGGCGAGCCACGCACCTTCTCCATTCGTACCTTCGGCTGCCAGATGAATGAGCACGACGCCGAACGCTTGGCGGGACTGCTTGTGGCCGACGGCTTGGTGCCGGTGGGCGAGGGCCAGGACGCCGACGTGGTGGTCTTCAACACCTGCACAATTCGCGAGAATGCCGACTTGAAGCTCTACAGCGCCCTCGGGCACCTCAAGGCCCTCAAGGCCCAGCGCCCCGACATGCAGATCGCCGTCGGCGGCTGCATGGCCCAGAAGGATCGGGGCCTCATCCGCGAGCGCGCCGAGTGGGTCGACGTGGTCTTCGGCACGCACAACCTGGCCGAAGCGCCGGGCCTGCTGGCCCGGGCGCGGGCCGAGGGACCCCTCGTGCAGGTCTGGGACGCCCCGAGTCCCGAGGCCAGCCGCGACATGGCGCCGGCGCTCTACGCGGTGCGCGACGTGGCCTGGTCGGCCTGGATGACCATCCAGACCGGCTGTGACAACAGCTGTGCGTACTGCATCGTGCCCGCGGTGCGCGGCGAAGAGATCAGCCGGCCCCTCGCTGACCTCGTCGAGGAGGGGCGCATGCTGGCGGCGGCGGGCGTCAGCGAGATCACGGTGCTGGGCCAGAACGTGAACTCGTACGGGCGCGACATCACCGGCCGGGCCCCCCTCTTTGGCACCCTGCTGCGCGAGCTGGGCGCGATCGAGGGAATCGAGCGGATCCGCTTCACCAGTCCGCACCCCAAGGACCTGCGCCCCGAGACCATTGAGGCCATGGCCGAGACCCCCGCGGTCTGTCCGCAGCTGCACCTGCCGATGCAGTCGGGCTCGAACCGGGTGCTCGCCGCGATGCGCCGCGGGTACCGGATCGAGCGCTACCTGGAGCGCCTGGCCAGCGCGCGGGCCGTCGTGCCGGACCTGGCGGTGACGACGGATCTCATCGTGGGCTTTCCGGGTGAAAGTGATGCCGAGTTCGACGAGACCCTCGCCGCGGTCGCCGAGGCCGAGTTCGACTCGGCCTACACGTTCATCTTCTCGCCCCGCGAGGGCACGCGGGCCGCGCAGATGACCGAACAGTTCGTCGACGCCGAGGTCGTCAAGGAGCGCTTCGCGCGCCTCAAGGAGGTGCTGGATCGCTCGAGCCTGCGGCGTCACGAGGCACGTGTCGGTCGGCGTGAGGAAGTCCTGGTCGAAGGACCGTCCAAGCGCAACCCGGGGGTGCTCTCGGGTCGCACGCGCCAGGGCAAGCTCACCCACTTCGCACCCGGGGAGCTGGCTCCACGTCCGGGGGCTCTCGTGGAGGTCGACGTCACCTACGGTGCGCCCTACTACTTGCGCGCTGAGCTGGTCAGGGTCCTGCGCGGGCCGCGTCACCGCACGCGCCTGGCCGTCACCAGCGCGTGAGGCGGGCCGTCGCCCTCGTCGGGGCCACGGCATCGGGCAAGTCACGCCTGGCCCACGAATTGGCTCTCAGTCGCGGGGACGTCGAGATCATCGTCCTGGACGCGCTGACGGTCTATCGCGGCATGGACGTGGCCACGGCCAAGCCCACCGCGTCCGAGCGCGCCGAGGTGGCCTATCACCTGCTGGACCTGATCGAGCCGACCGAGGAGTTCGCGGTGGCGCCGTATCAGGCCGGCGCGCGTCAGGCGGCCGAGGCTCTCGCGGCGCGCGGGCACGGCGCTCTCTACGTCGGTGGCACCGGTCTGTACGCGCGGGTGATCCTGGACGAGCTCGAGATACCCGGCCGCTACCCGCAGATCGCCGCGGATCTGGCCGAACGAGTAGCGACGCAGCGCCAGGCGCTCTTTGAGCGCCTGGTCGCCCTCGACCCCGTGGCGGCTGCGCGCATCGAGCCGAGCAACGACCGGCGTCTCGTGCGCGCCCTCGAGGTCACGCTGGGATCGGGCCGGCCGTTCTCGTCCTACGGTCCCGGGCTGGGCACCTACGGCCACGTGCGCGTGGTCCAGGTCGGCCTGCGCGTGGGCCTGGACGAGCTCGACGCGCGCATCGAGGCGCGTTTTCGACGATTCCTCGACGCTGGTCTTGTCGAGGAGGTGGCGCGCCTCTCGGCGCGTGGACTGAGCCGCACCGCGCGCCAGGCGGTGGGATACCGTGAGATCCTCGAGCACGTGGAGCACGGAGTCGACCTCGAGACCTGCGTCGAGGCGGCGATCGCGAAGACCCGCCGTCTCGCACGTCGCCAGTTGCGCTGGTTCCGACGTGATCCTCGCATCGAGTGGTTCGACGAGCCGTCTGCGGCCCTCGAGCGCCTTGATCAGGTGCTGCGTTGAGTGAAGCGGTCTGGAAGACTGAGGACGTGATGGCACGCCGACTGCAGAAGTGGCACGGGGCGGGCAACGACTTCCTGGTGGACGTGGTGGGCCCGGACGAGGGCGCCTGGTGGAACGCGGCGCGCGCGGCCGCGGCCTGTGATCGGCATCGGGGACTGGGCGCGGACGGTGTGCTCGTGGCCGAGCTGACCGAGCCGGTGGTGATGCGACTGTTCAACGCCGACGGCACGCGAGCCGAGATGTCGGGCAACGGCGTTCGCTGTCTCGTGGGAGCGGTGGCGCGCACCCGAGGCCTGGTCCGTGGCATCATGACGGTGCTGACCGACGCCGGGCGCCGCGACGTCGACTTCGACCTGGACGGCGCGATCGGTCGCGCCGAGGTCTCCATGGGACCGGTGGAGCTCTCGGAGGGCCCGAGCGGCACCCTGGGCTTGGCCCGGGTCGGCAATCCCCACGTGGTGGTGCGCGACGACGCCGACTGGGACGATCGCGAGCGCGAGCAGCGAGCGGCCGCGTGGGCTGCGCGGGTGGGCGGGGCCAACGTCGAGTTCATCGAGGTCCTCGACGAGAGTCGTGTGCGCCTGCGAGTGATCGAGCGTGGCGTGGGATGGACGCTGGCCTGCGGGACCGGCTCGTGCGCGGTCGCGGCCACGCTCGCCGCGCGCGGCGAGGTCTCCAGCCCCGTCGAGGTGTTCAATCCCGGAGGAGCGCTCCGGGTGACGCTCGGCCCGGACGGGGCCCGCCTCGCCGGTCCGATGCAGTACGTGGGCGCTCTCGAGTGGGATCACGAGTGACGTACATTCCCTCGACGCTGATCGAGCGCACATTCCGCGAGAAGATCGTCCTCGTTGGCGTGATCTTTCCGGGCGACACGGCCGAGTCTCTCGACCGTCAGATGGACGAGCTGGCGCTGCTGGTGGACACCGCGGGTGCTGACGTGGTCGCCCGCGTCGTGCAGCGTCGTGACGTACCGGATCCCGCCACGTTCCTCGGCTCGGGCAAGGTGGACGAGTTGCGCGAGATCTGCCTGGCGCTGGACGCCGACACGGTCGTCTTCGAGCACGCCCTGAGCCCGGCCCAGCAGCGCAACCTCGAGAAGATCCTCGGGCGCACCGCCATCGACCGGACGGCCGTGATCCTGGACATCTTCGCTCAGAACGCGCGCACTCCCGAGGGCAAGGCCCAGGTGGAGCTGGCCCTGCTCGAGTATCGCCTGCCACGACTGCGCCGAGCGGGCGGATCACTCTCTCAGCAGGCCGGTGGCATCGGCACGCGCGGACCGGGTGAGACCCAGCTCGAGGTGGACCGGCGCCGACTCGTTCAGCGCATCCACCGCATCCGTGCCGAACTGCGCCACATCGATCGCACCCGTGGCACCCAGCGCCGAGGACGCGAGCGGGGCCGACTTCGCGAGGTGACCCTGGTCGGCTACACCAACTCGGGCAAGTCCTCGATGCTCAATGCACTGACCAACGCCGGTGTAGTGGCCGAGAACCGTCTCTTCGCGACCCTGGATCCGCGCACCCGCCAGTGCTCGCTGCCCGGTGGCGAGACGGTCCTCGTCACCGACACCGTCGGCTTCATCTCCAATCTGCCCCACGAGCTGGTCGAGGCCTTCATGTCCACGTTGAAGTCAGTGCAGCTGGCCGACTTACTCGTGCACGTGGTGGACGGCTCGAGCGAGCACGCCGAACGCCAGATCGCGGCCGTGCACGACGTGCTCAGCGAGATCGGCGCCCGCGAGGTGCCCGAACTGCTGGTCTTTAACAAGGCTGACGTGGCGGGCTCGCGAGCGCGCGAGCTCGCCGAGCGCCACGCCGGCAGCGTCTGGGTCTCGGCGCTGACCCACGAGAACCTCGACGCGCTCGTCGGGGCCGTTGGCGAGGCGCTGCGCAGCAACGACCGCACGGTGATCCTGCGCGTTCCCCTGGAGCGTGGAGACGTGATTGCCGCCGCGCATCGCGAGGGCGAGGTCCTCGAGACGAGCACCACGGAGGACGCGATCGTTCTCACGGTCGCGCTCGACGAGGCGGGCGCGGCGCGCTTCGCGCAGTGGAGGATGCCGTGAGCTTCGCCCCGCCGCCGTACCCGTACGAGCGCCTGGACGAGCTGAAGCGTCGCGCGGCACACCACGAGGGCGGCCCGATTGACTGCTCGATCGGCACTCCGATCGACGCGCCCCCGGACTTCGTGATCGAGGAGCTAGCCCGCGCGGCGGGTGTGCGGGGCTATCCGAGCTCGATCGGCTCGCCGGAGTATCGGGCGGCGGCCTCGGCCTGGCTGACGTGGCGCTTTGGCGTGAGCGTTGCGAGCGAGCAGGTGGCGGCCTGCGTGGGCACGAAGGAGTTCGTCGCCTCCGTGGCCGGCTACTGGCACCTGCGGTACCCCGAGCGTGACACCGTGCTCTATCCCGCGGTGAGCTATCCGACCTACGCGATGGGCGCGACGCTGGCCGGGCTGCGCGCGGTGCCCGTGCGCGTCGAGGCTGGCCGTCTGGACCTGGCCAGCGTGCGGGTCGACGACGCCGAGCGGGCCCTGCTGATCTGGTCGAACTCGCCGTCGAATCCCACCGGGCACCTCGACGACCTGGCGGGCGTGGCGGCCTGGGCCCGCGAGCGCGGGGTGCTCGTGATCAGTGACGAGTGCTACAGCGACTTCACCTGGTCCGGCCCGGCGCGCAGCGTCCTGCAGGAGGGCGTGACGGGCGTGCTCGCCCTGCACTCGATCTCCAAGCGCTCGAATCTCGCTGGGCTGCGCGCCGGCTTCTACGCGGGAGATCCGGAGGCGGTTGCGTACCTGGCCCAGGTGCGCCAGCACGCCGGGCTGATGGTGCCCGGTCCCGTGCAGTCGGCCGTGGCCCTCGCCTACGGCGACGACGCGCACGTGCAAGCTCAGCGCTCGCGCTACCACGCGCGACTGGCCACGCTGTCAGAGGCGCTCCGCGCGGCGGGAGTGGAGGCGCCCATGCCCGAGGGCGGCTTCTACCTGTGGTGCCGGCGCGAGGGACTGGACGCCTGGGAACTGGCCCGGGCCCTGGCGGAGCTCAGTGGACTGGTGGTGAGTCCGGGCGAGCTCTACGGCGACGCCCCCGAGCACGTGCGCCTGGCCGTGGTGCAGACCGACGAGCGTCTCGAGCTGGCCGCGGCGCGACTGCGTTCTCGTAGCATCTGAGCATGACGAGTCTCGAGACGCGCATCGAGAAGTGGTTTGAGCAGATCGGCGACGTTGGCCCGCAGAGCATCGAGGCGCGCCGGGACGTCGAGCTGGCGATCACGAAGCTCGACGACGGCCAGATCCGCGTGGCCGAGATTGTCGCGGGCACCGTGCAGGTGAACGAGTGGGTGCGCCAGGCGATCCTGCTGCTCTTTCGCGTACGCGCCATGGAGCGTCTCGAAGTGGGTCCCTTCGAGTATCTCGACAAGCTCGAGCTCAAACGAGACTACGAGCGCCGTGGGGTGCGGGTCGTTCCCGGTGCGTCCGCGCGTCGGGGCAGCTTTCTCAGCCGGGGCGTGATCCTCATGCCGAGCTACGTCAACATCGGCGCCTGGGTGGGGGAGAACTCCATGGTCGACACCTGGGCCACCGTGGGCAGCTGCGCGCAGATCGGCGCGAACGTGCACCTGGCGGGCGGCGTGGGCATCGGGGGAGTGCTGGAGCCGGCCAACGCGGTGCCCGTGGTGATCGAGGACGATGCGTTCATCGGAAGTCGATGCATGGTGGTCGAGGGCGCCCGGGTTGGACGGGGCGCGGTGCTGGGCGCGGGAACCATCTTGAACCCCTCGATACCGGTGATCGACGCGCAGAGCGGCGCCGAGATCTCACGCGGCTACGTGCCCGACTACAGCGTCGCGGTGTCGGCCAGTCGACGTCGCGAGTTCGCCGGCGGGGAGTTCTTCCTGCCGTGCGTGCTGGTGCTGCGCCGCCTCGAGGAGGGAGAGCGGCACAACAAGGTGGCCCTCAATGACATCCTTCGCGAGCACGGCGTCGCGACGTGAGCCGTCTGGAGGACGCGCTGGCGCTGGTGCGCGTGGGCTCGGTGAGCGGTCACGAATCCGAGTTGGCGAACCTGGTCGCGCGGCGCCTGCGCGCCAGCGAACATCTGGACGTCGAGAGGGTGGGCGACAACGTGGTGGCGCGAACCACGGGCCTGCACTCTCATCGGGTCATCGTGGCTGGACACCTCGACACGGTGCCGGGGGACAACGACGCGCGCGTCGAGAGCGGGGCCGTCTACGGCCTGGGCGCCGCCGACATGAAGGCCTCGCTCTCCGTGATGCTCGAGCTCGCCGAGGTGGCCCATCGGCCCGTCGAGGTCACCTGGGTCTTCTACGCGCGTGAGGAGATCGCGCGGCGCGAGTCGGGTCTGCTCGAGCTCGCCGAGCTGCGCCCCGACCTGCTCGAAGGCGACGTGGCCATCCTGGGTGAGCCCACCGGCGGTGTCGTGGAGGCTGGCTGTCAGGGTACGTTGCGCGCGATGGTTCGTCTCACGGGTGCGCGCGCCCACAGCGCCCGTCCCCATCAGGGACGTAACGCGATTCACCGGCTCGCGCCTCTGCTGGAGCGAGTCGCGGCGTACGAACCGCGAGTGGTGCACCTGGATGGCGTGGACTTCGTCGAGCAGCTCCAGGCCGTGCGAGTCGAGGGCGGCGTCGCCAACAACGTGGTGCCCGATGAGGCCATCGTGGTGCTCAACCACCGCGTGGCGCCCGACCGGGATCGGGCAAATGCTGAGACCTGGCTGCGCGAGTACCTGGCGGTGGTGCTCGAGTCGGACGACCACGTGGAATTCCTCGACTGGGCTCCGCCCGCGTCCCCCTCCCTCGCCAACGAGCGCCTGGCCCATCTGGTGGCCTTGACCGGTTGTCCGCCTCGCGCGAAGGTCGGCTGGACCGACGTGGCTACCTTCGCCGAACGGGGAGTCCCGGCCGCCAACTTCGGCGCCGGAGATCCCTTGCTCGCCCACACGGCGCATGAGGTGGTCAGCGCTGGCGAGCTCGACGAGTACGCGCGCGTGCTCGGCGAGTGGCTCGGCTGATCGGCGTGCTTAGTAGCGGCGCAGAACGGAGATGACGCGCCCGTAGATCGTGACCTCATCGGCGCCAAACTCCATCGGCTCGAGAGCTGAGTTCTCTGGCTTGAGCACGATCCGGCTCCCCTGGGCGAAAAAGCGCTTCACGGTGGCCTCCTCGCCGGGAACGCCGACGACGACGATCTCACCGGTGTTGGCGCTCTCCTGGCGCTGCACGACCACGAAGTCACCCGGCAGGATGCCGGCCTCGACCATGGAGTCACCGCGCACCTGGAGAACGAAACTCTCGCCACGGCCCGCGAACTGCTCGGGTATCGACCATGTTTCGCTCTCGGTCTCCTGCGCCAGGACGCCGACGCCGGCGGCCACGTCACCCACGAAGGTCACGTCGCGCACGCCGAGACGTCTCACGGTGCTCTCGACATCGAGGCGAACGGTCAGGGTGCGCGGCTGCTGAGGGTTCTTCTCGATGTAGCCGGCGCGCTTGAGCACTTCGATGTGATTGGCCACGGTGGCGGGCGAGCGCAGCCCTACGTGGTCGCCGATCTCACGGATCGTCGGGGGGAAATTGCGCTCTCGCTGGCAGGCGACGATGAATTCCAGGATCTGTCGTCGCATCGGGGTGAGGACTTCGGCCATGGCGTCTCCTACGAACAGTTGTTCGTAGACTACTTCACGCCGGGTGAAGAATCAAACATTCGTTCGCCGTCTTGGTCACAGGATCTTCACGCGACCAAGCGTGCTCTGAGTAATGGCACTCAGGGTCCACTGCTACTCTTGCGCGATGGCCACGGTGGCCTAGGTTTCTCCGCCGCGGTAGTGCTCGACGAAGTCTTCGGTGACAGACGGGTGACGGTGGGGGGGAGTGAGTCAAAACAGTTGAGGAGGACGAAGTGAAGCTTCGTTTGAACAGGACGGTGGCGATTGCCGCGTCGGGGGCCATGCTGGCCCTGACGGTGCCGGCGGTTGGTCTAGCGTCGTCGTCGGGGGCGGCCGGTAAGCCGACCTTCACCATTGGGTATGAGGGCCCGTTGACTGGGTCCAATGCGCAGCTTGGGTTGAACATGGTGTTCGCCGTCCAGTTGGCGATCAACAATGCGAACGCCACGCACAAGCTTCCGTTCAACCTGCGCATGGCTACCTATGACGACCAGGGGAGCCCGACACTGTCTCCGGCACAGGCTCAATCGGCGATTCACAACAAGTCATTGGTTGCCGTTGTTGGCCCAGCGTTCTCGGGAGCCACGCGCGCCGCGGAGCCCTACTACTCGGCGGCGCACATCGCGACGGTGAGCCCATCAGCGACCGCTGCTGCACTGGCAACTGGCAAGAAGAACAACAACTTCATGCGAGTTGTCGCGGGCGATGACGTCCAGGGTGCCGCTGACGCGAAGTTCCTCGTCAAGACGAAGAGCGTCAAGAGCCTCTACGTGGTTGACGATGGCTCCTTCTACGGAGCGGGCCTGGCCGCGGTGGTCGCGTCGGAGGCCAAGACCCTCGGTGCGACTGTTACCTCGAACACGTACCCGGAGACGGGCTCCTGTGGCGGCACGGCCTCGGTGAGCGAGTACACCGCCGCCGCGACCCAGATCGTTGCCAGCGGAGCTACCGGGCTGTTCTACGGCGGTTACTACTGTGACTTCGGACTGTTCCTGGGCGCACTCTACAGCGCTGGGTACAAGGGTGTCATCATGTCCGGCGATGGTTCACTCTCACCCGCTTTGGTTCAGGGCACGTCGCCCGCTGCCGCTGCGAACAACGTGTACCTCAGTGTCGCCGGTGGCGGCAGTGCGACCCTGACTGGGAAGCTGGCGTCGGCCTACAAGGCCTTGGCCCACTTCCCGGCGGCGAACGCTACGTACGCTGCTCAGTCCTACGACGCGACGAACATGATCATCGCAGCGCTGAAGAAGATCTTCAGAAGCAAGTCGACGGTCAAGTCGCTGCGACCGGGTCTCATCACCGCGCTGCACAAGCTGACGTTCAAGGGTGTGACGGGGACGCTGTCGTTCCAGTCCAACGGCGACCTGAATGCCAAGACCATTGTGGACTTCTCGCAGGTTCAGAATGGTGTGATCAACTCCATCGGTCACAGTTGATCGTTAGAGTCTCGTAAATGGTGATGCCGGGAGCTACTGCTCCCGGCATCACCATTTTCCGTCTACTGTCGTGCGGTACTAGCGGACTTTACGGGAAGCACCTCGATGATTCACTACTTCACAAGCCACTTCGCGACGCTTCGGCTGGAGTTCTGGCCCCTGTTGGTTGGGGGACTCGCGTCTGGCTTCATCTATTCGATGGTCGCCATTGGCTACACCCTGGTCTACGGCGTCTTGCGGCTGATCAACTTCGCACACTCGGAGATCTTCATGTCAGGCGGCTTCGCCAGCCTGTTCCTGCTGCGGGCCGTGGTCGGCAATTCGCAGCCGTCTGGATTCGAGTCGGTTCTCCTCGTTGGTCTCGGGGTGCTGGCGGGGGCTGTTGCAGGAGGGCTCGTCGCGGTTCTCGTTGAGCGCGTTGCGTATCGTCCCCTGCGCAGGAGGCGGGCTCCCGCCCTCGCCTACCTCATCAGCGCGATCGGTGCCTCGTACTTTCTCTTCAATCTCGCTGGCAAGGAGTTCGGTCGCAACTACTACACGCTCCCGATCCTCTTCATCAATAGGCCCGTCTTCAGCATCTTCGGGGCTTCCGTACAGCTGTACTACCTCGTCGTGGCGGGAGCCGGCGCGGCCATGCTGGTCCTCCTGGACCGAGTTGTCGCGAAGTCGCGTCTTGGTCGCGGGATTCGTGCCGTTGCCCAGGATGCTGAGACCGCGTCTCTCATGGGCGTGAACATCGATCGCACGATCGTGCTTACGTTCCTCATCGGCGGGGCGCTGGGCGGTGCGGCCGCGTTCCTCTACGGAATCCAGAGCGGTGTCATCTACACGATGGGATTCACTCCTGCTCTCAAGGCCTTCACGGCGGCGGTGTTGGGTGGCATTGGCAACATCCGCGGTGCGGTGTTGGGGGGGCTCCTGCTCGGCGTTGTCGAGAGTCTCTCCGTGGCCTTCGTATCGGGCGCCTACATCGATGTGGTTGCCTTCAGCGTTCTCGTTGCGGTACTGCTCTTTCGGCCCACAGGGATTCTGGGTGAGCGACTGGGGAGGGCCGCGTGATGCCTCGGTGGCTGAAGCACAAGGCCCTGGGGCGCTTCTTCTCTCTAGCGCTCGCGATGGCCGTCGTCGAACTAGTGACCGGACCTCCGGGAAGCAACGAGACGCCGACCGCGGGCTTCAGCGGCTCCTTTGGTGAGAAGGTCTCGTTCTTTGGGTTGTTCCCTGTTCCGCGAATCGTGCAGTTTCTCGCTTTCACCGTCATCATTTACTTCCTTATCTCGCTGTGGCGCTCGTACGGTGATCGTCTCCGGGATGGTGTGCGGTCGCTGACAGAAAGACCACGGGCCGTCGCGAACAAGGGCTCGGTGCGATGGGGCGTTGCAGCGGCGCTCGTGGTGATTGGAGCGCTCCTGCCTCGATTTGTCACGGATCCCTTCTGGCAGACGGCAATGGTCGAGCAGATCGCGGTGTACGTACTCTTGGCACTTGGTCTGAACGTCGTCGTCGGATTCGCTGGGCTGCTGGACCTCGGATTCGTGGCGTTCTACGCGGTGGGCGCGTACGCGACTGCGTGGGTCACGGGGGCTCTGCCGTTGCCGCCACTGTTCGGCGTGCATCTGAACCCGTTCTTCGCGATTCCCATCGCCATCTTCCTCGCAATGCTGGCGGGAGTCCTCCTCGGCACTCCAACCCTGCGCTTGCGTGGTGACTACCTGGCCATCGTCACGCTCGGCTTCGGAGAGATCATCTTCCTCTTCGTGGACAATCTCAATGGCATCACGGGAGGTTCTGCCGGTTCGGGTCAGGTTCCTCATTTCTCGGTCGACGTAGGGCCCCTCAAGTATGTGTGGGGGCTTGCCCCGGTGCCCTACTACTACCTCACCCTTGCCTTCGTGATTCTCTTCGTCGTGGCGTTCTCGCTCCTGGAGCACTCACGGGTGGGCCGATCGTGGACGGCGATCCGTGAAGATGAAGTGGCGGCCGAGTCGCTGGGCATCAATCCGTTGAAGTACAAGGTCATGGCATTCTCCATCGGTGCGGCGAGCGCCGGCTTCGCGGGAGTGGTGACGGCGGCACAGACAAACTTCGTCAATCCTTCGGTGTTCACCATCTACTTCTCGATCAACATTCTGGTTCTCGTGATCTTCGGCGGAATGGGGTCCATCGCGGGTGCCGTGGTGGGTGCGGTCGTCATCCAGACCGTCTCGATGTATCTCATCCACACGCCGCCGGCCGGCTATCAGCCCCAGGATCTCTACATCTACCTTGGGGCACTACTCATCATCATGATGATCTTTCGTCCGTCGGGGCTGGTTCCGTCGAAGCGACGTCAGCGCGAGATTGGTCTGGCTGAGTCGGGCCAGGGGCACATGGATGAGGTGTTGACGGGAGACGTCCCATGATCGACGAACTCATCTTCAACGTCGAGAACATAACTCTTCGCTTCGGTGGCGTGGTCTCTCTTAACAACGTCTCGCTCGAGATGCGTCGAGGGGAGATTCTGGCTGTCATCGGCCCGAATGGCGCGGGTAAGACCTCCTTGTTCAACTCCCTGACCGGCGTCTATCAGCCCCAAGAGGGCCGCATCACGCTGTCAGCAAAGAGTGGTCGGTCCGTGTCCGTGATTGGAATGAAGGCTCACAGGGTCAGCTCGCTGGGCGTCGCGCGGACTTTCCAGGCATCTCGAATCTTCGGGGCGTTGACGACGTTCGAGAATGTGAAGATCGGCGCGGAGTCTCATCGTGGCATCGGGATCGCCGGGGCCATGGTGCGCGGTCCGCGAACTCGGCACGGTGAACGTGAGTCGGACGAGCTCGCCGTCGACTTGCTGGACTTCGTGGGCCTGCGCAGCAAGGCGAATCTCTTGGCGTCGTCACTGTCCTATGGTGACCGGCGACGCCTGGAGATCGCGCGGGCTCTGGCAACTCGACCTCAAGTGCTCCTGTTGGATGAGCCGGCTGCTGGCACGAACCCCTCAGAGAAGCTTGAGTTGACCGAGCTCATCCGCAAGGTGCGCGACGAACGTGGCGTATCGATCCTGCTCATCGAGCACGACATGAAGCTCGTGATGGCTCTGGCGGAGCGCCTGTACGTGCTCAACTTCGGCAGCGTGATCGCCGAGGGTACGCCGGAGGAGATTCGGGCGAACGAGGCGGTCATTGAGGCTTATCTCGGCGCGGCCAGCACGGCGGGAGACTCATGATGTTGGAGGTGTCAAACGCCGTCGTGCGCTACGGCGCAATTGAGGCCCTGCACGGAGTCAGCTTCGAGGTGAGCGCGGGTGAGATCGTTACGTTGCTCGGCGCGAACGGAGCGGGCAAGACGACGACGCTGCGGATGCTCTCGGGTTTGCACGCCCCTGTGGCGGGCACGATCACGTTCGATGGTCGAGACGTGACGCGGACGAAGGCGCATCAGTTCACGTCACTGGGCATAAGTCACGTGCCGGAGGGACGTCGAATCTTTCCTCAGATGTCGGTAGAGGAGAACCTAGAAATGGGTGCGTTTCGTCGACGGGGATCAATCTCTGAGGACATCGACCGAATGTATGAGACATTCCCGATTCTGAAGGAGCGGCGTAAGCAGCTGGGCGGCAACTTGTCTGGTGGTGAGCAGCAGATGCTGGCCATCGCTCGTGCGCTGATGAGTCATCCACGATTGCTGCTGCTCGATGAGCCCTCGATGGGTCTGGCACCGATGATCGTTGAGGCCATCTTCCGCATCATCGGGGAGATTCGTGATGCCGGCACCACGGTGTTCCTCGTGGAGCAGAACGCAGCGCAAGCACTACGCCTGGCCGACCGTGGCTACGTAATGGAGAATGGTCGCATTGTCTTCACCGACACTGCTGACAAACTTCTCGTGGACCCGCGCGTTCGCGCGGTGTACCTGGGCGAGGCCGTGTAGTCATCGTCGCGTCGGTGTCCCACTAGCAGGGTGAAGGCGCATGACGGGCCAAGTCTCGGTCGATCGCGCACGGGAGAAGCGGGAGGAGATCTACGGGGTGGTTGCCGAATTGCTGTGCGCTGACGGGCGCTCAGCAGTGAGTGCGACGCTATAGTTGCTTGTAACTAAGCAAGTAACTGGAGGCTCACACCGTGCCGGCTGGCGCGCTACTCGCTCATCCTGACCGCTACAAGTGGATTGCCCTGACGAACACCACACTGGGCATCTTCATGGCGACCATCAACTCGTCGATCATCCTCATCTCACTGCCGGCGATCTTCAAGGGCATCGGGATCAACCCGCTGAGCCCGGGCAACGTCGGCTACCTGCTCTGGCTGCTGCAGGGCTATCTGCTCGTGACCGCGGTGCTGGTGATCAGCCTCGGGCGCCTGGGCGACATTATGGGCCGAGTGCGGATCTTCAACGTGGGCTTCGCGGTCTTCTCCGTGGCCTCAATCGCCCTGGCCCTCGACCCGTTGCGAGGTGGCCCGGGCGCCATGTGGCTGGTGCTCATCCGTCTCGTTCAGGGAGTGGGTGGTGCGATGCTCTTCGCTAACTCCAGCGCGATCCTGGTGGATGCGTTTCCGCCCGAGCAGCGCGGCTTGGCGATGGGCATCAACCAGGTGGCCGCGATCGGCGGGTCCTTCGTCGGACTCATCCTGGGTGGCCTGCTCTCAATCGGCGACTGGCGACTGGTCTTCTGGGTATCGGTGCCCTTCGGGCTGATCGGCACGTTCTGGAGTTATCACAGCCTGCGCGACAACGGCGTGCGGGCCCAGGCCCGCATCGACTGGTGGGGCAATCTCACCTTTGCCCTCGGGCTCACGTCGCTGCTGGCCACGATCGTCTACGGGATCCAGCCGTACGGGTCGAGCTCCATGGGCTGGACGTCGCCGCGAGTGCTCGCCTTCGGGGCCGTTGGCCTCATTCTGCTCGGGGTCTTCTTCGTCATCGAGCTGCGGGTGGCCTCGCCGATGTTCAACCTGCGCCTCTTCAAGATCCGGGCATTCTCGACGGGCTCGATCGCGGGACTGCTCGCCGCGATCGCGCGCGGCGGACTGCAGTTCATGCTCATCATCTGGCTGCAGGGCCTCTGGCTGCCCTTGCACGGCTACGCCTACAGCGCCACGCCGCTGTGGGCGGGCATCTACCTGCTGCCCCTGACGCTCGGCTTCCTCGTCGCCGGGCCGCTGTCGGGGTACCTGTCGGACCGGCACGGCGCACGCATCCTGTCCACGAGCGGCCTACTGATCTTCGGTGGCTCGTTCCTCGGACTGCTGGCCATCCCCACCGACTTCCCGTACTGGACCTTCGCCCTGCTCGTGGCGCTCAACGGCGTCGGCGGTGGGATGTTCTCGGCACCCAACACGACGGCCATCATGAACTCGGTCCCGGCCGACCAGCGTGGCGGCGCCGCGGGCATCCAAGCGGCGTTCATGAACTCCGGCATGGTCTTGTCCATCGGACTGTTCTTCTCGCTCATGATCGTGGGGCTGTCCAACTCTCTGCCGGCCTCGTTGCGCGCGGGTCTGCTCGCGCACGGCGTGTCCGTTGACATGGCGAACGGAATCGCCCACCTACCGGCGGTAGCGACGCTCTTCTCGTCATTCCTCGGCTACAACCCGTTGGGTACGCTGCTGCACAGTGCGAGCGCGGCGCACGTCAGTGCCGCCCAGTGGGCCGCCCTGACGGGCAAGCGGTTCTTCCCGAGCCTGATCGAGTCGCCCTTCCACCACGGTCTCTACATCGTCTTCGGCATGGCGGTCGCGATGTCGGTGATCGGCGCGCTGGCCTCGGCCCTACGCGGCAAGCGCTTCGTCTTCCAGGAGCACACCGCGGCCGAGCGTCTCGAAGAGCTCGACCTCGGTGCGGGTGCGGTGCCCGGCGAGCTCGCCATCGAGACGGACGTGGTGCGCTGATGGGCACGGATCGAGATGTGGGCGAGGCCGCCCTGGCCGCTCGTCTGCAGGTGGTGGTCGCTCGTCTGATGCGCGCCATTCGCCAGCACGCCGCGGCGGGTCTGACGCCCTCGCAGATCTCGGCGCTGGCCGCCGTGGACGCCAGCGGACCCTTGCGCGTCAGCCAGCTGGCCGCGCTTGAGTCCGTGGGCGCACCGGCGGCTACGCGCGTGGTCGCCTCCCTGGAGGACCTCGGCCTGGTTCAGCGACACGACGACCCGGCGGACAAGCGGGCCTGCCTGGTCGGACTGACCCCGCGTGGAGAGCGCACGCTCGACTCGCTGCGCGAAGAACGCACCTCGGGTCTCAGCGCGAATCTCGCCGTCTTGAGCCCGCGCGAGCGCACGCTGCTCGAGACGGTGATGCCCGTGCTGGAAAAGCTGTGCCGCGAGGAGTCCCCGCCCTCGTCCTGAACCTCCGCTTGGTCTCTCGAGCGGTCTCTTACGCACTCGGTTGCGCCCGCGACCGTTGTGGGGCCGACCAAGGAGAGACATGGACCTCAGCACCGCCCACGTCGGAGCCTGTTGGCAGGACCTCGAGGACGTCCTGGCCGCGGGCATCGACCGCATCCTGCTCTACGGACCGCCCGGCACCGGAAAGACCTACGCCGCACTGCACGAGGGGACCTCGGGTGTGGCCGAGCGCCTCGTGTGTACGGAGGACTTGGCCAGTGGCGACGTGACGGGCACGTGGATGCCCGCCGGTGCGAGCGCCTGGCGCTTCGTCGAGGGTCCCGCGTTGCGGGCCTGGCGCGGGACGGACGGGCGCGGAACGCGCCTGGTCGTCGATGAGGTGGACCGGGCCAGCGGCGACGCGCTCTCCGTGCTCTTGGCCATGACGGACTCGAGTGAGTCGGCGCGTTGGCGCCATCCCGCCACGGGAGAGTGGTGGCACCCCGGCGAGGCCTACAGCGTGGTGATGACCACGAACCTCGAGGGACTTGACGAGCTGCCGGATGCGCTGCGGGATCGCTTTCCCGTGGCGCTGTGCATCGATCGGCCGCATCCCGCCGCGGTCGAGCGTCTCAGCGAAGACCTGCGCGGCCCGGCACTGGCCGGCAGCCTCGCCGAGCAGGGGCGACGCGTCTCGTTGCGTCGCTTCTACGCCTTCGATCAGTTGCGCCGGCGTCACGGGCCCGAGCGGGCGGCGAGCCTCGTCTTTGGTGCAGAGCGAGCACTGGGGGTCTTGGACGCGTTGAGCGTCAGCGCGCTGTGAGCGTCTATCCGGAGCTCGTCACCGGTCGCACCGACGGGGCCGAGTCGGGGCGCTGGCGGGTGCGTCCGGGTACCTCCCTGCGTGGCGGGGCCAGCTGTGACCTGCTCGGCCGGGTGATCGAAGTGCCCCTCGGCCCGGACGCGGCCTCACGTGTCGTACGCGCGCACGAACTCATGCACCTGCGCATCAGCCCGGTGGCCACCGACTTCCTCGGGTCTCTCTTCGACGTGTCAACGCGTGCCCTGGAGTGCGTGGAGGAGTTTCGCGTGAACGCTCTGCTGGGGCGCCTCGGCTTCAACGTCGCGCTGCTCTGTGACGGCACGGAGAAGCCGGGGGCGCTGCAACTAGCCCGCGAGGGCCGCTGGGACGAGGCCGTGTGCTTTCTCTTTGCCGTGCTGGGCACCGGGGCGGAGAAGCCGTTCCTGGCCGGGCTTCGTCGGGAGAGGCCCGAGTGGATGCCCGGGCTGCGTGCGCTGCGCCGTCGCGCCCTCGTCCACGTAGAGCGACTCGACAACCGCGCCCTCGCTTCGACGCAGCTGGACGCGTCCGGCGCCCCGGAGGGCTACGCGCGCGTCACGATCGTCCTGGCCCGCTTGGCGAGTCAAGTCATGCACGCCCCCGCGCCCCAGGGCGAGGATGCGCTGCGGGCCTTTCGTCGCTCCCTCGCTCCGGGTGCACGCCGCCTGCCGACCGGACACTTCGCGCCGCTGGTGCTCTCGGAGGCTGCCCTGGGCCTGCGGCGCCGTTCGGGCGCGGAGCGATACCGACGCCCCAGCACGACGGGCACCTGCCTGGTGTGGCCCGGACGTCTGCTCACCGATGATCGACGGGCGGGCTTCGCGCGTGCTCGGCGCGGAAGTGGCGGCGTGGTACTGGTGGATCAGTCCGGGTCGATGGGCGTAGAGCCGGAGGAGCTGTCGCGCTGGCTTGCCCGCTGGCCGCAGTGCGTCGTGGTGGGCTACAGCCATCGACCGGGGGACCAGGGAGGCACGCCCAACGCGTGGGTCCTCGTCAGCCCCGGACGCGTGAAGGTGGCGAGTGCACCCGGCAACGTGGGCAACGGGGTGGACGGGCCGGCCCTGGAGTGGGCGCTCTCACTGCGCCGGCGCGGCGAGGTGATGGTGATGGTCACCGACGGCCAGGTGACCGATTCGCACGATCACCCCAGCGCGGAGCTGGCCGCCCGGGTGGCGCAGCTGGTGGCGGCCCACCAGGTGCGCCTGGTGCGCCGACTCGAGGAGGTGCCGGCGGCGCTGGCCGCCACCCGGTGGCGCAACGAGTGGGGGGCCTTCGGGCGTCTCGGACGAGCCTTCCTGATCAGGAGGTAGATAAGGGCACTGTCACACCGGGCGTTTACCCTTGCATCGAACATGTGTTCGCCGTACACTATACGAACAGACGTTCGCAGAGGAGCTCCATGTCGGCCTTGGAACAGTGCTACTTCGACGAGACGAGCACCGCGCGCCCGGTGCTGCGTGTGGTGAGCGAGCCGCGCGTCATGCGCGAGGGACCGGCCCTGGCGCTACGTCGTGCGCGCCGCGCGCGCCTGCGCCAGCGGCGCCGGGCGGGCCTGGCCCTCAGCGTCTTAGTGGTCGCGGCGATCGTGATCGCGTGGCCCGGTCTGGCCATGGGCGGCTCAACGGCGGCGGGACTGTCGACCGACCTCGCCGACTCGTCGAGTCTGGCCGCGGGCATGGTGTACGTGGTCCAGCCGGGCGACAGCGTGGCTTCGATCGCCCGACTCATCAACCCGGTCGAGCCGACTCTGGCCCGTCGCGACCTGGTGCGCGAGCTGCGCAGCGACGTCGTCGTGCCGGGAGAGCACGTCCTGATCCCGTAATTTTTCAAGGAATTCCCCGGTGTATCCTGCCTACATGCGATGCCCCTACTGTGCGGCCGATGAGGACCGCGTAGTGGACTCGCGCCTCGCCGAAGATGGCGGGGCGATTCGGCGTCGGCGCGAGTGCGCCGCGTGCGGGCAGCGCTTCACGACCTTTGAGCGCGTCGAGGAGTTTGCCCCCGCGGTGCTCAAGCGCTCGGGGGACCGTGAGCCCTTTGATCGGGCCAAGATCCTGGCCGGGGTTCGCGCGGCCTGCAAGAACCGCCCGGTGGACGAGGGGGCTCTGCAGCGGGTGGTCAGCGACGTTGAGGATGCGATGCGTCTGCTCGGGCGCGACGTGAGCAGCGAGGAGGTCGGCATGGCCACCCTGGAGGCTTTGCGCCACGTCGATGAGGTCGCCTACGTGCGCTTCGCCTCGGTCTACAAAGGGTTCGAGAACTCTGAGGACTTCGCCCGCGAGATCGGAATGCTGGTCAAGTCCACGGCTCCCAAGTCACGGGGCTGATGCGCGAGCTCGACCTGCGGCCCACGAGTGTTCTGGCGGTCTACGCGCACCCTGACGACGCCGACGTCGCCGCGGGTGGCCTGCTGGCTAGGTGGGCGAGCCGTGGTGCCGCGGTGCACCTGGTGGTGGTCTGTGACGGCTCGAAGGGTTCGCACGGCGAGGGTGATCCGTCGCACCTGCGCACCGCGCGCCGCGGTGAGCTCGATCTGGCAGCGAGCGTCATGGGTCTGGCGTCGGCCACCAGCCTGAACCAACCCGACGGCGAGGTGATCAACGACGCGGCGCTGCGCGAGGTCCTCGTGGGCCACGTGCGCCGTCTGCGGCCCGAGGTGGTGGTCGGACCGGACCCCACCGCCGTGTTCTTTGATGGTGTCTACGTGAATCATCGCGACCACCGCGAGACCGGTTGGGCCCTGCTGGACGCCGTGGCGCCCGCCGCGGCGATGCCGCTGTACTTTCCGAGTGCCGGCGAGGCCCACGCCGTCAGCCACGTGCTGCTCTCGGGCACTCACGAGCCCGACGTGGTGCTGGACGTGACGCCCAGCATCGAGGTGAAGGTCGAGGCGGTGCTCGCGCACGTCTCCCAGCTCGGCGCGGACACCGAGGGGGTGCGCGAGATGGTGTACGCGCGCGCGGCGCACGCGGGTCGCGAGATCGGAGTGGGCTTCGGTGAGGCCTTCCGCCACCTCGAACTCTCCCTCTGAGGACCCCTCGCTCGTCGAGGCGCCGATTCTGCACGTCGACCTCGACGCCTTCTTCGCCAGCGTCGAGATCCTGGACGACCCACGCCTGGTCGGCAGGCCCGTCGCGGTCGGCGGAGCGGGCGAGCGCGGGGTGATCGCCAGCGCCAGCTACGAGGCGCGTCGCTACGGGGTGCGCAGCGCCATGGCCTCGGTGACGGCCCTGCGCCGCTGTCCGGGGCTGATCATCCTGCCGGGGCGATTCGAGCGCTACGAGGAGCTCTCGGCTCAGTTCCACGGACTGATCGGCGAACTGACGAGTCGCTACGAGCCCCTAGGTCTCGACGAGGCCTTCTGCGATTTGCGGGGCCTGCAGCGCCACGGCGTGCGTCCGGTGCCGGCCGCGCACGAGCTGGCCGAGCGCATTCGCAGCGTGATGTCCCTGGAGTGTGGCGTTGGCGTGGCGCGCAACAAGCTCTTCGCCAAGCTCGCGTCGCGCGAGGCCAAGTCCAAGGTCCTCGCCGGGCGACTCGTGCCTGGCCCGGGAGTCTTCTACGTGGACCCGGGCACCGAGACGCGCTGGCTGGCCGAGCTGCCGGTGCGCGCCCTGTGGGGGGTGGGCCCGGCCACGGCGGCCAAGCTGGACCAGCTGGGTCTTGGCTTCGTGCGAGATCTGGCTCGCGTGAGCGAGGCCGACCTCTCGGCGCACCTGGGCTCGGCCATGGCCAGCACGTTGGTCAGCTTCGCGCGCGGGGAGGACCCGCGTGAGGTGCTGAGTGACCGGCCGGTCAAGTCACTAGGTCACGAGCAGACCTTTGGGCGCTCGCTCGTGGGCTCCGACGTGCTCGACGCGGCGCGCACGCACGCGGGGGTGCTGGCACGCACGCTGCGAGAGCGTGGCCTGCTGGCACGCACGTTGAGCGTGATCGTGCGCTACGACGAGCGCGACGAGGTGCGTCGCTCACAGACCCTGGCCTTCGGCCTGGACGACGAGGAGGCGCTCTACGCGCTGGCCGAGGCGCTGCTGGGCAGCGTGGACCTCGCGCGCAGCGTGCGTCTCTTGGGCCTGCACGCGTCGTCGCTGCTTCTGCGCGGCCAGAGCCAGATCCAGCTTCGCTTGGACGTCGATGACGCTGAGGCTGCGGCGCCGCCCGGCGCAGCGAGCTCGGCCCAAGACGCCCAGGTCGAGCGCGAGGCTCTGCGTGACGCCGTGGACGAGATCCGACGTCGCTTCGGCCAAGGGGCACTGACGCGCGTCAGCGAGCTCGGCACCGCCCTGGCGCGCCAGCGCGGTGCTCACGCCTTCGGCCCGTCACGTGCACGGTGAGTGAGCCTCAACGTCGCGCCGTCACGCCTGATCTGGCCAGAGCCGCACTCAGGTGGCTCGGTCCTCACTGCTCGACGCCGCGCTCGTCGCCCTCACGCGGCGCCACACGAAGGGAGCAGCGCGATTCGCACACGCCAAGACGCGGACCGAGGCGTTGCTCTCGGTCGTGAACGTCCGGCGAAGTGGGCGGTGAGCCACCAGCGGACCTGTAGGATGGTCGTTCCTGGCGGCGTGGCCGAGTGGTTAGGCAGGGGCCTGCAAAGCCCCGTACTCCGGTTCGAATCCGGACGCCGCCTCACAGCGAGAGTGCGACGACTGACGCGTCGCACTCTCGGTCTGAGAAGGTGGCGACGGTGTCGTCCCTGGTGCCGCTCGGGCCCAGGGACGACAGCCAGTCGCCGAGGGCCTAGATGACGCGGACGTTCTGGGCTTCCTCGCCCTTCTTGCCCGGCGCGGCGTCGAATTCGACGCGCTGACCTTCTTGGAGGCTCCGGTAGCCCTCACCCTGGATGTTGGAGAAGTGAACGAAGACGTCATCACCCTGCTCGCGCGAGATGAAGCCGTATCCCTTCTCTGCGTTGAAGAACTTCACAGTCCCTTGTGCCACGAATACTCAATTCTGAAAACGATCGGCCGACCAATTCGGCCAAGTCGCCATGGACAGTCTACTCGCCCTGACTGGGTGTGCGGGCACCTAGTGAGATCTGACTCGCCCGGGGCCTCATCCGGCACCTCGGGCTGGGTTCGAGAGGGCAGCGTGAAGGTGACGAGGGGTGCTCGATGCGCGGTGCGGGGATTGAGCGTGGCCCTGGCGGGGCCCGTCCGCGCGCCGTCTCGTTCACGGCTCTGGAGGTTCGGGTCAGATGGCCCGGGACGGGTCATAGGCTGGAGTCTCGTCGTTGATCGAGGACACAAGGCGCGTGAGCATTGCCGTCGGAACCCCACCGACATCAACTGGGGGATTTGCTGGAGCGCTGAACCGAGCGGTCACCGAGCGACTGGACGCGGCGACGTTGCGCGACGCGCGTCGTCGCCTACACGTCAAGGCCGTGATCATCGCCACGTGGTACCTGGGTAGCTTCGTCGGCGTCATCGTCGCCTCGGGCTGGGCCGTGACTCTGCTCGCCGCGTTCTCGCTCGCGCTGGCCTTCGCGGCGGTCGGCTTCAACATCCAGCACGACGCCAACCACAACGCCTTCTTCGCGACGTCGAGTAAGCGCCTCTCGCGAGCTAACCGCCTCGTCGGCTGGAGCATGTTCGCCCTGGGGGCCGACGCGAACCGCTGGCTCTATCGGCACAACACCCTGCACCACGGCTCGCCCAACGTGGTCGGCCTTGACTCGGACATCAACTTAGGACCACTCGCACGACTCGCGCCGTTTCAGCGTCGCTACTTCTGGCACCGCATCCAGCACCTGTACCTGTGGCCCCTCTACAGCGTCACCGTGCTGGAGATCATGTTCAACGACGTCGCGACCCTGGTCGGCGTGTCGCGGCACCACCGTCGATCGCGCTCGCGCCTCTCCGAGGCCGTCGTCGCCGTCCTCACCAAGGTGGGCTTCCTTGCTTTGATGCTGGGCCTGCCGGTGCTCACCCACCCACTGTGGGTCGTCGCCCTGGGCGCCCTCGGGGTCGTGCTCGTGGTCGGCTTCGTGCTCGGCGTCGTCTTTCAGTCCGCCCACGTCGTCGAGGGCGCGGAGTTTGCCGAGGCCGGCTCGCGTCCGCCCTATCAGTGGCACGAGTGGCAGGTGCGATCGAGCATCGACTTCTCCCACGGCTCGGGTCCCCTGAGCCGGCTCTTTCGCTGGTACGCCGGTGGCCTCGACCACCAGACCGAGCACCACCTCTTTCCGCGTCTCCCGCACACGGCCTACCCGATCATCGCCCCGGTCGTGAGCTCGCTCTGTGCTGACTACGGCATTCCACGGCACGTCCAGCCCTCGTTTCGCGCGGCCGTGGCGTCACACTTTCGACACCTGCGCGCGATGGGCCGACCCGGTCCCCACGCGGGCGCGAACCTCGCCTGAGGCGAAGTCCGCGCGTCGCGCGCGTCGAGGCCGCCGGGGGGCCTCGCACACCTGGGGGGTCAGTTCGTGGTGGGCTTCAGTGGACGCACGAGAACGGGCCCGGAGCAGTCGGGCCCCGCGCTCGGTCCATGCATGAGGCGCCACTCGTGGCTCAGCAGGGCGAAGTCGATCTCGTCGGTCCACTCGCCCTTGAACCACTCGTTCTCAATGAGGTGGGCCTCGCGACGCATGCCCAGGCGCGCCGCCAGTCGAAGCGAGGCCTCGTTGCGCGCGTCGACGCGCGCGCTCACTCGACGCAGGCCGAGCTCGTCCAGGGCCAGGTGCAAGAGTCGGTGGGCGGCCTCGGTCGCGTAACCTCGACCGGACTGTTCGGGACTGAGCACCCAGCCGATCTCGCCGCTCTGGTGCGTGGCGCTGTGAAACATGAGCGTGAGGTCACCGATGACCGTGTTGGACGCCTTGAGCGCGACGCCGAGCACGAGTGCTTGACCCTCTCGGGTGATCTCGTGGGCGGCCCACTGTTCTCCAATCCTCGCCGTGACGCCGGCTAGATCCATGGGCTCGAAGGGCACGTAGCGACACACGTCGGGGCGTGAGCGGTAGGCGAGGACCGCGTCGGCGTCCTCGCCCGTCAGGGGTCGCAGGATGAGCCGTGTCGTGGTGAGCGGATATGCCGGGCGCAGCTGCATGGGCCCAGTCTGGCCGAGGGGGTGCCGTCGTGACGCGCTGTGCAGCGCGGCTCACGTTCGGGGGTGGACGTCTTGTGACCAAGGCCCCTGGGGGCTCAGCGAGGCGGTTCCTAGCGTGAGGACGATGGGTGTGGCGCGCGATGACGCGAGCACCCCGGCGGGGGCGTTCGCGGCGCGCCGTCGCGGCGCCGCGCTGGGAGCGCTGGCAGTGTGGGGTCCGGGCCTCGTCGTGATGCTGGCCGACACCGACGCCGGCAGCCTCGTCACCGCGGCCCAGTCGGGCTGGCAGTTCGGCTACGGGTTGGTCCTGGCGCAGCTGGCCCTGGTGCCCGCGCTGTTTGTGGTCCAGGAGATCGTCGTGCGCCTGGGCCTCTTCACGGGTCTCGGACAGGGCGCGCTCATCCGTCGACACCTCGGGCGCTCCTGGGGCGTCATCGCCGGCCTCGCCCTGTTCGCCTCGTCCCTGGGCGCACTGCTGAGTGAGTTCGTCGGCGTGGCCGGGGCGGGGGAGGCCTTCGGAGTCTCCAAGTGGCTCAGCATCCCCGTCGCCACGGCCTTCCTGGTGACGCTGGCCTTCACGCGCAGCTACCGGCGCGTCGAGCGCGTCGCCCTGGGACTGGGCCTGGCCGAGCTCGCCTTCATTCCCGCCATGCTCGCGGCTCGCCCGCGCTGGGCGGACGTGGCCCACGGTCTGACACGCGTGCCCCTCGCGGACCGCTCGTACCTGATCCTGCTGGCGGCCAACGTCGGTGCCGTGATCATGCCGTGGATGATCTTCTACCAGCAGGGCGCGATCGTCGACAAGGGACTGGGCCCGTCGAGTCTTCGCTCTGAGCGGCGCGACACGCTGGTTGGCGCGTTGAGCACCCAGGCGATCATGATCGCCGTCATCGTCGCCTTCGCGGCGAGCTCGCACGGGCGCGAGCACGCCTACGCGCTGCGCACCGTGTCCCAGATGGTCAGCGCCCTCGGCGCCACGATCGGCGCCGGACTGGCACGAGTCCTGGTCGGTGCGGCGGTGCTCGGCGCCTCGCTGCTCGCCGCGCTGGTGGTCTCCCTCGCGGCCTCCTGGGGTCTCAGCGAAGTCTTCGGCTGGTCGCACAGCCTCAACGACGCCCCCTCTCGATCCAGCGCCGGCTTCTATGCGACCTACATCCTCAGCCACGTTCTCGGCGCCGCGCTGGTGCTGGCTCGCGTCAACATCGTCTCCTTGGCCGTCGACGTCGAGGTCCTCAACGCCCTCCTGCTTCCCCTCGTGCTGGTGACGCTGCTCGTGCTCGAGCGTCGCGCGCTCTCGCCGACGGAGCAGTTGCGTGGGCTCTCGCGCCGCGTCGTCACGCTCATCGTGGGCGCGCTGGCCCTCTACGGCCTGCTCAGCGGCGTCGGCGTCCTGCACGCGGCGCTGTAGGGGCGTCCTTCAGCGCACGCGGCTCGGATTCTTAGGGCCCCATTAGGGCTCCCACACGCCCGACCCAGACTCGTCGGGCAGGGTGGAGTCACCCACCTGCACGAAGGGAGCACCGATGTATCGCACCTCCGCCAAGCGGACTCAGCACGCGGCCACCTGGACGCTCAGCGCTGTCCTGGCCGTCGGCGCCGGCGTCACCGCCGCGAAGTTGGTCGCTCGCCACAACCCGGCTCCCGTCACCGCGGCCGGCTCCTCGAGCCGCGCCGGCACCGCGCGCACCGCCAGCGCGCCCGCCACGGTCAGTACGAGTGCCTCGCTGGTGCGCACCGCGGCGCTCAGCGTGTCGCCGACGGCGCGCACGATCGTCGCGGTCTCGGCCAACTCGCTGACGGTGAGCAGCGCGGCGGGCACCAGCACCTACACGCTGGGCCCGTCGAGCGTCGTGATGAGTGGCAAGCTCACGATCAGCCGCTCGAGCCTGCGCGTGGGCGAGCGGGTGATCGTGGTTCCCTCGACGAGCAACCCGAGCCTCGCCGTCTCCGTGGGCATTCTGCCGTCCACGTCCCACGAGGCCGAGGGCTCCGTGAGCAGCGACCACTAGTCAGCTGTGGTGCGAGAAGCACCCGCGACGTCGGCTGATCTTGAGCGAGTCGAACTAGTCTCGTGCCAGATCGCGGCGGCTGCGCCAGTTCGGCCGCGTGAAGGGAAGCGCGTGGGGCACAGTCTGTACGGGGGATGCATCGAGCCTCCACGAGGCTCCTCGAGTCTCGCCTCGGCCCCTGACGCCCGCGTCGTGAGCCCGAGACGCCACGTGGGGTGCGCGCGTGACCGGGACCGGACCCACGTCACTGGTGCGGGTGCGCGGCGAGCGTCTCGGATGGCGCAGGTGGTTGCGCAGATGATCGCGTGCGGGCACGGGGCCGACCGGTGCGCCGTGCGCTCGCGCGTTACGGGGCCCTGATGGCACCGGGCGACGCGCGAGTAGCCCTGATCACCGGGGCGGGAGCCGCGAACGGGATCGGCTTCGCGACGGCCCAGGCCCTGGCCGAGGCGGGCCATCACCTCGTGCTCACGTCGACGACCTCGCGCATCGAGGAGCGCGCCCGTGACTTGGCGCGCCGGGGGGCCAGTGTGAGCAGCCTCGTGGGCGATCTGACCGAGCCGTCGACGGCTGCGAGTCTGGTGCGTCTCGCGCTCGAGCGCTACGGGCGACTCGACGTGCTGGTGCACAGCGCCGGAATGACCTCGGTGAGTGAGCCGGGCCTGCCCACCGCGGCCCTCGAGCAGGTCGACGCGTCGATGTGGCGGGCCGGTCTGGCTCGCAACCTCGACGCGGCCTTCTACATGGCCCAGGCCGCGATGCCCGAACTGGTGCACTCTGGCGCCGGGCGCCTGGTGTTCGTCTCCTCGGTCACCGGCCCGGTCATGGCCATGCGCCACGAGCCGATCTACGCCGCGGCCAAGGCCGGCCTGGTCGGGCTCACTCGCGCGCTGGCCCTCGACGCGGCCGATCAGGGCGTCACCGTCAACGCGGTCGCCCCCGGCTGGATCGCCACGGACTCTCAGACCGAGCACGAGGCCCGTCAGGGGCGTGCGAGTCCGATGGGTCGCAGTGGACGAGCCGAGGAGATCGCCGCGGTCATCGCCTTTCTCGTCTCGCCGGCGGCGAGCTACCTGACGGGTCAGTGCCTCGTCGTCGACGGCGGGAACTCCCTGGCCGAAGAGCGTGCCCTGGCGCAGGGCTGAGGCGGCGTTGCACCTGGTCGTGTCCTGTGTACTCGACAGCTAGAGGGCTAACGGCGCGAGGGCGGCGGTAGTCTGGGTCTCTCCCAGAGCGCGTCGGGGGTCGAGCACGTGTCCACGTCAGGGGCTGAACAGCTAGAGGGGCGCACCCGTCACGGGCCCACCGGCGTTCGACGCCTGCGTGACGCGGCCTTCTGGGTGATCAGCCTGGGCCTGGTGGGCCTGCTCGGCGCGGCGGACGCCGCTCAGTGGGGCGCGCCGGCCGCCTCGGGGGCCAACGCGGCGTCCGCGGGCTTCTACTTGGACGTCGGTGCCTCGGCGTCGCTGGGCTTTCAGCCCACGGGGGTCGTGCACCACAACGGTGCACGGACCCAGACCGGCTACGCCAATGACGTCGTGGCGATGCTGGCCCGCCGCGGCGTCAACCTGAGCCTGCGCCAGGTGGGCTGTCCCGGCGAGACGACCTACTCCATGCTGCACACGGGAGATCACTGCTACCTGGGCGATGGCTCCCAGCGCCGCGCGGCGACGATCTTCCTGGCCTCGCACCACGACGAGGTCGGCCTGGTCAGCATCGACCTGGGCTTTAACGACGTGCGCGCCTGCCTGTGGAAGCAGCCGCCGGACCTGGCGTGCACCAGCGCGGGCCTGGCCCAGGTGCGGGCCAACCTGCCCGGGGTGATCTCCCTGCTCAAGTCGGCGGCCGGGCCCCGCGTGCACTTCGTGGGCCTGCTGTACGCCGATCCGTTCCTCTCGGACGTGGTGAACCCGCGCTCGAGTCTCGCTGATGCCGAGGCGACGCGTCGGGTGATCATTCAGCTCGACACCGAGCTGACGGCGATCTATCGGGCAGCCGACGTGGCGGTGGCCAACGTGCCCGGGGCGTACCGGATCGACGACACGACCCTCACGACGTGGGGAGCCACACGAGTGCCGGTGAACGTTCTCTACGCCTGCTCGTGGACCTGGATGTGCACGCCGGCGCCCTTTGGGCCCGACGACCACCCGAACAACGACGGCTACCGCGCGATCGCCAACACGATCGTCGCCGCGGCGAGCGGGTGGTTCTAGTTCACCGTGCCTCGGGTCTCACTCGGCGACCTGAGAGCGCTCCTCGTCGCTGAGCTCGGCGTCCTTGACCGGGTGCACGATGCGAAAGCGCCGGCACGTCGGGCAGCGCTGATAGCGCGTCGTCGGCCCGAGGCGCACGGCCGTGAAGGAGCCCCCCTCTATCCACGTGGTGCGAAAGAGGTGTCCGCGTGAGCAGCGCACGACGGTGCGCCCCGGAATGGAGTAGCCGCGCCGTCGCATCGTGACGTTCAGAGCGACGACGAGGACCAGGACCACGAGCAGAACGATCGCGCCGATCCACAGGCCCATGAGTCCCCTTCCTCGAGCGGACACGTACGACTCTGATCGCCATCTTGCTCGACGCACACGCGCTGCGCTGGTCGCCTCCTGCGCCGTTGTGCACCACCAGACTCCGTGATTTCACTGCATAACTCCGTAGTCAAGTGAATCACTTCAGCGGACAATGCGACCAGGCGCATTCGTCACAGGATCGTCAAATACTCGCTCGGTAGCCTGGGCTTGATCACCGCCACTCGCGGGGCGACGTCGTCGAAGGAGGATCGTCGTGAGCATCGCGCTGGAACTGCCCGAGCGTACGAGCAAGCCACGTCAGGCCGGACTCACGATGGCGATTGACGGCGGATTGCCGACCGCGTACTTCGTCGACGTGATCGAGAGCCACGGAGGCTTCATTGACTTCGTCAAGTTCGGCTGGGGCACCGCGCTGGTCACCCACGATCTCAAAGTCAAGACCGACGCGCTGCGTCGCGAGCAGGTCGGCTACTACTTCGGCGGAACGCTCTTTGAGAAGTTCCTGCTGCAGGGGCGACTGGACGACTTCAAGAACCTGGCCGAGGAGTTCTCCTGCGAGTACGTCGAGGTCTCCAACGGCACCATCGAGCTGTCCGACGCCGACAAGGCGCGCTACGTGGCTGAGCTCAGTCGAGACTTCAAGGTGATCTCCGAGGTGGGCTCGAAGGACAACGTCAAGAGCGAGACGATGTCCCCGCTCACGTGGATCAGTTCGATCCAGGCCGACCTGGCGGCGGGTGCGCACTTGGTGACGCTGGAGACGCGAGAGAGCGGCAAGGGTGGCATCTGCCGGCCCAGCGGCGAGCTGCGCTACGGGCTGGTCGAGGAGATCCTGGACGGCCCGGTGCCCGAGGAGCGCTTGATCTTCGAGGCCCCGACGATGGACCTGCAGGGCTACTTCGTGCGTCGGGTGGGTGCCGGGGTCAACCTGGCAAACGTGGCCATGTCCGACGTCGTCAACGTCGAGACGCTGCGACTGGGCCTGCGCAGCGACACGCTCTTCGCCTTCGAGACCGCCCACCCGGCTGAATCCGAGCGATGAGAGAGTCGCGCGACGTCTTCCATCTGGCCGTGCCGGCGTACGACCTGGACGAGACCGTCGACTTCTACGTCACCCAGCTCGGCTGTGGGCTGGCGCGACGCTACGAGGATCGGGTGACCTTCGACTTCTTCGGGGACCAGCTGGTCTGTCACCTCTCGCCGCGTCCAGAGCGTCTGGCGATCCAGGACGTCGCGATGTATCCGCGACACTTCGGTGTGACCTTTCGTGAGCGGGTCGACTTCGAGGCCCTGTACTCTCTGTGCCACCAGCGCAACGTGCCGTTCTTCGCCGAGGTGTGCGAACGCTTTCAGGGCCTGGTCGAGGTGCACTCGGCGTTCGTCGTGCACGACCCGGCGCTCAACCTGCTGGAGTTCAAGCACTACGCCGATCATCGGATGATGTACTGAGTCGATGACGTCTACGGCATCGGCCCCGGCCGAGACGACCCTGCGTGAGGTGATTGCCTGGCACGCCACCACGCGCGCCGGGGAGACCTTCTTGTTGGGTGCGCCGGGAGCGGACCACGTGCGCTTCGCCGACTTGCAGGAGGCCGTGAGCGTGTGGGCCGAGCGCTGCGCGGGCTGGTCCCCGGGCGAGCGCGTGGGCCTGATGGTCTCGGATCCGCTGGCTTTCGTGCAGAGCTTCCTCGGGCTGCTGGCCGCTGGCTTCTGGGTCGCGCCCCTCGATCCGACGAACAGCGCACCGACCCCGGGGGCCCGGGCGCGTCTTCTCAGCACCCTCCGGCTCCAGCGTGTCCTGGCCGATCGGCCCGCTCCCGCCGGGGTGACTCTGCCCTGGCACGAACTCTCAGGTCCGTGGAGTCGCGGCGAGCGGGTCACCGGGTCCGGTGGCGTGATCCTGGCCTCCTCCGGCACGACGGGGGTGCCAAAGGTGATGGCCCTCGACGAGGCCCGACTCCTCGCCGCCGCGCGCCAGATCGCCCAGCACCACCGCCTGGGACCGCGTGATCGCGGGCTGAACCCCCTGCCGCTGTGGCACGTCAACGCCGAAGTCGTGGCGGTGCTCGCCAGCCTGAGCGCCGGGGCGTCGCTGGTGCTCGAGGAGCGCTTCCGTCGAACGGGCTTCTGGGCGCGAGCAGCCGAGCGCGAGGTGACGTGGATCAACGCGGTGCCGGCCATCATCGCTCGGCTGGTCGAGCTGGGCGATGACGATGAGGTGCCGGCGAGCCTGCGATTCGTGCGCTCGGCCTCGGCGCCCCTGTCGGCGAGTCTGCTGGCGCGCTTCGAGGCGCGAACCGGTGTACGCGTCATCGAGTCCTACGGCATGACCGAGGCCGCCAGTCAGATCTGTGCGACGTCTCTGGACGCTGAGCGTCCGGCCGGCTCGGTGGGCCCGGGTGTGGGTGTGGAGGTGCGGGTGAACACTGGCGGGCGTGGCGAAAGCGGTGAGGTCGGGTCCGTCGAGATCCGTGGGCGATCGGTCATCGATCACTACGAGTCACCGGGCTACGAGGCGCGATTTGGCGAAGGTGGCTGGCTGGTCACGGGGGACCTCGGCTACCTTGACGCTCGGGGGAATCTCTACCTAGTCGGACGCAGCGACGACGTCATCAACCGGGGAGGAGAGAAGATCTACCCGCGCGAGATCGAGGAGATCGCCCTGGAGCTGCCCGGCGTGCTGGGAGCGGCGGTCGTGGGCGTCGCCGATGACGTCTTCGGCCAGGTGCCGGTTCTCTACGTGGAGCTGGGTGACGTCGATCGAGGTGGGGTGCTGACTGAGTTGCGCGCGAGTCTGATCGCCGAGCTGGCCCGCGTGCGTCGTCCGGCGGAGATCCGTGTGGTGGGCCAGTTGCCCCGCCACGCCACGGGCAAGCTGCGCACACGCGAGCTCGACGCCGTGAGAGTCCTACACGTGGAGCGCCTGCGGTGAGCACGCCGCCCCAGGGCACGCGCAAGCGACTCGATCACATCGACGCGATGCGGCCCATCAAGCAGGCCGCGGTCATCTCGACCCACGCCCTCATCTTCTTCGCCCCGCTCGCGACCAGCACCCTGGCCACCGGCGTGATCATGCTGACGCGCTTTAGCCGCGACGCCTTTCTCTTCGTCTCGGCCAGCATGCTGGCCTACAGCTATCGCGAGAGCGCGCGCATCGACTACGGGATCTACGCGAAGCGACGCCTCATCTCGGTGGGCCTGCCCTACGTCGTGTGGACGGTGCTCTACTTCCTCTTCACCTCGGCCACGCCGACCTCGGGCTTCCCGTACTACTCCCTGAGCGCACACGCGGTGCTCTCACTGCACGGTGCGCACTACTTCTGGCACCTGTTGGCAACGGGCTACTTCCACCTGTACTACCTGCTCGTCATTCTCGAGTTCTACGCGATCTTTCCGCTCCTGCTCTTCGCCCTTCGCCGTGCGGCGCGCTGGCACGTGAAGATCATGTGGGCCTCGGTCATCTGGCAGGTCCTCTACGGCTGGGCGCTGGTCGCGCACCCGCTGGGCCTGCACGTGCCGGGGATGGTCCAGACGCGTCTGATCATCTCCTATCCCGTCTACCTCGTCGGTGGAGTCATCGTCGCCCTGCACCTGGACGACGTGCACGACTGGATCGTGCGCCACGCGCGAGGGCTCGTCGCGGCCACGTTGGGAGGCGTGGCCCTCGGCGAGGGCCTCCTCGTTCTGGGTCGACACGTGGGACTGCCGTCGCTGCTGTGGACGGGCTCGAACGTGTTCGCGCCCTTCATACTGCCCTACAACATCGGGGCCATCCTGTGCGTCTACCTGCTCGGCGTCTTCCTGGTCGCGCCGCGACGGGGGCCGCTGACGCGCTCACTCGTGCAGTCCGGCTCCGACAACTCCTACGGGGTGTACCTGTCTCAGATGATCTGGATCCCGATACTCGGCCGGGTCTTCGGGGCGCTGCACCTGAACTGGCCCTGGGAGCTGCGCGCGCCACTGGCGCTGGTGATCGTCTACTCGATGGGTCTGCTCCTGAGCACGATCCTCGCGCGCACGCCGGTGTCCAAGGCCGTCGTGGGTCGCTCGCGGGTCAGCTGGGCCACGTTGCGGCCACACCGCGTGCGCACGGCGCACTGGCACCCGGATCGTGGGGACGGGCCCCTGGAGGTCGCGGCCGACTAGGGAGCAGGGACTCGCAGCTCGTAGAGGGCGGCGTTGGCCACCGCGAACCACGCCGCGCCGAGCAGACTGCCGGACTCCAGGGCCCTCAGGACGCGGAAGACACCGCCGTGAGTGACCACGATGACGTGCTGATCCGGGTACGCGTTCGCGATGCGCTCGACGGCCGCTTGGGCACGTCGGGCGAAGGCGGTCACGGTCTCGCCGCCGGGCGTGGCAGCCTCGGTGTCGACGATGACCCCGTCGCGCACGCCGATGAGAAGGGGGTCCAGTTCGCTGGCCGGGCGGCCCTCGAAGACGCCCAGGTTCCTCTCGCGCAGCCCGGCGTCAAGAGAGACCGGCAGCCCCAGGACCTCGGCGATGACCTCGGCGCTCTCGCGCGTGCGGGCCAGGTCGCTCGAGACGATGCCCACCGCGCCGGCGTCGCGAAGCGACGTGGCGGTCGCGCGCACCTGGTCGCGTCCCAGGTCCGTCAGGCGCGCCTCGTCGTTGTGGCCCTGCAGGAGAGCCGCCACGTTCCACGTGCTCTCACCGTGGCGCACGAGGGAGAGAGTCGTCACGCGCACCACGTCACCCTACGGGTGCGTCCCTTCAACTGGGCCAGTGGGGGCCGAGGGCGTCAATGATGGCCTCGGCGATCAGGTGGTAGCCGTGGCTGTCGGGGTGGAAGTTGGGCGCGTGCGACGTCCGACACATGTAGGTGAGCGAGCAGATGTGAGTCGCCAGGCCGAACTGGGCCGTGTGGTGGTGCGTCGTGGCGTCCAACTGGAACGCGGCGACCTCGTTGGCCACCGCGACGCCGAAGGAGCCATAGACGTCGGCCAGCTCCTTGTTCAGGTTGGCGAGCGGCTCGACCGAGTCTGAGGCGATCACCTTGCCGGTGCTGCCCGCCAGGGCCGAGGCGAGGTAGGGATTGAAGTGCGTGAGTCCCACGATGGTCACGTGGGGACCGGCAGCCGCCTTGAGGGCCGTGAGGATGGTCGTCATGTCCAGGCGCAGTTGGGGCAGCGCCGCGTCCACGCAGGTCGGATCCAGTGCGCCACCGCGCAGGCAGGGCAGCAGGTTGTTAAAGCCGAGGTCGATCGTCACCAGACCCGTGTCGCTGTAGTGCGCGTGCAGGAAGTCCAGGGCCAGCGACAGCTGAGTCGTGGTTCCGCTGTAGCAGCGGTCTCCGCCGTTGATCGCCGTGTACGTCGTCTCGCCTGGGCAGCCCACCTGGGTCATGTCCAGGTTGACCCCGCGTGCGGCCTCGGCCAGCACGACATCGTTGGCGTAGCCGGCGTGCGTGCGCGCCCCACCGAGGGCTTGGGACTGGGGCTGGACCCCGAGTGAGTCGGAGGCCCCGATGACCAGGTAGAAAGCTGAGACGGGCGCGCCCGACGTGGCCGCGCCGGCGGCGCCGGCCAGGGCGCTGCTCAGCGCGAGCGCCGCGGCGACGACTCCAGCGCTCCAGAGGTATCGGGAAGTTCGGCGCATCACTGTCCTTGACTGGGGGGTCGGGCTTCGAGAGTAGCGGACGACTCTTAACAGGATGCTAAGAGTCACTCAATCTTCCCTTGAATTCTCGGCTCAGTGTGGTCAGGGCCTTCGGTACAGTGTGCCCGGTGTGTGAGACGGGCCTGAGAGAGTGGATTCGGTGAAGAAACTGACCCGCATTCCGGAGCTGCTGATGGGCTTTGACACCGAAACTACGGGCCTCAGCGTGACCTCCGAGCGCGCCATTTCCTACGGATTCTGCGAATATCGATTTGGCGAGCTGGTCGAGGAGTATCAGTTCTTTGTCCTGCCGGACCGACCAATCAGTCCCGGTGCCCAGCGTGTGCACGGCGTGTCGCTGGAGGATCTGGAGATGCGCCACGCCCGTGGTGAGGCCCTGAGCGTGTCGGCCGGCTTGAGCCGGGCGGTGTCCGCGCTGAGCTCCTATCACGCCCGTGGCGCCTACGTCGTGGGTGCCAACGTTGCGCGCTTTGACCTGGAGATGCTGCGGCGCAGCTACCAGTCGGTCTTCGAGCGCGATCCCGCCGACGACGGGCTAGCCCTCGGGCGCCTGCGCATCATCGACGTCGTCGAACATGACCTTGCCATAGAGCCCGAGCGCGATCTGCGCCCTCGTAGGGGCCTCGAGCAGCTCTGTCGTCACTACGGGATCGTTCCGGGCGGCCATGACGCCCTCGCCGACGCTCGTGCGGCGGTGGAGGTCTTGAAGGAGCAGGTGATCCTCAACAACCTGGGTCAGTTGAGCTTGCGCCTGCTCTAGGGAGGCCAAACCTCATGACCCGGGTGGTAGGGTGGAGGACTCAAGGGCCGTTGGCGCAGTCTGGTAGCGCACTTGCATGACACGCAAGGGGTCACAGGTTCAAGTCCTGTACGGCCCACCACGAAAGACCAGTAGTACCAAG
>JAJXUK010000083.1 GCA_021782915.1 Actinomycetes bacterium | reverse complement strand
ACCTTCACCACTCACACGGTGATCCTCAAGACGAAGGGTTCCGTGGCCAGTGTGAGTCTGGGGATCGACCTCACGGGCATCTCCGGCCTTGGGTACCCAGCAACGTGTGCGCCACGCCATGTCGACGCCATCAGCGTGGAGTTCGCGCCGAGCGTGATCTTCCACGTGCAACTTCCGCGCGAGGGGCTCGTCTGCACCAACGTCTTCGACATGGGTGTTGGCTTCGTAGTAAAGGGATCTACGGCCTCAAGTTCGTGACGGCACTGAGGTCACGGTCCGGATGATGGAGCCCTCCGCGTCAAGATCATGTAGTGAGTTCGTGCGACTTCTTGTGACGACGACACATGCCGACCAAGGCGTCTCCAGCCGTTGAATGGCTTCGGATGTCGACGCCGTTCGAAAACTGAACGATTTCGCCGGTGAAAAGTGAACACCCGAACATGGAGGGGTGATCACTTTGGAAGACTGGGCACTGATCAGACGACTGGTGGCCGAGGGCGTCCCCAAGGCTCGCATCGCCGAGCGGCTGGGGATCTCGCGCACGACGGTCGTGAAGATGGCGGCTCTCAGCGAGCCGCCGAGCTACGAGCGAACGCCGACGGACAGATCCTTCGTGAGCGTCGAGGCTCGGGTGAGGGCCCTGCTCGCGGAGTTCAACGACCTGCCGGCGAGCGTGCTGGCCGAGCGAGTGGGCTGGACGGGCTCTCAGTCCTGGTTCCGCGAGAACGTGGCGCGTCTGCGCCCGGACTATCGACGTGTGGACCCGGCCGACCGGCTCACCTGGGATCCGGGTGACGCCATCCAGTGTGACCTGTGGTTCCCGCCGAGTGAGGTTCCCCTCGAGGATGGCTCGACGCCGCTCTTGCCGGTGCTGGTGATGACGCTCGCGCACTCGCGCTACATGCTCGCGCTCATGATCCCGACGAGGACCACCGAGGACCTCTTGCTCGGCACCTGGGAGCTCCTGAGCGAGCTCGGACGGGTGCCGCGTCGGCTGCTCTGGGACAACGAGGGTGGCATCGGGCGGCGCGGACGCCTGGCCGAGGGGGTGGGCTCCTTCATGGGGACCCTGGCCACCCGGCTCGTCCAGCTGCCGGCGCGCGACCCGGAGTCCAAGGGCATCATCGAGCGGCGCAACGGCTTCTTCGAGACGTCCTTCCTGCCCGGGAGGAGCTTCGCCAGCCCGGCCGACTTCAACTCCCAGTTCGCCGACTGGCTCACCCGAGCCAACGCTCGGGTCGTGCGCACCGTCAAGTTCGCTCCCACCGAGCGCCTCGAGGCGGACCTGGCGAGCATGCTCGAGCTGCCCCCGCGACCCCTGCACCTGGGCTGGCACCAGCGCATCCGCCTGCCCCGGGACTACTACGTGCGATTGGACTCGAGCGACTACTCGGTCGACCCGCGCATGATCGGGCGCCTGGTGGACGTGACCGGCGACCTCACCCGGGTGCGCGTGCGCTGTGAGGGACATCTCGTCGCCGAGCACGCGAGGGTCTACGCCCGGGGCCAGGTTCTCAGCGACCCCGCCCACGTCGAGATGGCGCGCGTGCTGAGAAAGGCCTTTCAGGCTCGGCCCTCTCGCGTCCCCGACGAGGGTCTCACGCGCGACCTCGCCGACTACGACCGGGCCTTCGGACTGGTGGGTGAGCTGTGAAGAGGACCGAGTCCGACGCGCTGAAGCAGGTCATCCACTTAGCCAGCGCCCTCAAGGCCCCGCGCGTCGCCGAGTGCGCAGAGCGCCTCGCCGAGACCGCGCGCGAGCAGCACTGGAGCCACGAGGACTACCTGGCGGCCGTCTTGGAGCGCGAGGTCGCCGCGCGCAACGCCTCGGGGGCCGAGCTGCGGATCCGCGCCGCGGGTCTCCCGGCGCGCAAGAGCCTGGAGGACTTCGACTTCACCCTGCAGAGCGGACTGCGCGGGCCCATGGCAGCCCTCGCCTTGGGCAGCTACCTCGCCGAGGCACGCAACGTCGTGCTGCTGGGACCACCGGGCACCGGCAAGACCCACCTGGCGACGGGTCTCGCGATCGCGGCCGCGCACCAGGGGCACCGGGTCCTCTTCGCCTCAGCCAGCGAGTGGGTGAACCGGCTCTCCGAGGCGCACCGGCACGGCGATCTGGCCCGTGAGCTGGCCCGCCTCGCCCGCTACGGCCTGCTCGTGATCGACGAGGTGGGCTATCTGCCCTTCGAGCAGGACGCGGCCAACCTGTTCTTCCAGCTGGTCTCCTCGCGCTACGAGCGCGCCTCGCTGATCCTGACGAGCAACCTGGCCTTCTCGGCCTGGGGAGCGGTCTTCCGGGACCAGGTGGTGGCCGCGGCCATGATCGATCGCATCGTGCACCACGCCGAGGTCCTCACCCTCAAGGGCGCCAGCTACCGCCTGCGAGGTCGTGAGAAGGACAGCCTGCCGAGCGTGGCTCTCACCGCGCAGAACTCGGAGAGTTAGAGTCATCGAAACTGTTCACTTTTCAAGCGACGGAAGTGTTCAGTTTTCGAGCGTCACCGACATTCGGATTCTTTCGTCGACTACTCCTCTGGTCAGGAGATGCGTCATGAGCACCGGCGGGCAGGCGCCGAATGCTGGGTGTCCGATCGTGTGAGGTCGGTGGTGCGGCCTAGTCGCTGCTCTGTGGCCGCGATCGCCACTCCACCAGCGCTGACATGGCCTCGTCCCAGGTCATTCCGGCGACCGTATCCCGTGACAGGCCCGCCCCAGTCGTCAGGTCGCTGACTAGCCACTCGGGAACCTCCTTGGTCGGCGGCGCCTCCTCACCGTCCTGGACGAGCAGTTCAAACCTGGCCGCAATCTCTCGAAGGGCCTCCGTCCTCGGACTCGCGGGAAGTAGCGCCACGCGCGCCGACATCTCCTCGTAGACCTCGT
>JAJXUK010000082.1 GCA_021782915.1 Actinomycetes bacterium | reverse complement strand
GCTCCTCTGGCTGAGCGTCCCTCTGGGACTAGGTATTGTGTCAGGGCTTGTGCTGTACCAGGTGGTGTTCGTGCTCAACGTCCTGCGGGTCGTGGCGCGCCAGGGAGGACCGGAGTGAAGCTGCTGATTGCCGCGAAGGCGATCCACGTTGGCGTGCACCCCACGGTGCACGTCTTGGGGCTGACCATCGACGTGGACGTGGTCACCTCGACGGTCCTGGCGGCCGTGATCCTGCTGGCCCTGGGCTTTCGCATGCGCGCGCGAGCCACCGACGGCGTGCCGGGCAAGCTGCAGCTGTTCTGGGAGGTCGTGGTCGAGCAGGTCAGTGAGCTGGCCGACTCCGCCGTGGGGCCCGAGGGACGCCGCTTCGTCCCCATCGGCGTCACGCTGGGTCTGTTCATCCTGATCGCCAACTGGATCGGCTTCATCCCCTCGGCCCTGCAGCCCGGAGTGTCCTCGGATATCCTGCCGGCGCCCACCGGCGACGTCAACCTTCCCCTGGCCATGGCGCTGCTGGTGATCGTGTGGGTCCACATCGAGTCGCTGCGCGCGCGGGGCCTGCGCGGCTACCTGCGCCACTACGTCAAGCCCTACGCGGCGCTGGCCCCCATCAACGTGATCGAGGAGATCACCAAGCCCATCACGCTCACCTTCCGTCTCTTCGGCAACATCTTCTCGGGCGGCCTGATGGTCCTGGTGATGACCACCCTGCTCCCGATCTACGTGGTGCCCTTCGGCGAGATCATCTGGAAGCCCTTTGACCTGTTCATCGGGGCGATCCAGGCCTTCATCTTCATGCTATTGACGATCTTGTACTTCGGTATGGCCATGAGCCACGAGGACGCGGAGGCCCCTGTGCCCACCGCTCCCGAGGCGGCGGTGCCGACCACTCTGTAGGAAACCCAGGAGGAAAAACCATGGCAAACCCATCAGACATCGGGGCGGCGGTCCGCACCGCCGGGGCGCTCGTCGGGGGCGGCCTGGCGTTGGGGGGCGGCGCGATCGGTGCCGCCGTCGGTGACGGCCTGGCCGGCAGCCAGACGATCGCCGCGATCGCCCGCCAGCCCGAGATCGAGAACAAGGCGCGTCAGTACTTCTTCTTGACGGTGGGTCTGGTGGAGGCCATGTACTTCATCAACCTGCTGTTCATGGTGGTGTTCGTCTACGTCTTCAAGAAGCAGTAGGTGCCCCCGGTCCGCAGGTTCGCGGCGGCCCTGGGGGGTCGGCGCGCGCGAAGAGAAGGGTCGAATCGATGATCGGTACATCCGTCTTCCTCCTGCCCAACGGCACGTTCTTCGTCGAGCTGCTGGTGGTGGTGATCATCTTGGTGCTCGTTACCAAGTACATCCTCCCGCCACTCAACCGGGCGATGGAGTCGCGACAGGCCAAGATCCGCGCGTCCCTGGAGGCCGCCGAGCAGGCGCGCGCCGAGGCCGCCGCGGCCGATGACGAGCGCTCCCGGGTGCTGTCCCAGGCTCGGGACCAGGCCCGCGAGATCGTCGCCTCGGCCCAGACCATGGCCGAGCAGGTGCGCTCGGAGGCCGGCGGGCGGGGCCAGGCCGAGTTCGAACGGATCGTCGAGCAGGCGCACGAGGAGGTGGCGATGGCTCGCCAGCGGGCCATCGAGGACGCCTCGAGCCGCATCGGCCAGATCGTCTACGACCTGGTGACCAAGATCATCGGCCGCGAGGTCGACCAGAGCACCCACGAAGACCTGATTCGCGAGGCGGTCGAGGCCCTGACGGTCGAGGCCCACCGGGGAACAGGCAACTGACCATGCTGCCAGCACTCGAAGGCTACGCCGCCGCCCTCCTGGGTTCCGTGGACGAGGCGAGCCTGACCACCGTGGTCGCGGACCTGGAGGCCGTCGAGGAGACGGTCCTGGCCCGCAGCGACCTGCGCGCGGTGCTGGCTGACACGTCGCTGTCGGGTCCGGTGCGCGCCGCGGTGCTGGCCGATCTCCTGGGCACCAAGGTCGACGCCGTCACGGTGCGCCTGCTGCTCTTCGCCGCTCGCGCGGTCCCGGCCCAAGAGGTCGCGCGCTCGTTTGCCGAGCTCGCGCAGCTGGCCCTGCGGCTGAGCGAGGCCGCCCCGGCCACGCCGGCCAACCTCGGGCTGCTGGAGGCGCGCCGCCGCGTGGGTGGCTTTGCCGACGCGGTGCTCGAGGACCTGGCCACGCCGGACTTCGCCACGATGGAAGGCGAGCTGTTCGGATGGGCGCGCACCATCGAGGGCAACGACGACCTGCGTCGCCTCCTGACCGATCGTGACTTCCCGGTGGCCGACCGGGTCGCGATCACCGAGAGCCTGCTCGGCCCCCGCGTCGCGCCCGCCACCGTGCGGGTGGCTCGCTACGTCGTCATCGGCGGGCGGCCCCGCGACGTCGTGGGCACGCTCGACTTCCTGGTCGACCACGTCGCGCGCGCCCGCGACTGGCGGGTCGCCCGGGTGCACAGCGCGCGCGCCCTGGCCAGCTCGGTGCGCGAGGCGCTGTCGAAATCGCTGACCACTCTCACCGGTCACGCGGTCGAGCTGCAGGTGGCCGAAGAGCCCGACCTGCTGGGCGGCGTGCTGGTCGAGGTCGGGGACCTGCGACTCGATGCGACCATGCGGGGACGCCTGCAGTCCCTGCGCGACTCGGTGGCCTCGGGCCACTTCCACACCTCCTACGCGCCCAACGACTAAATAGAAGGATTCCGGGATGACTGAGCTCACCATCACTGCCGCGGAGATCACCGAGGCACTCCAGCGCCACGTGGCCGACTTCAACCCGACCGTGGCCGCCGAGCAGGTCGGGCGCGTCGTCGAGGTCGGCGACGGCATCGCGCGCGTCTCCGGGCTGCCCTCGGCCAAGGTCAACGAGCTTCTCGAGTTCCAAGACGGGACC
>JAJXUK010000081.1 GCA_021782915.1 Actinomycetes bacterium | reverse complement strand
CGTCGAGGCCGCTCGCATCATCGGTGAGTCGCGTCGGCGCATCATGTTCACCGAGATCGCGCCGAACCTGCTGCCGGTGCTCGCCTCCTCGCTCCTGTTCACGGTGCTGTACTCGATCGGTGCCTACGTCACGCTCGCGTACATCGGTCTGACGAGCACGGCCGTATGGAACTGGGGCACGATGCTCTACTGGGCCCAGGCGAACAACGCGCCCCTGTCCAACGAGTGGTACTGGTTCGTTCCCCCGGGGATTTGCATCGCACTGGTGGGGACGGGTCTGGCCCTCTTGAACTTCGGCATCGACGAGTTCATCAATCCGCGGCTGCGCGCCGGCGGGCTGAGTTCCCGGCAGCGTCGATCGCTGGGTCTGCCGCGGCGCACGCGGCTGGGGCTCACGCCCGTGTTGCGGCCCCGGGCGCCGCGCGGCGCCCCGAGGCGAAACGTGGTGTCGCCGTGAGTACGAGCCGCGTCGACGTGGGGGACCGCCTGGAGCGCCACGGAGCGACCCCGCCGCGCGAGTCCACGCCGTCGGCACATGCCTTCGTTCTCGAGGTGTCGGACCTCAGCGTCCACTACGGCGTCGACGCCAACATGGTGCGAGCCGTGCACGACGTGACGCTGAACGTGCGGCGCTCGACGGTGCTCGGCGTCGCCGGCGAGAGCGGTTCGGGCAAGTCGACGCTGGTCTACGCACTGACGCGCTTGCTGCGCGCTCCCGGGGTCATCAGTGGCGGCCAAGCGATTCTCAACGTCTCGTCCCCGGACGATCCGACTCAGGTGACGCCGGTCAACCTCACGACGGCCAGCGAACGCGAGCTGCGCCGCGTGCGCTGGTCGCACGTGTCCATCGTGCTGCAAAGTGCGCTCAACGCGCTCAACCCGGTTCGGCGCATCGGCCGAGAGTTCGATGAGGTGCTGCGGACGCATCGACGCTCGCTGTCGAGGAGCGACCGTCGCCGGCGGGCCGCCGAGCTCCTGGCACTCGTCGGACTCGAGCCTGACCGACTCGACCGATTCCCCCACGAGCTCTCGGGCGGCCAGCGACAGCGGATCATGATCGCGCTGGCACTGGCGCTGGACCCCGAGTTGGTGGTGATGGACGAGCCCACGACCGCGCTGGACGTGGTGACCCAACGCGAGATCATCTCCGAGCTGGCTGAGTTGCGCTCGCGCTTCGGCTTCGCGATGATCTTCATCACGCACGACCTGTCGCTGCTGGTCGAGCTGGCCGACGAGATCGTGGTCATGTACGCGGGCAGCATCGTCGAGCGGGCCAGCGCCGGCGAGCTCTACGCCGCGCCGCGTCACCCCTACACGCTGGGTCTTCTCGAGTCGTTTCCCCCGCTGCACGGCGAGCGGCGTGAACTCACGGGCATCGCGGGTTCGCCGCCCGACCTGGCCGCCGAGTCGGTGGGCTGCAGCTTCGCGCCCCGCTGCCCCTTCGCCATGGATCGCTGTCGCGCCGAGTCCCCGCCGCTGGCGCCGCTCGGCGATACGGGTCGCAGCGTCGCGTGTTGGCTGCACACCGAGCACTCCGTGGTGCCCGTGCCCGCGCCGCTGGCGCGTCGCTGGACGGTGCCGTCGGGCCCGGCGGCCCCGGGGGTGAGCGGACGATGACCGACATCGTCGCCCCCGTCGCCCGGCTGAGCGCTCGCGGGCTCACCCGGCACTTCACGACGCGCGTGCCCGGACGCATCTTGGCGGCCAAGCGCGTGACGCGCGCGGTCGAGGACGTCTCGCTCGATCTGGTGGCGGGTCGGGTGACCGCCGTGGTGGGTGAGAGCGGCTCGGGCAAGTCGGTCCTGGCGCGGATGTTGGCGCGCATCGTGACGCCCACGTCGGGCGAGCTGTTCCTCGAGGGCAACGCCATCGCGCTGCGGGCCCGGCGGACGCTGGACTACGCCGCCCAGGTGCAGCTGGTCCTCCAAGATCCCTTCGCCTCGATGAATCCCGTGCACCCCGTGCGCCACAGCCTGGAGCGCCCACTTCTGATCCACGGTGCGCACAAGGCCGAGGTCGACGAGCTGGCCCGGTCGGTCCTGGCCCGGGTCGCCCTCGACCCGCCCGACCGATTCCTGGATCGCTACCCCCACGAGCTCTCGGGCGGCCAACTCCAACGGGTCTCCATCGCGCGGGCCCTGTGCGTCCAGCCGTCGGTGCTCCTGGCCGACGAGCCGATCTCGATGCTCGACGTGTCGGTGCGTCTGGGGATTCTCAACCTGCTCAAGGGTCTGGCGGATCACGAGCGCCTCGCCATCTTGTACATCACGCACGACATCGCGTCAGCGCGGTACCTCGCCGACGAGACGATCGTCATGTACGCGGGCCAGGTGGTCGAGCGATCGCCCGGTACGGTGCTGATCGACGAGCCGGCGCATCCCTACACCCAGCTGCTGATCGCCTCGGTGCCCGATCCCTCGGGCGCGGCGAGGATTGATCGAGGCGCGGGGGAGAGCCGACCATTCGTGCGCGCCGAGGAGGGCTGCGCGTTCGCCCTGCGCTGTCCGCACGCTACGTCGCGCTGTCGCCACGAGTGCCCACCGGCGTTCGTGATTGGCGAGGGTCACGTGTCGCGGTGCTGGCTGCACGCCGACCAGCCGCCGGTATCGAGTGATCTCGCGACGCCAGGTCGCCAACGAGAGGGGGAAGCCACGAAGACATGACCATGATCAGTTGATCGGTCACGTGCGCGTAACGCCGCGGTTGATCGAACAGTGGCGCGAAGGTCCAACCGGCCCCGCGTCAGGCAATCAGGACCCACACGGTTCAAAGAGTCGTCGGCGAAGGCCGGCTGGACGCTATCAATATAAAGGATAGGTATGTATAGAAAAGTTGGAATCGCACTAACCGCCTTGTCGTGCTTGACGCTCGGCATCTCGACGGTCGCCATCGGCAC
>JAJXUK010000011.1 GCA_021782915.1 Actinomycetes bacterium | reverse complement strand
CTCGAGACTGATCCGAGGAAGATGCTCGAGAGACTGGTCGGACTTCCCGAGGTCACTGTCCTCGGTTTGTTCTCTGACGACGAGCGAGTGGAGTTGCACATTGAATCGATCAGCGAGCGACCGGGGTGCGCGGTCTGTGGTGTGGCGGCTCAGGCGAAGGGCTGGCGCGAAGTCGTGCTCGTCGATCTGCAGTTTGCGGGCAAGCCCGCCGCCCTGCACTGGCACAAACGACGGTGGCGCTGCGCGGAGGAGATTTGTCCGAACGCCAGTTGGACCGAGCAGGACGTTCGCATCGCCCACCCCCGGATGAAGTTGACCCGGCGCGCGGCGCTGCGAGCGACTGAGGACGTGGGTCGCAAGGGCCGCAGCGTCAACGAGGTGGCCGAGGAGCTGGGCTGTGACTGGCACACCATCAACGACGTGGTCGTCGCCTACGGCGAGGCGCTCGTCGATCACCCGGGACGCTTCGGTGAGGTCGAAGCCTTGGGACTCGACGAAACAGCCTTCGTGCGCGCCGCGCCCTATCACCGCACCGAGTTCATCACTTCGATCGTCGACGTGAAACGTGGACAGCTGCTCGACCTCGTGCCTGGACGAGGCGGCCCCGCCCCGCGACAGTGGCTGATGGATCAGAGCGAGCCCTGGCGCGAGGGTGTCTCCTTCGCGACCCTCGATCTCTCGGGCGCCTACAAGGCCGTCCTCGACGCCTGCTTGCCCCACGTCACCCAGGTGGCCGATCCGTTTCACGTGATCAAGCTGGCCAATGAACGCATCGACGAGTGCCGCCGGCGCATCCAGAACGAGGTCCTCGGACATCGCGGGCGAAAGAACGACCCCCTCTACCGCGCGCGGCGCCTGCTCACGATGGCTGGTGAGCGCCTCAGCGACAAGGGACTGGACAAGATGCGTGGGCTCCTGCGCGCCGGCGACCCCTACGGGCAGGTCGCGGTTGCCTGGGAAGCGAAAGAGGCCGTGCGCGAACTCTACGGACACCAGGATCAGAAACTCGCCCTCGAGTGGATCGACGCGCTGGCTGAGGATCTCACCGACAAGATCCGCCCTCTCGAGGTGCGCTCGCTCGGGCGAACGCTCAAGCGCTGGCGTCTCGAGATCACCGCGTGGCACGCTTGCCACTTCACCAACGGACCGACCGAAGCGATGAATAACTTGATCAAGCGCGTGAAGCGCGTCGCCTTTGGGTTCACCAACTTTCGCAACTACCGGGTGCGCGCCCTGCTATTCGCGGGCAAGCCCAACTGGTCGCTACTCGCGAGCCTCGCGCCACTGGGCTGAACCGACCAGGGGCAACTCCTCGTCCCACGTGTCGGTCTCGCAGCGATGATTGGGACAGCGCCACCGCCTCACGTGCCACTCGAAGACGAGTTCTCGCCCAAAGACTGGTTCGCCCGCCAAGTCGCGTGTCGGGCGGTCGAACAGCTCGGCCGACGTGGCGCACTGAGGACACACCGCCTCGTTCGCAGGCGTCTCAACGACCACGCGCAACACCTTCACTTCGTCATCGATGCCGATCACGTGCACGCCACGGACTCCGAGCATCATCTCCATCATCTCTTGGGGACTCTGCTCAGGCAGATCAGAGATCTTTCGCGGTCGCGCCATGGATAGAGTCTCGCGCACGCACGATGAATGGGCGACAACGCTCGGCTCAGACCCTTGATGCCCCTTCAAATCCGAAGAGCCGCATATCGACCAGACGACCACGTTCCCTCTGGTCGAGGTCGTGCCCCTGGATCAGTGCTGCGAGTCGCTGGGCAGCGACCTGGTCGCTGAACGGGGCGTCGGGGGAGAGCGGAACGAACCCATGGGCGGCGCAGGCCAGGTCCCAAGGTCTCGATCCCGGTCCGGCACTATCCCAATCGATGAACGTCAGCTTGTTCGCCGGGCGCACGAGGTTCCACGGCGCCTGATCGTGGTGGCAGAGTAGGTCTTCCCGGTCCGGAGCGATGGCGACGTTCCAGACCGTTTCGACAGGAGGGACAGACGTGCTTGGTGCGTCGTGGAGACGACGAATCACCCGACCGACTTCGGTGAGGCGAGAGATGTCTAGATCGGAGGGGTTCGGATCGATGAAGCCGTCTGAGCAGGTGAGCACTTGGTGAGCAACTTCGTCGTATCCCAGTGCCTGGGGTGCCCCTTCGAAATCGACCTCATGAAAGTGCGCCAAGACGGCGTCCACACTCGCAGACCACGGTATCGCCGGGCGACGTACTGGGTCACCAACGAGCTGCGAGCCTCGGGCCAGCCGCCAGTGTCGAGCAGACTCGCTGCTTCCCCGTCCGACACCACGGGTTTGTCACCCGGGGCCCGGCCAGCTTCTTTGAGAGTCACCAGAGTCGGTGGAGAATCCGCTATCTGGACCGTGAGTCGGACCGACTAGATGCGCAGGGCCGTTCCTCAGATCTTCGACCAGGGTGCGCCGTTCACTCGCGGAGGCCGCACGCCACAGCCGCTCGAGGTCCAGGGTGGCGAGGCGGATCAGTAGTCCAACGCCATCACGACGTCGAGGCTGTTGAACGTGGGCGGACCATCGAGGATCTCGGCGAAGATTGCCTGGGTCTCACGGTGCGCCTCGGCGCGGCGCGGATCGGATTCGCGAGCCCGGGCCATCTCCTCGCTCTCAAAGACCGCGAGGGTCCGGATCACCTGCGGGTCGGCCTGGTCGCGCGTGACGATCTGGCGGATCAAACCCGAACCGGGTTGCTCGGCTTCGCGCAGCCGGTTCATGATCCTCTCGACCCCCTCGACGCCTCCCTGCTTGACCCGCACCGTTATCAGCTGAGCCCACACGATTGACCCCCCTTTGTCGCTGAGGGCTGAGAGTAGCGCGAGCGGGACTGTGCGGTGCGTGTCTCGCCTCTGAGAATCGGAGCGAGCTGTCGTCACTCATCGAGTCGAACTCCGTGGGCGCGAGCGCCTCGCCAATCTCGCAACGTGGCCAGCACGACGGGCGATCGAAGCGCGGCGTTGCTGGTGGTCGAGCGGTGCGACGGCCAGCCGTGGAGCTGCTGGCTCGAGCGAGCGGCCGAGTTCGACTCGCTTGACCCGTGCGCCGTGGGCAGTGGCGATGTCGTGGCGCTGGGGTGACGTGCTCTCAGTCGCACCACCAGGGCGATCCGCCACGGTGAACGGCCTCGGTGGGACTCTTCTCACTGGTGAGCGCCGGAGTCTCGCCCCCGATGCCAGCAAGGTCCGTCCTGACTCACGTCGCCAGTAGGTGGCGCCAGAGCTGTCGAACCCGACCTCCGACATCATTCAGTGGGAACGTTCCCACGACTTGATCCTCTCTGACACTGATGCTCCTTCGCGGCGCCCAGGCACAGCCGACCGAAACGTCGCCGAGCCGGCTGAGGCGACGCTCACGGGTGGTGCACGTGCGCTCGTGACGTGTCGTCCAGGGACAGGATGGCGCACGTCGAACCATCCCCATCTTCAGTGTTCTCTGGGCAACTTAAGACGTGATCTCGTCGAGGACTCGCCGCAGGCGCTGACGAGCGTCGGCCACCAAGTCCGTCAGGCTGGGGTTGCTCATGAGCAGGGCCGGGTCGGCGATGGTGACTCGGGTCGTGCTCTCCCCGAGTGCCTCGAGCACGACGTTGCAGGGCAGCGCCAGCGCCACGTCGGGGTCGCGGCTCAGCGCCTCGTTGATCAGTGCCGGATTGCAGGCCCCGAGCACGCGCAGCGGCGCACGTTCCACACCCAACTTTGCGCGCAGCGTGGCCGCGACGTCGATCTCACTCAAGATCCCGAATCCCTCGGCGGCCAAGGCGGTGCGCACGCGCGACTCCACGTCGGCGAGGGGTTGGTCGATCTCACAGCGAAGCTCGCTCATGATCGCAGGCTAGCGGTGCTCGTGCCTGGAAGCCTCCCCGAGCTCGTCCTCAGCGCAGCGCTGAGAGTCGCGTCGTCGTTGGAGCACCGTGGCGACGAGCGTGACTCCGATGGCCCCGTGATCCCGATCACCCGTATCGTCGACGAGAGCGTGGCGCCTTCGCCAACTTGGTCCTCGGTGCGGTGGCGAGTCAGGTCGATCGATCTGGGGTCGTGGAGTTGGTGAGGGATCCTCGGTCACGATCCAGATCACCGTCACCCGATACGAGTTGAGCGGGCGCGACTCGTGAGAAGACGCGCGTCACGGTGACTATGCTCAGGGCGAATTGAGATTATTCGAATGACTGATGGCCCTGTCCAGCGACGTGGTGCCTCTGCCGATGCGGGAGAGGTGCGCCGGTTCGTGCCGGGGCTCCGGTGGCGTGATGGGCTCTCTGAGCGCCCGTCGCCCTCGTGCGAGGGGCGCGGACGCTCGAACCAGGACATTCGGCTGACGGGACACACGTATTGGTCGTCGGCGGGCGGACGTGGAGACTCACCCGACGCGCCGTGAGCGCATCCGGCCGGCGGGCACGGGCCAGTGGGGCTCGTCATTCGTGGGTCGCTCGGAGCAGCTGGGCGAACTGAGCGCGCTGGCCTCGGCCATCACTGACGCCGGTCCCGCTGGAGCCGTCATCGTGGGCCCACCGGGTGTGGGCAAGTCGCGGCTGATGGCCGAAGTGGTCCGAGGGCTGGACTGGCCCTGCGTGAGAATCCAGGGCTATCCGAACGCGAGTGGTATCGCTCTCGGCGCAGCCGGCGGGCTACTGCGCGAGCTCGCCCGGGTCCCGGATGTGGGAGAGCGCCTCGACGCACTGCTCATCGGTGATGCCGGACGGCCGATGGCTCCTGAGTTTGTACGCGTGTTCGAAATGGCGTTTCGCTGCGCGCGCCAGCTGTGTCCGCTCGGCGTGCTCGCCGATGACCTGCAGTGGGTTGACCGGGAGACCCTCTCGCTGCTGCACTACCTGATCGTGGCGGCCACGAGCGCGCGCACGGCGCTCTTCGTACTATGCGCGAGTCGACCGGCGCCGGGCTCCACCTCCTTTGCGTCACAGTGCGCCGCGGCGTTGCCAGCCGAGCGCTTCGCGCGCATGGAGCTGGCCCCGCTCGAGGAGTCTGACGGCGTCCAACTGCTCCGCACGCTGGCGCCGGGTCTGGACTCGGCCGCGGCGACCCAGCTATGGCGTCGGGCGTCGGGATCACCGTTCTGGATGGGCGCGCTGGTCTCCGACAGCGCGGCGGGAGACGTTGCGCGCCGAGAGCCACTGGGCCACGTCATCCGGGCACGCTGCGGCGCCCTGGGGGCTGATCCCGCAGCCCTGTTCGCGCTGGTGCTGGTGGCGGGCCACCCCCTCAGCGAGGGTGGGATCGCAGACCTGATGGGCTGGCCGGAGGTCCGAGTGCAGAGTGCGGCAGCGGAGCTCATCAATCGTGCCCTGGTGATTCAGGATGGAGCGAGGATTGCGATCGCCCACGACCTGATACGAGAGATGGCACTGCGTGAGCTCGCCGAGGATGCTCGGGTGGACATGCACCGTCGCCTGGCTCGCTGGCTCGAGGACACCGCCGGAGAGAATGTGCGCGAGTTGGCGCGCGCGCTGGAGCATCGCGTGGCCGCGGGCATCGACGGACGCGACCTGGCTCTTCGCATCTCGCGCTCGGCCCAGCGGCGCCTCGTGGGCAACGAGGGACTGGCCATGCTCGGTCAGATCGCCGACTCGCCTGGCGGTGACCCCGGCGACGACCTGCACGAGCAGGTGGCTTCGTTGGCCGTCGAGCTCGGGGACTGGACGACGGCGCTCGAGAGGTGGTCCGCACTCGCCGATCGCGCACCATCTCCCGGGGAACGCGCGCGCGCGGCGCTCGCCGCGGGCGGGGCGGCCCTCAGGCTGGGCCGGTCCTTCGACGTGCACGCCTTCGCGGCGACGCTGCGAGAGCTGGCCGCTGACGATGCCGTTCTGCTCATCGAGGCCGACTGCCTGGACGCGCAGTCCCTGCTGTGGCTCGAGGACCAGGTGGGAGGGGTCCCGGCGCTCGCCGAGCGCGCTCTGGTGAGAGCCACCCGGCTGCATGACGAGGCCGGTGGAGCAGCGGCGCTGGGGGACCGGCAGTCCAGCGCCTACGTCCGGGCGCTTCGCGTCAACCTCGACGCGGCGATTCGTCGAGCCGATGCCGGCACGGTTCACCAATGTGCGGAGCTGATTCAGCGCGCGGCGCGAGATCCCGCCGAGGTCCTCGCCGCGGCCTCCGACGGGATCTTCTCGATGCTGCAGCTAGAGGGGCTGGCGGGTTCGGCGGAGCCGCGAGCCAGGCGGGCCCTCGAGGAGTCGCGCCGCCTGATGATGCCCAGCCTCGAGGTAGAGGCCATGCACTGGCTGGGTTGGATAGAGCATCATCTCGGTCATCTCGATGAGGCGTCAGATCTGCTGCGCCAGGCGATCGCACTGGCCGAGCGGGTCGGGCCGCCCCGGCGCTTCACTCTCGCACAGCTGCGGGCACTGCTGTGCGCGACGGAGGCGAGTCGCACGGACGTCGCCTCGAATCTCAAGGCGATCGAGGGCCTCATCGTCGCGGAGAGCGACCCGCACTTCCGCCTGCTCATCCGCACCCTTCACCTCGGGCTGATCGGGCGATTCTTCACTCCCGGCACCGACGAGCTCGACTCGCTGGCAGAGGACATGGGACACGACGCTCTCGTCGCGGGCTGCGGGCGATGCCTGTGGGAGTCGAGCCTCCAGCTGGCCGAAGCTCGCGCGCGGATCGGTTCGAAGGCCGCCGCCGCGGACGCCCTCGATCGCTGGGACGCCGCCCACCCGGATCGGCGTGTGGGGGCCCCGGGCGTCCGGCGGGCCTACGTTGGGGCCCTGCTCACGGCTCGCGACGATCCGGGCGCCAGCGCCACCCTCTTCGCCGGGGCCGCCCGGGCCGCCGAGTCGATGGGGTATCGGCTGCTTCGACTCTGGATCGACCTGGACGCGGCGGCCGCCCTGGCCCGGCTCGACCGAGCCGCGGCCATCAGCGCCTACGAGCGAGTCGCGGGGAGGGCCGAGGAGATGGGTGCGCGCAGCGAGCTTCAGCTGGCGGGCGCGCGCCTGCGTGGTCTGGGCGTGCACACCTGGCGCCGCGGCCCGACCACCTCACCGGTCACGCTCAGCCAGCGCGAGTGCGAGATCGCCGAGGCGGTGGCCCGGGGGGCGAGCAATCCGGAGATCGCCGCCTCGCTGTTCTTGTCGCGCAAGACCGTGGAGCGCCATGTCTCACATATCCTGGCCAAGCTCGGCGCGCGCAATCGCGTCGAGTTGGCCGCGATGCTGGCGCGCCAAGATGAGGGATCTGCCGGATGATCCGCTGCGATCAGGTACGTAGCGTTCGCTGTCGATGGGACAGCTGGTGTTGCTGGTGTCGACAGATGTGGCCGAGGTGCCGATCGGCTCGACGGCCATCGAGGCGCTCGCCCGCCTAGGCGTGACGAGCCTCTCACTGGCGACTGACAGTCACACCATCGCCATCATCCTGGAAGGCTGGGCGTTCGACCCCGCCAGCTCCGTCGCCGCCATCGAGGCTCTCGGCGGCTCGCCTGGTGAGATACGAACGCTTCAGTCGATCGCACACCTGGCGGTCTCGACTGCCGCAAGTCAAGGAGGAACCCTCCCATGAAGTCAACCAAGTCCCTGCTGGGCGTCGTGCCCGCGCTGGTCCTCGCCGGAGCCTCGCTGCTCGGCGGAGGCGTCGCGGGCGCGACCCCCGGCCCCACACCCAGCGGTCTGACCGGTGCGGCGAATATGACCAACCCGAACGCCCTGCCAGGGATGCTCAAGGCCATGGGAACCGACAATTCCAGTGGCCGCGCCGGAATGTGGCGAGCCGTCTGCCTCACGAATGCCATTCCCCTGAGTGAGTGCCCGCTGGCGAACCGCTGATCCCATGGCTGAGCCGTCTGGGTGCTCGACGCAGTCGAAGCAACGCGGACTCGGAAAGGGAGCTCCTGATTGACTAAGCAGAGCTTGAGCAGTCAGGCAAGCGCAAATTGTGCCGCTCACGTCAGTGGGCGGCACAATTTGGCGTCGGGTGGAGCACGCTGTGATGGCACTTCCATAGACGCTCGTGACTGGACGGTGCGTGGCGGCGAGTCAGCCCCGACTTGGTCCCACTGGGCTTCGCCAAGTGGTCCGTGTTTGGCCTGAGCTGTTCTTCGTTATCTGCCCTCCGTCGCACGCTGGGCAATGCTTTCCGCGTGGTGCTCCACGATGGTTGTTCACGTGTCAGCGGTGGGCGTCTGGCCTGATGGTGACTTGTTACGTGTTGTCTCGACCCGCACGGCTCAAGGGTGCAGCGTGCAAGAACAGGTCGGCCGGTAGCCTCGGTCAGCGTTCGGGTCCGATGGTGGTGGCACTCGAGCGTCGAGTTGGGGCGAGGGAGGCTGTTCGTGTCAGAGCTGAGCGCGACGGGTGAGACGCCCACGGGGTCGCGCACCTCGACGCGTTGGGGCGCGGTCCTGGTCGTCTGCGTGGCCCTGGTCGGTGGCGGGTTGTGGGCGCTTCACGCCACGCGTCACGTCAACCACTGGCTGGCGACATACGAGTCCTCGGACGCCGCCGCCGTGAACCAGGACAACCGCACGCTGGTGGGTGACTTGGCCCTGGCGCCCGGCACGGCCGTCGCGCAGCTGCGCTACGACTGTCAGATCGGGGTGCGCGACACGGCGCGAGTTCTCAGCCACCCCCAGTCATCGGACCCCGTGCTGCGGCGCACCTACCGCGCGGCACTCCTGCAGGATGCCGCGACCTTCGCCACCTGCGTCAGGGACGTGGCGGTGTCGTCCTCGGTGCCGGTCGAAGCGGCGCTGACGGCGATCCGACAGGGTCTCAACGGCTTCGACACGGCCGCGGCGCTCGCCAACGCGCGGGCCCAGCATCTGGGCTACGGCACGCCGTTCGCGACCCAGCACTAGGACATGGGCGAGGCCGAAGAACCTTCGGTGTCATCGGCGAGGGTGGATGCGTCGATACGGCGCGCACGAGTCGGGGACGCCGCCTCGCTCATGTCGCTGATTCGGGACTTCAATCTCGAGGACGCGCACGCGCACGACGACGCGCGCGTGGGCCGAGCCCTCGGGCCGCTGCTCGAGGGCGACGACGTGGGCCAGGTCTGGGTCCTGAGTGTGGATGGGGACCTCGTGGGCTACTGCGTGCTGACGTGGGGGTACTCCTTGGAGGCCGGGGGCCGCGAGTGCGTGCTGGACGAGATCTACGTGCGCCCGTCATCGCGCGGCCTCGGCGGGGTGCTGCTGGAGACCAGTCTCGACGCCGCCAGGCGCGCGGGGGTGAACGTGGCGTTCCTCGAGACTGAGGCGCACAACGAGCGGGTGCGAGCGTTCTATCTGCGCCACGAATTCTCGCTCGAGGACTCGATCTGGATGCGCCGGGTCCTGGTGGGCTGAGCCCATCTAGCGCGGTCCGGCACGCGGGTGCAACATGGGGCGTGGACGTTGATCTCGAGCGGTTTCGCCGCGCCCAGGCAGCGACGTACGAGGCTGCCCTCGGCGAGCTGGGCCGGGGCCGCAAGGAGGGCCACTGGATCTGGTGGGTGCTGCCCCAGCTGAGGGGACTCGGCCACAGCCCGAACTCCGAGTACTACGGGATCAGTGGACTGGCCGAGGCGCGAGCCTACGCCGCCGATGCCGTGCTGGGCGCACGACTGCGCGAGACGCTCCGGGCGCTCCTGGCGCATCGGGATCGCGGCGCGCGCGCGGTCCTGGGGGCCGACGAAGTCAAGCTGCGCTCCTGTGCGACTCTCTTTCGCCTCGCGGTACCCAGCGAGACCCTCTTCGGCGAGGTCCTCGACGCGCTCTGTGACGGCCAGGACGATCCACTCACGCTCCGGCTGCTGGGAGACGACGAGGGCTAGGGCGTCGACCTCGCTGAGCGCTTGAGGCAGGGGCGGTGCGAGCCGAAACGAGTCGCGCCGAGTACTGTCACCCCATGACTCTTCGCCACACCCCACCGTTTCGCGCCGACCACGTGGGCAGCCTGCTGCGCCCACCGGCGCTGCTCGCCGCCCGTCAGGACTTCGCCGAGGGCCGCATCTCGTCCGAGGCGCTGCGTGAGGCGGAGGACGTCGCAATCACCGAGGTGGTCAAGCTCCAGGAGGGGATCGGTCTGGCCTCGGCGACCGACGGCGAGTTTCGCCGCACGTCCTGGCACATGGACTTCATCTACCAGCTCGACGGGGTGAGCAAGGCCGACGAGCAGCTCCAGGTGGCCTTTCGTGACGCGAGCGGGGAGACCTCGTTCACCTCGGCCGCGCTCAAGATCGACGGGCGCGTCGGCGTGGGCCAGACGATCTTCGCTGACGCCTTCCTCTACCTGAAGTCCCAGGTCAGCACGGCCACGCCTAAGCTCACGATTCCCTCGCCGAGCATGGTGCACTACCGCGGCGGAGCCGCCAGCATCGACCCGGGCGTGTACCCGGACGTCGAGGGCTTCTGGGCCGATCTGTCGGCCGCCTACGCCGAGGAGATCCGGCGCCTCGGCGAGCTGGGCTGCACGTACCTGCAGCTGGATGACACCTCCCTGGCCTATCTCAACGATCCCGCCCAGCGCGCGATGATCGCCGCGCGCGGCGAGGACGCCGAGCACCAGCACCTGCGCTACATCCGCCAGATCAACGAGGCCCTGAAGGCCAAGCCGGCGGGCATGTCCGTGACCACGCACATGTGCCGGGGCAACTTCCAGTCCTACTGGGCGGCCGAGGGCGGCTACGACTTCGTCGCCGAGGCCCTCTTCGGCGAGCTCAACGTGGACGGATTCTTCCTCGAGTTCGACGACGAGCGCTCCGGCGGCTTCGAGCCCCTGCACTTCGTGCCACCGGGCAAGATGGTCGTGCTCGGCCTGGTGACCACAAAGCACGCCGCGCTCGAGAGCAAGGACGATCTGAAGCGGCGCATCGACGAGGCGAGCCGGTTCGTGCCCCTCGAGCAGCTCTGCCTGTCACCCCAGTGCGGCTTTTCCTCCACGGTGGAGGGCAACAGGATCACCTTCGAGGACGAGGTGGCCAAGCTGCGCCTGGTCGCCGAGGTCGCCGCGGAGGTCTGGGGCTGAGGCCCCGGACCGCGGATCGCACCAGCACGGCGTGAAACCGTGAGCGCCGCGACCTGACGTCACGGCCCTATACCCCCCCGGGTATACTGCTCGGAACTGTCTGTCCGAGAGGAGAATCCGTGTATTCCGAGGTCGACGTCACCTCCTTTAGCGCCGCTCACGCCGATGGGGCCCTCGTGCTCGACGTGCGCGAGCCTCACGAGTACGAGAGCGGCCACGTGCCGGGCGCTCAGCTGATCCCGCTGGGTCGCCTGGCCGACACCGCGCACGCACTGCGCGCTGACGGGCCGGTCTACGTGATCTGCCAGGGCGGGAACCGCTCGCGTCTGGGCGCTCAGCACCTGGCCGAGCGCGGACACGACGCGCGCAGCGTCATCGGGGGCACCAGCGGCTGGGTCGGCGCGGGCCTGCCCGTCGTGCAGGGTCCGCGGGCCAACCGGGCCTAGGACGCGGCTCGAGCCGCCAGCTCGGCCAGGGCCGCGACCTGCTCGGACGTGCCGACGCTGATCAGCACGTCGCCGTCGGTGAAGACCTCCTCGGGCGAGGGATCGGTGGTGAAGCTGCCGTCTGGGCGCCGGATGGCGAGCACCAGGGCGCCGGTCGCCTCGTGCAGCCCGCTGGAGCGCAGGCTGCGCCCGCTCAGGGCCGAGCCGGGCGTGACGGCGCACTGGGCGAGGCGGAACTCGAGGCCCCCGTCGTGCATCACGACGTCCACGAAGTCGACCACGTGCGGCTGGAGCACGAAGGAGGCCATGCGGTCTCCCCCCAGGCGCTGGGGATTGACGACGCGGTCGGCTCCGGCGCGCACCAGCTTGATCTCGGAGGAGACGTTGCGCGCCCGAGCCACGACGGTGACGCTCGGATTGAGCGACTTGGCCGCCACGGTGGCGTAGAGGTTGTCCGCGTCGGTGTCCAGGGCCGCGACCAGGGTGGCCGCGCGCTCGATGCCCGCGGCCCGCAGCGTCTCGTCATCGGCGACGTCGCCGAGGATCGCCGGGTGCGTGACGCCCTCGAGGCGCGAGGGATCCCGGTCGATGACCACCACGTCGCGTCCCGACTGGCTGAGAAACCGGCTGACCTCGCTGCCCACGCGTCCGCAGCCGCAGACGATCACGTGAGCCGTCATGCGGGCGATGTCGCGCTCCATGCGCCTCCTTCCTGCCAGGGCCCTGACGTGGCCGTCCACCAGCAGCTCCAGCACGCTGGAGAACGCGTACAGCGTCGTGCCCACGCCGATGATGATGAGCCCGATGAGAAATCCCTTGTCCGCTGCGCTCAGGCCGTGGCGGCTCTCGAAGCCCAGCGTGGAGATGGTCGCGGCGGTCTGATAGAGCGCGTCGAGCAGCCCGTAGCCCAGCGTGAGGAAGCCGATGGTGCCGGCGACGTAGACGAGCCCCACCGCGACCAGGGCGATGCGCACCCGGCGGAACGGGTCTCTCACGAGCCCGATCCTACCGATGGCGCCTGGCGCACACGGAACCCACCGGCCCGTCTCCCGACGGCGCGCTGGTCTGTGACTCGAAGAGGCGAGGTGGGCCCGGTCGCTCGGCGAGAAGCGCGCACGCGCCTGCGGGTCCGAGGCGCCAACGTCGCTCGGTGCCACCGGGGCCCGCGCAGTCGCGCGGCGTCCTCGCTCAGCCTCTAGCGCGGCGCGGGGCGGGAGAAGTTCGCCGGGCGCTTCTCGAGGAAGGCCCGGATGGACTCCTGGGAGTCCTCGATCAGACTCGCGCGTGCCATGACGTCGCTCGCGTAGTCGTAGGCCTCGTCCAGGGACAACTCCATCTGGCGGTAGAAGGCCCGCTTGCCGATCGTGCGCGACTCGACGCTGCCGCGCGTGACGCGCGCGACGAGCTCGGCGGTGGCGCTCTCGAGTTGCTCGGGGGCCACCACCTGATTCACCAGGCCCCAGGACAGGGCGGTCGGCGCGTCGATGGGGTCCCCACTCAGACCCATCTCGAGGGCCCGCTTGGCGCCGACGGCTCGGCCCACCGCGACCAGGGGAGTGGTGCAGAAGAGACCACCCTTGCCGCCGGGGGTGGCGAATCGGGCCTCACTCGAGGCCACGACCAGGTCGCAACTGGCCACCAGCTGGCAGCCCGCCCCGGTCGCGAGGGCGTGCACCGAGGCGATGACGGGCTGGGGGATCTGCGCGAGGCGCGTCATCAGGCTGGCGCACCGCGCAAAGAGGTGCTGCACCTGGCTCAGGTCCTTGTCGAGCATCTCGGAGAAGTCGTGTCCCGCGCAGAACACCGGTCCGTCGGCGGCGATGACGACGGCCAGCGCGTCGCTGTCCGCGGCGTCATTGAGCGCACTGATCAGCTCCTCGATCGTATTCAGGGTAAGCGGGTTGCGCCGTTCCGGACGACTAAGGGTGATGGTGGTGGTGTGCGCGTGACGAAGAACGCGCAGGTTGTCGTAGCGGGCCATGGTCTGCCTCCCGGGCCGATGGTAGGTCGCTAGAGCACGAAGGGCTGGTCGATCATCACCGCGGCCCGCTCGGCGGGCACCGCGGGCGAGAAGAGGAAGCCCTGGCCGAGCTGACAGCCCAGGGAGCGCAGGTTCTCGAGGTTCTCGCGCGTCTCGACGCCCTCGGCCAGCACGGTCACGCCGATCTTGTGGCCCAGGGCCGAGATGACCTCGAGCACGGTGGTGGCGTTGGCGTCATTGGCCGCGGGATTGACGAAGGACTTGTCGATCTTGAGGGTGTCCGGGCGCAGGCGAGCCAGGTAGGACAGCGAGGAGAAGCCGGTGCCGAAGTCGTCCAGGGCCAGCTGGAAGCCCGCGGCGTGGACCTGCTCGATCACGCTCAGGGAGGTGCCGGCGCTGAACAGGGTCGTCGACTCGGTGATCTCGAGTACGACGCGCTCGGCGCTCAGCCCGGTGCGACCGAGGATCCGACGCAGGTTGCTGAGCATGTCCTCGTGGTGAAACTGGCGCGCCGAGCAGTTGATGGCCATGTAGGGACGCGGCCCGCTCGGGCGCTCGGCGTCCCAGCTCGCGAGGGTCTTCAGGGACTCGCTCATGGCGAAGTGGCCAAGCTCGAGGATGAAGTCGGCCGACTCGGCCAGGGGGATGAAGACGGCCGGTGAGATAGCCCCGCGCGTGGGATGCTGCCAGCGCATGAGCGACTCGAAGCCCACCACCGTCAGGCTCTGCAGATCCACGATTGGCTGGTAGTGCATCCGAATCTCACCACTGTCGAGGGCCTGGCGCATCTCCTGGGCCAGGGTGAAGCGATCGATCGCCTCGCGGTGCATCTCGGGGCTGAAGATGGCCGAGCGCGCTCGGCCCTGGGCCTTGGCCGCGTACAGGGCGAGATCGGCACGCTGAATCAGGTCGGACCCGGCGATGTCGGACGAGTCCCAGATCGCCACCCCGGCACTGGCGCGCTGGCGCATGTGAGAACCGGCGGCCTCGAAGGGCTCCTCCAACGCGCTCATCAGACGATCCACGATCGCCTGGGCCTCGTGGGCCGAGGAGATGCCCTCGGCCAGATAGAGGAACTCGTCGCCGGCGACGCGACAGAGGGTGTCCGTGGCGCGCGTCTGGCTCAGCAGGCGCTGGCCCACCGCGACGAGGAGCTGGTCGCCGATCTGATGGCCGTGCACGTCGTTGACGCCCTTGAAGTCGTCGAGGTCGAAGAGGATCACGGCGTCCATGCGCCCCAGACGCACCGAGCGCGCGTGGGCCTGGGCCAGTCGGTCCTCGAACAGGAGTCGGTTGGGCAGCCCGGTCAGCGGATCGTGCAGTGACTGGTGACTCAGCTGGGTCGAGAGGGCCAGCTGCTCGGTCACGTCGTGGTGGCTCAGCACGAAGTACTGGACGCGATCGTCCTCATCGAGGGCCCGCGACTTGAGCACCTCGGTCACCACGACGCGACCGTCGCTGTGCACGTAGCGGCACACGTAGGTCACGTGATCGAGCTCTTCGTCGATCAGGCGCCGATGGGCGCTCTCGATCAGATCCGCGTCGTCGGGGTGCGCGAAGGTGTGCGAGGTGGTGCCGAGCACGCTCTCGCGACTGCGCCCCAGGAGTCGGCAGAACGATGAGTTGGCCGCCACGACGCGGTCTGCGGCGTCGGCGAAGATCGTCGGGGCCATCGAGTTCTCGAAGGCCAGCTCGAAGCGCCGGTCCAGATCGGCCCGCGCGGCGTCGCTGACCCGGGCGCTCTCGGCCACGCGGGCCGCCTGCTGGAGGGCTCGCTCGCGCTCGCGCACCGAGACCGCGTGCTCGATGCCGATCTCGACGGCGCGCACGATCTCCTCGAGGCCACTGACGGTCACCTCGTCGAAGGTCCAGCCGTGACGGTCATAGACCGAGAGCACGGCCCGAGACGGACTGTGGAAGGGAATCGCCAGACCCGAGCGGAATCCGAACTCGGAGAGGCGTGCGGCCCAGGGGCTCTGGCGCGGGTCCTCGTGATAGTCGTTGATGACCTGGGTGCGAGCGCTGCGCCAGGCCCGCCCGGTCCCACCCTGGCCCGCGGGCACGGCCTCGTCGGTGGAGACCATGCCGGCATAGACGTAGCCGACCGCGCCGCTGGCGGCCACGATCTGAAGGACCTCTCCGGCCCGCTCAGCCCGGCCCACCCAGGCCAGCGCGTAGCCGCCCCGGTGCACCAGTGTCTCGCACAGGTGCTGGAGCAGCTCGGACTCGTCCAGGGTGTGGGCCATGAAGGCGTTGGTCAAGCTGAGCATCCGCAGGGTCTGCTCGCGGCGCACCTGCTCGGTGGCGTCGGTGAAGAGCGCGACGACGCTGCGATCCGTGGGCCCCGTCGGGGCGGGAACGGTCTGCTTGGCCAACCAGCGTCGAGACCGGCGCGCGACGTCCACTCCCAGGAGCACGCTCTCGACGGGCTTGCCGGTGGCGGCCGAGACCGCCCGGGGCAGTTCGTCGGGCGCGTACGGAGTGCCGTCACGGTGCACGACGTGCACGAAGACCTCGGACTCGGAACGTCCCAGTAACTCCTCGAGGCTCAGCTGCAGGATGGTGCAGGCCGCGTCATTGGCGTCGCGGATCACGCCGTTCGCGTCGAAGTAGATGAGCCCGAGGTCGCTCACGTCCCGCAGCGCCTGGGCAGCCAGGGACAGATCGAGGGCTCGCCCGCTGGTACCCGGCCGGTCGTGGCTCACGCACTCTGCCTGTCTCGCTGGTCTCTTCCGGTGAGGCTACTGAGCCCGGGGCCTCTTCGCAATCACCGCCTGGCCAGGTCAAATCGACTCACCTGGGCCCACCGGGCCCCGGCGCAGCATGACAAAGGGCCCCAGCCCTCGACGCCGCGCGAGCCGTAAAGTGCGACCAAGCGGTGTCACGTCGCCGTGTGAGGGGGTGTTCATGGGCGCATATCAGGACGCGTGGGCGCGCAGCGTCGAGGATCCGTCAGCCTTCTGGGGCGAGGCGGCTGAGCTGATCGACTGGTACCAGAAGCCCACGCGGGTGCTCGAGGGCGACGCGACGCGCTATCGCTGGTTCCCCGACGGACAGATGAACACCTGCTACAACGCGCTGGATCGACACGTGGCCGCCGGGCGAGGCGAACAGGCCGCACTCATCTACGACAGCCCGGTGGCGGACGTGGTGCAGAGCTACACCTACGCCGAGCTGCTCGATCACGTGTCGCGCTTCGCCGGTGTGTTGCGCGAGCTCGGCGTGACCCAGGGCGATCGGGTGGTGATCTACATGCCGATGATCCCCGAGGCGGTCGTGGCCATGCTGGCCTGCGCGCGCATCGGCGCGGTGCACTCGGTGGTCTTCGGGGGCTTCGCGGCGCACGAGCTCGCTCAGCGCATCGACGACGCCACGCCCCGCGTGGTGGTCTCGGCGTCGTGTGGCATCGAGGTCAACCGGGTCATCGAGTACAAGCCGCTGCTCGACGCGGCCCTGGAGGAGGCCTCTCACCAGGTCGAGCACTGCGTCATCGTGCAGCGGCCCCAGGCCGTCGCGTCGCTGCGCGCCGGTCGTGATCTGGACTACGCCCAGGCCGTGGCCGGGGCGAGTCCCGTCGAGTGCGTGGCCCTGGCGGGGCCGGACCCGCTCTACATCCTCTACACCTCGGGCTCCACCGGCCGGCCCAAGGGCGTCGTGCGCGACAACGCCGGGCACGCGGTGGCCCTGCGCTGGAGCATGCCGAACATCTACGACACCCATCCGGGCCAGGTCTTTTGGGCGGCCTCGGACGTGGGCTGGGTGGTGGGGCACAGCTACATCGTCTACGCGCCGCTGCTGACCGGGTGCACGACGGTGCTCTACGAGGGCAAGCCCGTGGGCACGCCGGACGCCGGCGCGTACTGGCGCGTCATCGCCCAGCACGGCGTGCGCACGCTCTTCACCGCGCCCACCGGCTTTCGCGCCGTCAAGCGTGAGGACCCGAACGGCGAGCACGTCGCCCGCTACGACCTGAGCGCGTTCCGGTACCTCTTCTTGGCCGGTGAGCGACTGGACCCGGAGACGTTCCAGTGGGCGAGCGACCTGCTCGGCGTGCCGGTGACGGATCACTGGTGGCAGACCGAGACGGGCTGGCCCATCGCCTCGAACCTCATGGGCTTGGAGCCCATGGCGCCCAAGGCCGGCTCCGCCACGATGCCCGTGCCGGGCTTTGACGTGCGCATCGTCGACGAGTCCGGCCAGCCGGTCGCGCGCGGCACCGACGGGCTGATCGTCGTGCGGACCCCGCTGCCGCCGGGCTGCATGAGCGGCGTGTGGGGCAGCGACGACAAGTTCCAGCAGTTCTACCTGTCTCAGTACCCGGGCTACTACCTCACGGGCGACGGCGGCCACTTCGACGAGGACGGCTACCTCTTCGTGATGGGTCGCGTGGACGACGTGATCAACGTGGCCGGGCACCGACTCTCCACCGGCGCCATCGAGGAGATCGTGGCCGGGCACCCGGACGTGGCCGAGTGCGCCGTGATTGGCGTGGCCGACGAGCTCAAGGGCCAGATCCCGCGGGCCCTAGTGGTGCTCAAGGCGGGGGTGCAGCGCGAGCACGGCCTGATCGAGGCCGAGCTCGTCGAGCGGGTGCGCCACCAGCTCGGCGCGGTGGCCAGTCTGCGTCAGGTCAACGTGGTGGACGCTCTGCCCAAGACCCGCTCGGGCAAGATCCTGCGCAAGAACATGCGCGCGCTGGCCGACGGGGTCGACGTGCCGGTGCCGTCGACGATCGACAACCCGGTGGTGCTGGAGAACCTGCGAGCAGTGCTGCGCCCGGAGTAGCCAGCGCGGCGCGCGCCGCTCACTACCATGGCTCAGAGGAGGATCGTGTCCCGACTCGTCTTCAGCGCCTTCAGCAATCGCACCGACGCCGTGGAACTGGCCCGTCAGGCCAGTGAGCGCCTGGCGGGCGAGGGCGTGGAGTCCCAGATCTACTTCCTCGACTCGCTCGAGAGCCTGAACCTGGGCGCCGATGACCTGGTCGTCAGCCTGGGTGGTGACGGGACGTTCCTGCGCGCGGCTCGCCTGGCGCACCGATTCGGCGCGCGCGTGCTGGCCACGAACCTCGGCCGGCTGGGATTTCTGCTCAACGTGCCGCCCGAGGAGCTGATCAACGACATCATGCACGCCCTGCGCCACGACCACGTGGTCGAGCGCCTCGCGCTCTCGATCGCCCTGCCGGGCGCTCAGGCCGAGGAGTTCGCGCTCAACGAGGTCGTGCTCGAGAGAGCTCACGCGGGCAGCATGGTGCGCGTCAAGAGCTTCGTGGACGACGATGAGTTCCTGACCTACTCGGCTGACGGCGTCATGGTGGCCACGCCAACCGGCTCGACCGGCTACAACTTCTCCGCCGGCGGCCCGGTCGTCGAGGCGACCCTGCCGGTCATGATGATCACGCCGATCGCCCCGCACTTCACGATCGATCGCACGATCGTGGTCGACGGGCGCAAGGTCGTGCGCCTGGTGAGCGAGAACCGCTCCGCGGAGATAGTGGCCGACGGGCGCTCGATCGGCACGCTCAGTGCAGGCGAGGCCATCGCCGTGTCCCAGAGCGAGCGTCCCGTGCGCGTGGTGGCCACGCGCAGCTTCGAGCTGGGATTCCGGCTGCGCGAGAGCCTGCGCGAGGGGCATGCCTAGCGCACGTCTCGTCGAGCTCTACGGACGGGGGCTCGGCGTCTTGGACGAGGTGCGCGTGGAGTTCGGACCGGGCTTCAACGTCCTGACCGGGGAGACCGGCGCCGGCAAGACCCTCCTGCTGGGAGCGCTGGCGCTGTGTCTGGGCCGGGACCCCGAGATGCGCCAGGGCGCGCGCGAGGACCTGGCCGCCACGGCACTGCTGGTGGACGCCAAGGGACGCGAGATCGCCCTCGGGCGCGAGGCCGGGGCCTCAGGGCGACTACGCAGCACCCTGAATGGAGCGCCCTCGAGTGTCGAGGCCCTGCGCGAGCGTGGCGGTGCCCTGGTCGTGGTGCACGGCCAGCACGACTCGTTGCGCCTGCGCCACCGCAGTGAGGTTCGCGCGCTGCTGGACGCCTCGGGAGGCGTCGACGACTCCGAGCTCGAGCAGATTCGCGCCCGCTTGCGCCAGGGTCGGGCCGAGCGCGAGACCCTGGGCGGCAGCGAGGTCGATCGGAGCCGTGAGCTGGACTTTCTCACCTTTCAACTCGACGAGCTCGCCCGAGCGAGGCTGAGCTCGCCCCGCGAGCTGCACGAGCTGCTCGAGGAGTTGGAGCACCTGAGCCAACTGCGCGACGGCCAAGCGGCGCTCTCGCGCGTGATCGACGGGCTGGACGACGGGCCCGCGAGCTCGCTGGGCCAGCTCGCCCGAGCCGTGGTGGAGATTCCGCCCGGGGAGGCCTACGACGCGGCCCGCGAGGTCCTGCGCGGGGCGCTGGCCCAGGCGCGCGAGGCCGTCAGTGACCTGGCCCGCCTGAGCGATCCCGAGGCGGTGGACCTTCGCCGCGTGGGCCAGCTCGAGGACCGGGTGGCGCTGCTGAGCGAGATCGCGCGCAAGTACGGCTCGCTGGAACGCGCCCTGGAGGAGTCCGTCGTCTTGGCCGAGCGTCGACGTCACCTGGAGGCCGTCGCGACACGTCGTGCGCAGCTCGATGCCGAGCTCGCGGGCCTGCTCGAGGCCGAGGCCCAGGCGGCCCGGGCCCTGCGCGGGGCCCGCGAGGCGGCCGCCCGGCGCCTTGAGCGACGCGTCAGCGCCCAGCTGCCGCGCGTGGCCCTGGTGGGCGCGGCCCTGCGCTTTGACGTGCAGGGCACCGACGGCTCGCAGGTCGAGCTGCTGTTTCGAGCCGGTCCGGGTCAGGCCGAGGGCCCGCTGGCGGGGGTGGCCAGCGGGGGTGAGCTGAGCCGAGTGCTGCTGGCCCTGGCCCTGGAGACGGTGGGCGATGACGCGGTGGCGGTCTTTGACGAGATCGACGCCGGTCTCGGGGGCCAGGTGGCCCAGCAGATCGGCGAGTGTCTCGCCGAGCTGGGCGCGTCCCGGCAGGTCCTGGCCGTCACGCATCTGGCGAGCGTGGCCGCGCGCGCTGAGCACCACTTCGTCGTGGAGAAGCAGCTCAGCGCCGAGGGCGCACTGACCACCGTGCGCGAGGTGCGCGGGGCCGAGCGAGTTCGTGAAGTTGCGCGCATGCTGGCCGGGGACTCGGCGGGCGAGGAGTCTCGCGCCCTGGCCACGCGGCTTCTCGACACGCACTCGTAACCCACCAAGAGCGGAAATGGGTCGCCGGTTCGCTAGACTGTGATCCCGTGGAGAGTGCGGGCAAGGCGACGAAATTTGTGTTCGTTACCGGCGGCGTCTCCAGTTCCCTCGGCAAGGGCCTGACGGCCTCGTCGCTAGGAAGACTTCTCAAGTCGCGCGGACTCAAGGTCACGATGTGCAAGCTCGACCCGTATCTCAACGTGGACCCGGGCACGATGAACCCCGGTGAGCACGGCGAGGTCTTCGTCACCGACGACGGTGGGGAGACCGACCTCGACCTGGGACACTACGAGCGCTTCATCGACGAGTCGCTCTCCAAGATGTCCAACACGACGACGGGATCGATCTACTCGAACGTGATCGCCAAGGAGCGTCGGGGCGACTACCTGGGCAAGACCGTTCAGGTCATCCCGCACATCACCGACGAGATCAAGGAGCGCATCCGACGCCTCGGAGGCCTCGGCGCCGACGTGGTGATCGTCGAGATCGGCGGCACCGTGGGCGACATCGAGATCGTGCCGTTCATCGAGTCGATCCGCCAGTACCGACGCGACGCCGGGCGTGACAACGTCTGCTACGTGCACCTGACCCTGGTGCCGTACCTGGCCCCGTCCGGTGAGCACAAGACCAAGCCGACCCAGCACTCGGTCACGGAGCTGCGCTCGCGGGGCATTCAGCCCGACGTCATCGTCTGCCGAAGCGACCAGCCGATCTCGGATCCGCTCAAGCGCAAGATCTCCCTGCTGTGTGACGTGCCGATCGAGGCGGTCATCTCGGCCGTGGACGCGCCGAGCATCTACGAGATCCCCCTCAACCTGCACGAGGAGGGTCTGGACGCGATCGTGCTGCGAACACTGGGCCTCGATCGCGAGGAGCGCGCCCTGGACCTGTCGGCCTGGCAGGACGTGGTTCGTCGGGTCCACGGCACCACGCACACCCTGCGCGTTGGTGTGGTCGGCAAGTACGTGACGATGCCGGACGCCTACCTCTCGGTCAACGAGGCCATCCGCCATGCGGGCTACGCGGTGGGCGCCACGACGGTCGTGGAGTGGCTCGAGGCCGAGCGAGTGCCCTCGGAGATCGACGCCGAGCGCCTCCGGCGCCTGGACGCGATCATCGTGCCGGGCGGCTTCGGCGAGCGCGGCTTCGAGGGCATGATCGCCGCCGCGCGCATCGCGCGCGAGAACGAGATCCCGTACCTGGGCATCTGCCTGGGAATGCAGGTCATGGTCGTGGAGTTCGCGCGTCACCGCCTGGGCTTGGCCGACGCGCACTCGACCGAGATCTCCCTGACCACCTCGGCTCCGGTGATCGCCCTGATGGCCGAGCAGATGGACATCGGGGACCTGGGCGGCACGATGCGCTTGGGCGCGTATCCGGCGATGCTCGAGGAGGGCTCGCAGATCGCCACCCTCTACGGGGCCACGGTGGTCAGTGAGCGTCACCGACACCGCTACGAGTTCAACTCGCGCTTTCGTGAGCAGTTCGAGGCCGAGGGCCTGCGCTGCTCGGGCACCTCACCGGATGGACGCCTGGTGGAGTTCGTCGAGCTGCCCGAGCACCCGTACTTCGTGGGTACCCAGGCTCACCCAGAGTTCAAGTCGCGCCCGGATCGACCCCACCCGCTCTTCCTGGGCCTCATCCAGGCCGCCCTGGCCCGTGCGGAAGGTCGCGAGCCACACATCCTGAATCCCGCCTCGGTCGATCTGTCCTTGTGAGCGACGGCTTTCACGTCGTCGACTCGACGCCGCTGCTGCACTCGCACGTCTTTGACGTCGAGCGTGTCCGGGTCGCCCACGAGGGCGGCACCTTCGAGCGCGACGTGGCGCGCCACGGTGGCGCCGTCGCGATCCTGGCGCGAAACGCGGCCGGTGAGATCGGGGTCCTGCGACAGTATCGGGCGGCCTTTGACCGCAGCACCCTGGAGATCCCGGCGGGCACCTGCGACGTGAGCGGTGAGGACCCCCTGAGCACCGCGAAGCGCGAGCTGGCCGAGGAGCTGGGCTGCTCGGCGCGACGCTGGCGGCTCCTGGTGACGATGATGGTCTCGCCCGGCTGGACGGACCAGCTCATGTACGTCTTCGAGGCGACGGAACTGACCTTCGGCCGCGCGCGCCCGGAGGGTCCCGAGGAGAGCGCCGCGCGCATCGAGTGGCACTCGCCGCAGCGTCTGCGCGAAGTGATGGCGGCCGAGCCGGCCCTGGACGCCACGATGACTGCGGCTATGAACGGTGTCTACGGCAGCCTCTTCGACTGAGTCCACGCGCGCCGTGGACGAGTACGTCCACTGGCTGAGCGTGGAGAAGGGGCGCTCGCGCGCGACCCTGGACGCGTATCGACGCGACGCGTTGGGCCTCGTGAGCTGGCTGAACGAGCGCGGAGGGGCCCTGGGCGACGTCGGCGCCACACAGCTCGATGAGTACCTGGGCGCCCTGCGCGCCGCGCGCGCGCCCAGCACGGTGGCCCGTGCGACGTCCACGCTGCGGGGCCTCTTCGCCTTCTTGGTGGAGGAGGGTTTTCGCCCCGACGATCCCAGCAGTCACGTCAAGGCGGTGCGACGAGGTCGCCGGCTGCCCAAGCCCCTCGATGAGGAGGAGGTCACGCGCCTGCTCGACGCCGTGCCGCGCGCGACGCCGCGTGACAGGCGCGACCGCGCACTGCTCGAACTGCTCTACGGCACGGGCGTGCGCGTCTCGGAGGCGCTGGGCGTCGAGCTCGGCGACCTGGACTTCGACGAGCGCCTGATCCGCGTGACGGGCAAGGGCAACAAGCAGCGCCTGGTGCCCATGGGCTCGATCCTCGAGAGTGCCCTACGCGACTATCTCGGCCCCGGCGGGCGGGTCGAGCTCGCTACGCGGGCCGGCACCCGCTTGCTGCTCAACAACCGGGGTGGTCCGTTGTCGCGCCAGGGAGTGGATCTCATCATCGCGCGCCGGGCGCTCGAGGCGGGTGTGGAGCGCTCGCGCGTGAGCGCGCACGTGTTCCGCCACAGCTGCGCCACCCACATGCTGGCCCACGGGGCGGACATTAGAGTGGTCCAGGAGTTGTTGGGCCACGCCTCGATCGCCACGACCCAGCTGTACACGGCGGTATCGGCCACGTCACTGCAACGCGAGTACGAGAACGCGCACCCGCGCGCGCACGAGTGAGGTCATGAGCGCTTACGTCTATTTGCTGGTCACCCTCGTGCCCTCAGTCGTGCTGCACGAAGTGAGCCACGGCTACGTCGCCTACCTCTTCGGCGATCCGACCGCCAAGCAGGCTCACCGCCTGACGCTCAACCCGCTGGCCCACATCGACCCCTTCGGCTCCATCATCATGCCCGTGCTGCTGATCTTCTCGGGCCTGCCCGCCTTCGGCTACGCCAAGCCGGTGCCCGTGAACTTCGCGCGTCTGCGCAACCCTCGGCGCCAGTCCCTCTACGTCGCCCTGGTGGGCCCGGGCGTCAACTTCGTGCTCAGCGGCGTCGGCTATTTGATCTGCGAGCTGGCGATCCACCCGCTGCAGAGCCAGACCCTGCTGAACTTCGGCCTCTACCTGGGCCTGATCAACCTCACCCTGGGCGTCTTCAACCTGGTGCCCATCCCGCCCCTCGACGGGTCGGCCCTGCTGGAGCGCCTCCTGCCCTCGCGCGCCCTGCCGGGCTACTACCGCTTCCGCGCCTACGCCCTGCCCCTGGTGATGGGTCTGGTGATCTTGGACTCGATGACGCTGCACCTCTTCGGGCACGTCTTCGCCAGCCTGCAGAGCTGGTGGATCAGCCTGCTGGTCTAGAGAAGACCGATGTTGCGAGCGGCGCGCTCGTAGACCGGACCGGCGATGGCCGCGGCAGCGGCCGCGCCCGCCTCGATCACGCGCTCGATCTCGCCCTCCTCAGCGCGCAGCTCGCGGTAGCGAGCGGCGATGGGCTCCAGGGTGGCGATGAGCCGAGCGGCCAGTTCCTTCTTCAGTTCCCCGTAGCGAGCAAAGCGCGCGGCGACGCGGGTGGGCGTCTCCTCGCTCAGGGCGGCGAATATCTCCAGCAGGTTGGCCAGGCCCGGCTTGGCGCTCGGGTCGTAGCGCATCTCGCCGTCGGTGTCGGTGACGGCCTTCATGACCTTGCGCTCGATCTCGGCCGGCTCGTCGAGCAGGTAGAGGGTGCCCAGCGGGCTCGGCACTGACTTGGACATCTTGCGGGTGGGCTCCTGCAGATCCATGACCCGGGCCCCCACGCTCGGCAGCACCGCGTCGGGCACCACGAAGGTCTCCCCGTATCGATTGTTGAAGCGGATCGCCAACTCGCGAGTCAGCTCGAGGTGCTGGCGCTGGTCCTCACCCACGGGGACCTGAGTCGTGTTGTACAACAGGACGTCGCCGGCCATGAGCACCGGGTAGGTGAAGAGGCCCACGCGCACGCTGGCCTGGCGCTCGGACTTGTCCTTGAACTGGGTCATGCGGCCGAGCTCGCCGAAGCTGGTCACGCACTCGAGCAGCCAGTTCAACTGGGCGTGATAGCGCACCCGGCTCTGCAAAAAGACCGGCCCGACGCTCGGGTCGAGCCCGGCCGCCAGGAGGCTGGCCATCGCGTCCAGACTCCACTCACGACGCAGCGCCGGGTCCGAGTCCACCGTCAGGCCGTGCAGGTCGACGACGCAGTAGAGCGACTCGGCGTCCTGCATGCTCACCCACTGCTTGAGCGCCCCCAGGTAGTTGCCCAGGTGCATGGGCCCGGTGGGCTGGATGCCGGAGAAGACTGCCATCTGACCATCGTAGAGGAGGGCTCCGGGCCCCTCAGGTAGCATCGAGGTCCGTGACCTACGTCGTGACGACGCCGTCGTTCAGCGGGCCCATGGCCCTGCTGCTGGAGCTCATCAGTCGTCACGAGATGGACGTGCTCGACGTGCTCCTGGCCCCGATCATCGACGACTTCGTGGGCGTGCTGCGCGACGAGTCACGAGAGCTGCCCATGGAGGAGCTGAGCGAGTTCGTCCTCATCGCCTCGATCCTGCTGGAGATGAAGAGCCGCACCCTGCTGCCGGGGCGTGACGCGAGCGAGCCCGACGAGGAGTTCATCGGCTGGGAGGAGCGAGACGTGCTCTTGGCGCGCCTGCTCGAGCTGCGCACGTACGCGAGCCTGGCGGACGCCTTCGTGTCACTCATGGAGCGTGCGGCGCGCTCGTTCCCCCGTGTGCGCGGTGTCGACGACGGCTTCGTCGTGGCTCCGCCGGACCTGCTCGCCGGCGTGACGCCGGCGCGCGTGGCGCTCGCGTACCTGCGTGGCATCGAGGAGCGACCCTCGCCCTCGGTGCGCCTGCACCACGTGACGGTGGACGCCGTGACGGTTGCCGAGACGGTGATGGTATTGGCCGAGCGCCTGCCCGGCTCGGGGCGCACCTCGTTCCGAGACCTGACCACTGGTCTGGCGTCGCGCATCGAGGTGATCGTGACCTTCCTCGCCCTGCTGGAGCTGTGCAAGCTCGGCAAGGTGAGTCTGGGCCAGGGAGCCACGTTCGGCGACGTGAGCATCGAGTGGATCGGTGACGAGGATGTCTTGAGCGAGGAGGCGATTGACGCCTATGAGGGATGAGTTCTCACTGCCCCAAAAGGTGGAGGCGATGCTGAGCGTCGCCCTCGAGCCCGTGAGCGTCGAGGAGCTGGCCGACGTCGCCGAGGTCGAGGCGGAGGACGTGGCCCGCGTGCTGGTCGAGTTGCGTGAGGAGGCCCGCGAGCAGCGCCGGGGCTTCGTCTTCACCGAGTTGGCCAGCGGCTGGGTGATCCAGAGCGCTCCGGAGATGGCCCCGTGGGTGACGCGATTCGCCAATCGCGACGTCTCCCATCGGCTCTCCTCGGCGGCGCTGGAGACCTTGGCCATCGTCGCCTACCGTCAGCCGGTCAGCCGGGCGCAGATCTCGGCGTTGCGGGGAGTGAACGTCGACGGCGTCACGCGCCTGCTCGAGCAGCGCGGCTACATCGAAGAGCGCGGCCGGGCGAGTGGACCGGGCCAGCCGGTCCTCTACGGGACCACCGAGCTCTTCCTGGATCGCCTGGGTCTGGCGTCGCTGGCCGAGCTGCCCCCGATTGAGCAGTTCATGCCGGGTGTGGAGGTGGCGCGCGAGATCGCCGCCGACCTGGCAGTGATCGGCCCGGAGGAGGCCTCCTGAGATGAGCTCGCCCGAGGCGAGTGCGGAGGGCGAGCGAATCCAGAAGATCCTGGCCCGCGCCGGCTTCGGCTCGCGTCGCGCGTGCGAGGAACTGGTGCGCGAGGGGCGGGTGAGCATCGACGGGCGCGTGGCCGAGCTCGGCAACCGAGTCGACGTGGCTCGTCAGGTCGTCTACGTCGACGGCGCGCTCGCCCCGACCGCCCCGGCGGCGGTCTACTACCTGCTCAACAAGCCCACGGGCGTCGTGACCACCGCGGCCGACCCCCAGGGCCGACCCACCGTGATGGACCTGGTGGAGAGCGCGGTGCGGGTCTTTCCGGTTGGCCGACTCGACATGAACACCGAGGGGCTCATCATTCTCACCAACGACGGGCGACTGGCGCATCTGCTCACGCACCCCAGTTCCGGAGTCAGCAAGGAGTACCTCGTGCGCGTGGAGGGTGACCCCTCGCCCGGGTCCATCCGGCGTCTGCGCGAGGGCGTCGAGCTCGAGGACGGTCCCACGAGTCCGGCCCAGGTGAGTCGCGTCAGCGAGGGACTGCTGCGCATCGTGATCCACGAGGGCCGCAATCGACAGGTGCGGCGCATGTGCGCGGCGGTGGGCCACGAGGTGACGCGACTCGTGCGCACGCGCATCGGACCCATCCAGGACGCCACGCTGGCGCCCGGGGCGTCGCGTCAGCTCTCCCTGGCCGAAGTGCGACGTCTGATGGAGGCCGTTGGCCTCGGTCCGGACGTGGCCTCTACGATGCCTGCATGACTCTGCCGGCCCTGAGGGGACTCCGTGGCGCGACGACGTGTTCTGAGGACACGCCCGAGGCGATCGCCGGCGCCGTCGTGGAGCTGCTGCCGCGCCTGATGGAGCGCAACGGCCTGAGCCACGACGATGTCGTAAGCGTCATCTTCACCACCAGCCCCGACCTGACCTCGGCCTTTCCAGCGACGGCCGCGCGGGGCATCGGTTTCGGGGACATCCCGCTGCTGTGCGCGAGCGAGATCGACGTACCCGGCTCCATGCGTCGCTGCGTGCGGGTGCTGATGCACGTGATGAGCACGCGCCCGCGCGCTGAGATGCACCACGTCTACCTTCGCGACGCGCAGAGCCTGCGTGATGACCTCCCCGAGTAGACGGGCTCACGTCGTCGGCGTGGGCCTCATCGGGGCGTCACTGGCGCGGGCCCTGAGCGCCCTGGGCTGGCTGGTGACGGGCCAGGACCACGATCCGCAGGTGGTGGCCGGAGCCACGGCCGCCGGGATCATCGTCGGTGACGCGGGCCACGAGGACACGTCTCTGGTCATCGTGGCCACGCCAGCTGGCACGGTGGTCGAGGCCGTGCGGGAGGCGCTCGCGCGCTTTGCGAGTCCCGAGCTGATCGTGACCGATGTGGCGGGGGTCAAGGAGACCATCGTGGCCCAGCTGGACGACGCGCGCTTCCTCGGAGGACACCCCATGGCCGGCTCCGAGCAACGAGGCTGGCGTGGCTCGCGCGCGGACATGTTCCGCGGCTGCACCTGGGTGCTGACCCCCACGGACGCGACCCGGGCGACCACCTACTCCCGCTTGCACGGGATCCTGCGCGAGCTCGGCGCCAACGTGGTCGCGGTCTCGCCCTCGGACCACGACCGGCTCGTGGCTCTGGCCAGTCACGTTCCGCACCTGGTGGCCGGGGCCCTCATGAACGAGGCCACCCTGGCGGCCGAGCAGGACGCGGTCCTTCTGCAGCTCGCCGCCGGCGGGTTCCGCGACATGACCCGTGTGGCGGCGGGGGACCCCGCGATCTGGCCGGACGTGCTGATCGAGAACCGTGACGCCGTGGTCGAGGCGCTCGATCGGCTGGTCGATCGCCTGGAGGGTCTACGCGACGCGATCGACACGGGCGCGCGCCTGAGCCTCGCCGCCGACCTGCGAGCGGCCTCCTCAGCCCGACGCCAGCTGCCCGGACGAGCGCTGAGCTCGGAGAGTCTGGCCTATCTTCGCGTGGGCGTGAGCGACCAGCCGGGTCAGCTGGCGAGCGTGACGCGGGCCGCCTCGGAGATGCTGGTCAACATCTACGACATTGAGATCGCCCACGGCATCGAGGGCACGAGCGGCACCTTGCTGCTAGCCCTGGACGTTGCTCAAGTCGAGGCGCTCGCCGGTGAACTGGGTCGGCTGGGCTTCTCGGTGGCGGTGGAAGCGTGATCCGCCACGTTGCTGGAGCGACGCGCCTGCGCGGGCGCGTGCGCGTGCCCGGAGACAAGAGCTTTTCACATCGCGCCCTCATGCTGAGCGCTCTGGCGTCGGGCCGTTCCCTGCTTGAGGGACTCTCACCCGGCGAGGACGTGGCCGCCACGGCGCGCATCGTGACACAGCTGGGCGCGCGACTGGACCGTGACCAGTCCGGACTCACCGTCGTGGGCCCGGACGAGGGGCTTCGGTCCAGCGAGTCGGCACTGGACTGCGAGAACTCCGGCACCAGCATGCGCCTGTTGTCCGGCCTGGTGGCGGGAATCGACGGCGAGCATCTCCTCATCGGTGATGTGTCGCTCTCGCGGCGTCCGATGGACCGCGTTGCGATTCCCCTGCGGCGCATGGGCGCGACCGTATCGGGCGAGGGGCCCGCGGTGCACGCACCGCTGCGCGTCACTGGCCGGGCCCAGCTGCGGGCCATCGACTACGAGGTGCCCGTGCCCAGCGCGCAAGTCAAGTCAGCGATCCTGCTCGCCGGTCTGGTCGGCGACGGGCCGAGCACGATCGTCGAGGCCGTACGCACGCGCTCGACGACTGAGGACATGTTGCGCACCGCCGGGGTGTTGGTGCACAGCGACGACGTGGGTGCCGGGCGACGTGTGCGCCTCGTGCCGGGACGGCCGAGCAGCCGACGCTGGAGGGTACCGGGAGATCCCTCGCAAGCGGCGTTCTTCGCTGTTCTGGGCGCGCTTCACCCCGACGCTCGGATCGAGATTTCCCCGATCGACCACGCACCCGAGCGAGTCGGTTTCCTCGAGGTGCTGCGGCGCATGGGGGCTGACGTGCAGGTCCGAGCTGACGGCTCGCTGCTCGCCGTGAGCTCGGGACTGCGCGCGACCATAGTTGACGCGACTGACGTGCCATCGGTGGATGAAGTGCCCATTCTCGCGGTGGCCGCCGCAGCGGCCGAGGGCGTCAGCACTTTTTGCGGCATGGCGGAGTTGCGGGTGAAGGAGTCGGATCGTTTCGAAGGCACGATCACCCTGGTGCGCGCACTGGGCTGCGAGGCGTGGAGCGAGGGGAACGACTTCTTCGTGGTGGGACTTGGCTCCGCAGGCAAGTTCAGGAGCTTCTCACTTAATGTGCAACTGGACCATCGCATGGTCATGTCGGGTGCGGTGGCCGCGGTCGCGGGAAATGGGGGCCAGATCGAGGGCGCTGATAGCATCACATCCAGTTACCCAGCGTTCTTCGAGGACTTGGAGCTGCTCCTGTGAAGCTAGTGGTTATCGCGATTGACGGGCCCGCAGGATCTGGCAAATCGACCGTGGCGCGAGCGCTCGCGGGAGCGCTTGGATGGTCCTATCTCGACACGGGCTTGATGTATCGCAAACTGACCGCTGATTTGATAGATAGAGAGCTGGATTCGAGTGACTCACGAATAGTTACTCAGGTCGCTCACAGTATCGACTTTCGTTCATTCATCTCGCGATCTGAATCAGATATGCCCTCACTAGACAGACTGCGGCATCAAGATGTGAACGCTCTGGTACACAGCATCGCTGCGTTAGCCGATGTGCGCCAGGAGTTCGCGCGGCGTCAACGCGAGCTGGTCTTCGCGTGGGGTGGCAGAGCAGTAGTGGAGGGCAGAGACACCGGTTCCGTGGTCTTTCCGGAGGCAATTGTCAAGGTCTTTCTCACCGCCTCGCTCGAGGAGCGGGCCCGGCGGCGCGTACATGAGGGCATCGAGTCCATCTCCGCTCGAGACAATGCGGACACGAAGAGGGTGATATCTCCGCTCGAGATCTCCGGCAGCTCCTTGGTCATTGACACCACCGATGTCGCAGTGGAGAAGATCTGCCTGGAGATTCTGGCCGCCGCGCTCAACGTCGCGGTCGATGAGGTGACCCACGTTGACGCGTTTGAGTGAAGAGAGGTAGAGAGCGTGTGTCGCGTGCTTGGCCACCGTGTTCTAGATACTGACGTATCAGGATGATCTTGATTGGGAACTTGGCTCGACTGATCCGATATCGCATATGGAGGTTGTGAGTGAGTATCAATGTTGATGATTCCGACGGTCCGGCACTGTTAGAGTTTCCGGACTTTGGTGTATTGTCGGGTGAGTACATTCGCCAGTTCAACACGGAGCTGTTTGCCTCCGGATTTGATCCGGGCGCGGTCAAGGGCGCCGCGTACGAACTTCATGTGGCACCAACAAAATTGGTGATCCCGTCGGACAATCTCAGTGGCGATCACTCTCAACATGAGTCGGAGCGCTATCCAGAAGGCCAGATGCATCGTGGATCATTCGACATCGCACCTGGTCAAATGGCGTTCGTCTCATCGAAGGAGAAGCTGAGACTAGCCCGGAATGTCTGCGGCGTTGTGAGCATCAAATTCACCTTCGCGATCAGTGGCATCTTGATGTTGATGGGCATGAATGTCGATCCGGCCTACGGATCCGATGTGCCAGATGGAAGGCGACTCCATTTCGTTCTTGTCAACGTAAGCAGTAAGTCCGTAACCATCGAACCAGAGGTCACCGCGATTGCGGCCCTCCAATTCCTGCCAGTGATTGGACGCTTGCCGGAGGGAACATCCAATGTTCCGCGGGCACCAAGGGCGATAGATGGCCTGTTTGATTCGAAGGCTCCCTTAGGTCTTGAGCTCTTCAATCGCCCGAGACAGGTCGAAGAGAGACTGCAGACTGAGTTGGCCGATGTGGGCCAGCATCTGGATCAGAGACTGGAGCGACTTGAGGGCAACGTCCGGGAGGTTATGGGGCTCAAGCAGGTTGTCATGTTCGGCTATTTCTTGCTGGGCACCGTCATGTTGGGTACCGTCCTGACGTTTCTTGTGGGTTTGTTTGGTCAGGACAAGATTCTGAACACCGTTCATCGAGCGGTGAATGTTGCGCCCCACTCGTGGCCGGGTTCTGTTGCGGTCATTGCGGTCGCGTTTGCGGCGTCGGCGACTCTCCTCGGACTTCCACTAGTACTCGCGAGATCGAGGTTGAAGACCGAGAGCAAGAAGTAGAGCGGGCTAGAAGTCCGCGGCGTGCCGTTGATCTGCATTTCAAATCTGAGCTCGCAGATCAATGCCGTAGCCGTGACGCTACGTCTGCGTTGTCCCTGTGAGATCGCTCACCATACGTGAGTTTGATCACCATGCTCACGCCAGTCGCGTTTCAGCAGCTCTTCCTGCTTTTCTTTCGCCGAAGAGGCAAGGTCTATTCCCAGGGTGTCGGCTAGATCGGCCAGATTCCAGAGAATGTCGAAGATCTCCTTGCCCACCTCTGCCTTGATCCTCTCGGCGTCAACGGCGCGTTTGGTGTCCTCGGCATTGCGGTAGGCAACCAGAGCGTCCCAGAGTTCGAACACCTCAGATATCAAAAACTGGAGCCGCTGTTCCGGTGGTCGCCTGGGCCAGTTCTGAACGTCGTGCAGCTGGCGAACTCCACGGGTGATGCTCTCGAGGGTCACATCCTCACTTCGCGGCGAACCGGGAGAACTGGCAACCGTCATGCTGCCAGCATATTCAGAGAGAAGCCTCAAGCGGCTCCGGTTGAGAAAGGACCTCAGCAGTTCTGCGTCACGTGCCTGTTGCTCCGCGCAGCTTCGCTGCAGCGAGCGACCGCGTGGTGTCGAGGGTGCACCAAGCCGCTGGCTTTCGGAGTCAGTCGGGTGCGTCTGCTCTGGTGCTCGGCTCGCTCGTGTCGAGTAGTCGGCTTCTCGCAGCCAGGAGAGCGGCCCGTTGCTGGGACACCTCACGTCTCCGGAGGCAGCGGGCGGGCCACCGTGCTAGACGCGCCCGTCAGCGTCGACGATGGTGCTCGCGCCCGCGGGATGAGCCGGTGGCCCGCGCCTGACATGCCCCCGGTCTAGGTAGTTGCTCGATGCTGAAGGCTCAGGTGTCCTGAGCGCCCGGCGGAAGTCGCCGGCGTCTGTCGGAGTGAGCCTGGGTAGATCAGATCGCACGGGGAGAGAACTCGCGGGATGATCTGCACACCCGAGCAACATGTCCAGCCAGCTGGTCAGGTTCCGCCTGATTATCTAGCCTGACCTAATGTCACCGATGGTGAGTCCAGCGAAGCTCGAAATCAATCCGGGCAAGACACCCGTCTACCGCGCCGTGGCGGGACTGATCACGCTGCTGTCGTGGATTCTCTATCGACCTCGCGTGGTAGGCAAGGAGAACATTCCCTTGAGCGGACCCGTGCTCATCGCACCGATCCACCGCTCCAACGTCGACTTTGCCTTCACCCTGTTCATCTCGCCGCGCAAGGTCTTCTTCATGGCCAAGGACGGAATCTTTCGCGTGCCGCTCTTCGGCAAGTTGCTCTGGCACCTCGGAGCCTTTCCGGTGCGGCGGGGTAGTGCGGATCGCGAGAGCATGGCTCTGGCCGAGGAGGTGCTCCGTCTGGGCCATGCCCTCGTCCTCTTCCCGGAGGGCACGCGCAAGGAGGGCCGCACGGTCGGTGAACTGCGCGACGGGGCGATGTTCGTAGCCGCGCGCACCTCGGCCAAGGTGGTGCCCGTGGGAGTGGGCGGCTCGGAGCGCGCCATGCCTCCGGGCAAGAGGTTGCCGCGCCCCGCACGCATTCGCATCGTCGTCGGCGAGCCGATCGAGCCGCCCACGGCCGAGGGGCGCGTGTCGCGCAGTGCCATCAGCGCCAAGACCGAGGAGTTGAGAGTCGAACTCGAGCGCGTCTACCAGATGGCCCTCGCGCTGTGATCTAGCGCTCGCGCCACCAGGTGCCGAAGACGACCATGAAGTAGCGCAGGCCGAAGAGCCAGTTCGCGCCCTTCTTGGTCGTGCCGCTCTGGCGCGGATGCCACACGGTGGGCACTTCTCCAGAGCGCCAGCCGCGCTTTAGACACGTGATCAGCAGCTCGGCTGTTTGGTACTGCTCCTGGGTCAGGCGGTCGATGACGTCCGCGAGCATCGACACGCGCAGTGCCCGGTAGCCCGTCGAGGTGTCCGTGAGCGTGGCGCCCGTCATGCGGTTCATGATGAAGGAGAAGAAGATGACCCCGGCCTTGCGGATCGGGTCACTCGTGCGGTCCTGACCCAGACGCCGGCTCGCCACCACGAAGTCCGCGCGATCCTCGAGCAGGGGCTCGAGGACGTCGGGGATCTCGCCCGGGTCATTCTGCCCGTCGGCGTCGAGGGTCACCACGTACTTCACTGCGTGCTCGATGCAGTAGCGGTAGGTGACCTGCAGGGCCACGCCGTGACCCAGGTTCGCCGGAAACTCGATCACCTTGACCTGCGAGAAGCTGCGAGCGATCTCCGCGGTCTTGTCCTCGCCCCCGTCCACGACGACCAGCACGGTGTAGTCCTGTCCGTGCACCGTCTCGGGCAGGGCCTCCAGCACGGCCCCGATGTTGCCCTCCTCTTCGTAGGCACAGATCGAGACGACGATGGGCTCGGGTGAAAAGTCGGGATAGTCCGCGTCGAAGCGGGCCAGGGCTTGCTCGATCACGTAGTTGCGCAGGCGTCCGAGTCGTCGCTTCTCGAGGTTCTGGCTGGCCATGGCGTCCTTGATCAGTCGTCGAGGGCCACGCGCCGTGCGTGGAGCCCGGGTGAGTCCGCGTCACTCCCGGCCCGGGAGCGCAATTCACCAGGCAGCAGTATACCGAAGCCCCCTTGGCCAGCCCGATCTAGCGCTCCGAGCCGGCGAGGACCTGAGCGGCGGTGAACTCTCGATCGACCGTGGGATCAAAGCTGGAGCCCACCGGCGTGTCCAGCATCACGTCGAGCACGGCGGCCAAGGCGCGCAGCGCCTCGCGCAGCTCGGGTGGGGGAGGGAAGTACTCATCCTCCACGGTGGCCGTGTACACCTCGACCCCCCGGCGCGGCGACAGGCGCGCCACGACCTGCTCGACGAGCGACTCGGGCGCCGAGGCCCCCGCGGTGACCGCGACAACGCCACTCAGGTCCTCGGGCATCTCGTCAGCCGAGTTCACGCGAAGCACCCGCGCACAGCCGCTGGCGGCGGCCACCGTCGCCAGGGCCACCGTGTTGGAGGAGTTGGCCGAGCCGATGACGATCACGGCGTCAGCTCGCGCCGCGATGGCACGCAACGCCGCCTGGCGATTGGTGGTGGCAAAGCACAGGTCGCTGCGATTCGGCATCCAGATCTCGGGGAACACCTCCTCGGCGTAGTCACGCAAATGCTGCCACTCGTCCAGGCTCAGCGTGGTCTGGCTCAGCAGGGCCACCGGTCCCTCGAGCCCGGCCAGGGCGTCGATGTCCGAGAGGGACTCGATGAGGTGGACCGCCTCGGGCGCCACGGCCATCGTGCCGACCGCCTCCTCGTGACCCTCGTGGCCGACGTAGAGAACCTGGTAGCCCTTGCGTGCGCGAACCTTGAGCTCGTGGTGGACCTTGGTCACCAGCGGGCAGACCGCGTCGATGACGGTGCCTCCGGCCCGCCGGGCCGCCTCGATGATCTGGGGCGGGGAACCGTGGGCCGAGAGCATCACCGGCGCGCCGTCGGGCACGTGGGCCACGTCATCGACGAAGACGACGCCCAGCGAGGTGAAGTGCTGGACCACGAAGCGATTGTGCACGATCTCGTGGTAGCAGTACACCGGCGGCTCAAAGACCCGCGTCATCCAGTCCAGTGCCTTTATCGCCTTCTCGACACCCGCACAGAAGCCTCGGGGCGCGGCGAGCAGTACCTGGTCGACGTCCACGCGCTCAGCCTAGTGAGGCGTCTCGAGGCACCATTAGGCTGGAGCGGTGACGGGCGCCCGGATTTCCTCCATTTCTGACTCGTCTCCCGCGTCCCGGGCGAACGTCGCGGTGGGCGACGAGCTTGTGAGCGTGAACGGACGCGCCCCGACGGACATCATCGAATACCAGCAGCTGGTGGACGCCGAGCGAGTCGAGCTGCTCGTGCGCCGCGAGGGCGACGCGCTGACGCGCAAGGTCGTGATCGAGAAGCCCGCTGGCGCCCCACTGGGACTGTCGATCGACTCGGCGGTCTTTGATCGGATTCGCACCTGCGACAACCACTGTTCGTTCTGCTTCATCTATCAGCTGCCCAAGGGGCTGCGCCGATCGCTCTACGTGAAGGACGACGACTATCGCCTGTCCTTCCTGTACGGCAACTTCACCACGCTCACGCGCTTCACGGAGCTCGACCTGGAACGCGTTATCGAGGAGCGACTCTCGCCGCTGTACGTCTCGATCCACACCACCGATCCGCAGTTGCGGGCCGAGATGCTGCGCAACCCGCGCGGCGCTACGAGTTTGCGCTGGCTCAGCGAGCTGCTGGGGGCCGGCATCGACGTCCACGGCCAGGTGGTGCTCTGCCCGGGCGTCAACGACGCCGACGCGCTGGAGTCCACCCTGCTGGACGTGCTGAGCACCTATGGATCCCTGGCTTCCCTGGCGGTCGTTCCGGTGGGCGTCAGCGACTTCTCCCTCGAGTCGAACATGCGCGCGCACACGCCGGAGGAGGCACGGGCCAGTGTGGCCCTGGTCGAGCGCTACGCCGCCCTCGCCCGAGAGATCGGCGTGCGGGTGTCGATCGCGGCGAGCGACGAGTTCTATCTCGTGGCCGGCCTAGAGGTGCCGTCGGCGACCCAGTACGACAGCCTGGACGACGCCGAGAACGGCATCGGCATGGTGGCGGCCTTCCGCCAGAGCTTTCGCGAGAGGACTCCGATGAGCACGCTGGGCACGGGGTTCTTCCAGAGTGTGGACGGCGCTCCGGCGTGGGGGTACCGGGCCACGCGCGGCGAGTCCGGGGCCCGTGCGGGCGCGTCCACGGTGCTGCTCACCGGCGAGTACGCCGCGCCGCTGCTCAGCGAACTGATAGACGAGGCTGGATACGAGCGCGTGAGCGTGCGCGCGGTGACCAACACCTACTTCGGCGGCAACATCAAGGTGGCGGGTCTGCTCACCGGCCACGACCTGGCTCGCGCCCTGAGCGAGCTCGACGAGGATGCCCTGGTGCTGGTGCCCGACGTCTGCGTGAACGAGGGCCGCTTCCTGGACGGGACCACGCTGGAGGACCTTCCGCGTGCGGTGCGCACCGTGCCCACCACCGGATTCGACCTACGTCGGGTGCTCGATGAGGTCGCGGCGCCGGCCGGTGTGCCATCGTGAGTCGTCCCCAGGTCGTCATTGTGGGCCGGCCCAACGTGGGCAAGAGCTCACTGCTCAATCGCCTGGCCGGGCGGCGCATCGCCGTCGTCGAGCAGCAGCGGGGAGTCACTCGGGACCGCAAGAGCGTCGAGGCCGAGTGGTCCGGCGTCGCCTTTGATGTCGTTGACACCGGTGGCTGGACAGCCACGGGCGACGACCTGCAGTCCAAGATCTCCCGTCAGGCTGAAGCAGCGATCAACGAGGCCGATCTCGTGCTGCTGGTGGTCGACGCCACGACTGGGGTCGTGGACGAGGACGTGCAGGCCGCCCGGTGGGCGCTGCGCAGCCATCGCCCGGTGATGCTGGTGGTGAACAAGGTGGACGACGCCGCTCACGATGCCCAGATCTGGGAGTTCCTCCAGTTGGGCGTCGGCGAGCCCTTCGCGGTGAGCGCCCTGCACGGTCGGGGGGCGGGGGATCTGCTGGACGCAGTCGTGGAGCGAATCGTGCCAGCGCCCGAGTCGAGTGCGCGCGAGGCTGCTCCGGAGGCGCCGCCGGAGACCGAGTCAGATGACGGAGTGCTGCGCGTGGCCATCGTGGGCCGGCCCAACGTGGGCAAGTCCACGCTCTTCAATCGCATCATCGGCGAGGAGCGCTCCGTCGTGCACGACTTGCCGGGCACCACCCGCGACGCGATTGACACCGTGATCGAGACAGCGGACGGGCCCATTCGCTTCATCGACACCGCGGGCATGCGCCGTCGAGCCAGGACCGAGGCGGGACTGGAGACCTACGCCACCCTGCGCAGCCTGGAGGCGCTGGACCGCGCCAATCTCGCGGTGCTGGTGATCGACGCCACCGTGGGAGCCACCGGGCAGGACCAGCGACTCGCCGAGAGAATCGCGGGGGCGGGATGTCCGGCCATCGTGGTGCTCAACAAGTGGGAGCTGGTGGCCACGGAGGAGCGTCCGGCGGTCCTGTCGGGCCTGGCGGAGCGTCTGGCGTTCCTGGGCGACGCGCCCGTGATCAAGACCACCGCCACATCCGGGCGTGGGGTGCACAAGCTCCTGCCCGCGCTCGCCGTCGCGGCCAGCGACTACTCGACACGCATTCCCACGGGGGCGCTCAATCGTGCCGTCCGGGACCTGCAGACCAAGCAGCCGTCGCCAACGGGGCGGATCCGATATGCCGTGCAGGGCGCGAGCGAGCCTCCCACCTTCACGCTCTTCGCCTCAGGTCGCCTCGCGCCGACGTATCTGCGCTACGTGGAGCGCAGCCTGCGAGAGCGCTTCGAGCTCGGCTCGACCCCGGTGAAGATTCGGGTCCGCGTCGACTGATGGCGGCGTGGTGCGAGCACTGTGATCGCCCGGTCGAGGGCGAGGTGTGTGAGGTGTGTGGCAACCCGGTGACCGAGCCGGCGCGTGAGCCGATTCCACTTCGGTGGCGCTTCTTCATCGTGGTGACGATCATCTATCTCGCCTACCGGCTCTACCAGTTAGTTTCGTGGCTGGGCCATCACTAGCTCGAGGAGGAGCCATGCCGATCTACGCACTGGGCGATCGCACGCCGGACATCCATCCCGAGGCCTTCGTGCATCCAGACGCCGTGGTGATCGGTGACGTGCGCATTGGGGCGCACGCGAGTATCTGGCCGAGTGCCGTGCTGCGTGGCGACTACGGCACGATCATGATCGGCGAGCGCACGTCGATCCAGGATGGCACCATCGTGCACGCCGTCGCCGAGTTCCCGACGGTTGTCGGCAGTGACTGCGTGGTGGGCCACAACGCGCACCTGGAGGGCTGCACCATCTTTGACGGAGCGCTGGTCGGATCGGGCTCGGTGGTGCTGCACCACGTCGAGGTGCACCCCGGCGCCACCGTGGCCGCCGGGGCAGTGGTGCGCAATCGCACCGTCGTGCCCGCCGGTGCCCTCGCCGTCGGGGTGCCCGCGAGCATCAAGGAGGGTGCCTCGGACGCCGAGTCCATCGCGGCGGCGGCCCAGCTCTACGTCGAGAACGCGCGGCGCTATCGGGCCGAGCTGCGGCTGCTCTAGGAGTTCGACACCTGCACCAGGCGCTCGAGCGCGCGCGCGGCGCGCCCGTCGAGCACGGCCGCTCGCGCCATCGTGAAGCCCGTCGAGAGGCTCTCGGCACGCTCGGCCACCATGAGCGCCAGCGCGGCGTTCGCGCAGGCCACGTCGAAGACGGGTCCGGGCGTGCCTTCGAGGAACGCGCGGACCACGGCGACGTTGTGGGCCGTGTCACCCCCGCGGATGCTCGCCGCACTGTGGTGCAGACCGAGCTCGGCGCCGGCGTCCAGGTCGCGAACCCGCACGCCGTCGGGACGGATCTCGTGCACGCTGGAGGACGTGCCGAGCGAGAGCTCGTCCAACCCGTCGTCGGCGTGCACCAGGACGCTCAAGGTGGTGCCCCGGGCGTGGACGACGTGGGCCATCGAGTCGAGCAGGTGCGCCTGGGCCACGCCAATGACCGAGCGACGCACGCGGGCGGGATTGGCGAGCGGTCCCAGGACGTTGAAGATGGTGCGAAAGCCCAGGGCCCGGCGGATGGGGACCAGGTTGCCCAGGGCGGGATGAAACGTCGGGGCGTACATGAAGCCGATGCCGGCCTCGTCCACGCACTGGCGCACGACGTCGGCCGGCGCGTCGAGTCGCACGCCGAGTGCCTCGAGCACGTCCGCCGAGCCCACCGACGAGGAGGCCGCGCGGTTGCCGTGCTTGGCCACCGGCACACCGCAGCCGGCAACGACCAGCGAGGCCATGGTGGAGATGTTCACCGTGTGGAGCTGGTCGCCGCCCGTACCCACGATGTCCACGGCGTCTTGCGAGACCTGGAAGGTGGTCGCGGCGCTCATCATGGCATCCACGAATCCGGTCATCTCCGCGGCGGTCTCGCCCTTGGCGGTGAGCGCGGTGAGGAAGCTGGAGATCAGGACGGGCTCGACGAGGCCCTCCAGAATCGTGCCGAGCGCGTCGCGGGCCTGGTCGCGCTCGAGATCGGTGCCGCGCACCAGCGGCTGCAGCACCTCGGTGGTGAACGAGTCGATCACGTCGGTCGGCCCGCGCTCGGCGTGTGCATAGCGACAAGTTAGTCGCGCGGCTCCCCTGAAGGCTCCCAGTACGATCATCCAATGGCCGCGACCTACCTGGACACGATCCTGGACGCGCATCGCGCCCGGGCCGCGCGTGACACGCGGGTGTGGCGAGACCGCATCGGCCACGTGCGCCGGAGTGGAGCCTCGTTCACTGACGCCCTCGCGCGTGACTTGGGCCACGTGGCGGTGATCGCGGAGATCAAGCGGCGCTCGCCGTCTCAGGGCTGGCTCAATGATGAGCTGGACGTGGCAGAGCTGGCCGAGGCCTACGTCGCCGGCGGCTGTGCGGCGCTGTCGGTGCTGACGGACGCCGACTTCTTCTCGGGCTCGAGCCAGGATGTGGCGGTGGCGGCCTCGCGCGTTGAGGTGCCGGTGCTGCGCAAAGACTTCACCGTGAGCGCCAATGACGTGCTGGACGCCGCGCAGATGGGAGCCAGTGCGGTGCTGCTGATCGTGGCGGCCCTGAGCGACGCGGAGTTGGCTCAGTTCCTGGAGATTGCCCACGCGTGCGACCTGGCCGCCCTGGTGGAGGTGCACGACGAGACCGAGGTCGCCCGGGCCCTAAACGCCGGTGCGCACGTCATCGGGGTCAATCAGCGCGATCTGAGAACCTTCGAGGTGGACCCCGGGCGAGCCGGCGCGCTCGTGGCGGGGCTGCCCCCACAGGTGCTCGCGGTGGCCGAGTCGGGACTGAACTCGGTGGAGGACGTCGCACGAGTGGCCGGCGCCGGATGCGACGCGGTGCTGGTAGGCGAGGCCTTCGTGCGCTCGGCGCAGCCGCGCGAGCTGGTGAGAGCCTTCGCCGCGGTCGAGCGGCGGGCCCGTGGCTGAGCTGCTGGCACAAAAATACCTGATCAAGGTGTGTGGCGTCACGACCGAGGACGACGCTGAACTGGTCGTGGCGGCCGGAGCGAACGCCGTGGGAGTCATCCTCGCGCGCTCCTCGCGGCGCGTGAGCCACGAGCGGGCTCGCTCAGTGCTGCACGCCGTGCCCGCCTCGGTGGTGCGCGTGGGCGTGCTGCGCCAGACGAGTGACGCCGAGCTGCGTCGCACACTCTCGGAACTGGAGCTGGACGCCGTGCAGGTGCACGGACCGCTTCCTGCGAGTACCCACGAGCTGGCCCGAGATCACGGCGTGGCCCTCATCCGAGCCGTCGGCGTCAACGAGCTGGGACCCCTCGGGACCCTCGAGGCGGCTGAGGCCTACCTGCTCGACGGACCTCATCCGGGCTCGGGACGCGAGCAGGAGTGGACTGACATCCATGCCGTCGACTGGCCCGGCGCGCTCATCGTGGCGGGGGGGCTGAACGGGCAGAACGTCGCGGGGGTCCTTGCCTCGGTGGGTGCGTGGGGCTGTGACGCGGCGAGCGGCACCGAGAGCCAGCCGGGACGCAAGGACGCGAGCCGAGTGGCGAGCTTCGTGCGTGCGGCGCGAGACTACTTTGAGTCCCGAGAGGAGCAGCGTGGCTGAGCAGCGCGAGTTCATGACCGCGCCCGATGAGTTCGGGCGCTTCGGGGACTTTGGCGGGCGATTCGTGCCGGAGGCGCTCATGCCCGCGTGCCTGGAGCTGGAGGAGGCCTTCCAGGACGCCTGGGCCGATCCAGACTTCCTGGCCGAGTACGAGGGGGTTCTGTCCGAGTTCGCGGGGCGTCCCACTCCGGTGACGTTCCTGCAGCGGCTGTCCGAATCGCTCGGACTGCGGATCTACGCGAAGCGCGAGGACTTGGCCCACACGGGCTCGCACAAGATCAACAACGTCGTTGGTCAGACGCTGCTGACCGCGCGTATGGGCAAGTCGCGCGTGATCGCCGAGACCGGCGCCGGCCAGCACGGCGTGGCCACGGCAACCGCCGCCGCCCGCATGGGTCTGGAGTGCACCGTGTTCATGGGCGAGGTCGACACGAAGCGCCAGGAGCTCAACGTCTTTCGCATGGAGCTGCTCGGCGCGACGGTGGTGCCCGTCACCTCCGGCAGTCGCACCTTGAAAGACGCCGTCAACGAGGCACTGCGAGAGTGGGTCAGCTGTGTCGACACGACCCACTACTGCCTCGGCTCGGTGATGGGCCCGCACCCGTTTCCCTGGATGGTGCGCGAGATGCAGAGCATCATTGGCCGCGAGGCCGCCCGGCAGCTGCGGGATCTGCGGGTGGGCGTGCCGGACTACGTGGTGGCCTGCGTGGGTGGGGGCTCCAACGCGGCGGGGATCTTCGCGGGCTTTGCGAACACCGGGGCCCGACTCATCGGCGTGGAAGCCGCCGGCGGAGCCGCGATCAGTCACGGCACGCCGGGCGTGCTGCACGGGATGCGCTCGCACATCATCCAAGACGAGTTCGGTCAGATCGAGGAGGCTCACTCGATCTCGGCGGGCCTGGACTATCCGGGCATCGGTCCCGAGCACGCCTACTTGTCGGCTATCGGGCGGGCCACGTACGTCTCCGTCGGCGACGAGCCCATCATCGGCGCCCTGCGCACGCTGAGCGAGCTGGAGGGCATCATCCCAGCCTTGGAGTCCGCCCACGCCGTGGCGTGGCTGATCCGTGAGGCGGGTCGGGAGATCCCTCACGGCTCCAGCGTGCTGCTCAACCTCTCCGGTCGAGGCGACAAGGACGTGGCCCAGGTACTGTCGATCCTGCGCGGCGCCTCGTGAAGAGCCTCGAGACACACCTGCGTGCCCAGCGCGCGGCGGGCGTGAAATCCCTGGTCCCATACTTCATGGCGGGTCTAACGCCGGACTGGGTGCAGCACGTGCACGCCGCGGTCGCCGGGGGAGCAAGCGCCGTGGAGATTGGCCTGCCCTTCTCTGATCCGATGATTGATGGCGTCGTAATCCAAGAGGCCGGCTTGCGCTCGCTCGCCTCGGGCACGACCTTTGACACCACGTGTTCGGCACTCGGGGACCAAGAGCTCGCGGTGCCCCTGGTGGCCATGACCTACTACAACATCTTTCATCACTACGGCCTGCGCGCGTCGGCCCGGCGCCTCCAAGACGCCGGCATCAGCGGAACGATCGTGCCGGACCTGTCCGTTGAAGAAGCCGAGCCGTGGCGTGAGGCGTGCCACGACGGCGACGTGTCGACAGTGTTTCTCGTTGCACCCTCCACGCCGCCCGAGCGCGTCATCCGCATCGTCGCGATGAGCGAGGGCTTCGTCTACGCCTCGGCGCGCATGGCCGTCACGGGACAGGCCGAGACCGTCGGTGACGCGCCAGACGTCGTGGCGCGCGTGCGCGACGCGTGCGACCTGCCGGTCTTGGCGGGCATTGGCATCGCCACGCCGGCCCTGGCTCACGAGGCGGCCCAGAGCGCGGACGGAGTGATCGTGGGTACGGCGCTCGTGCGGCGAATACTCGACGGCGCGAGCCCCCTGGACACAGAGAGGGCCGTCGCGGAGTTTCGCCGCGCGCTCGCCTAAAGCCCGGGCAGTCTTGACCGTCGGGACCAACGGCCCTGACCGAGCGGGGGTTGGTTCCTGAGAAATCCCCTCAGAAAGCCGCGAGATGGTGTAAACAGACCAGTGGACCACCAACTCCGGTGGCTCGCAGTGCACAGAGACTTTTGGGGGAATTAAATGTCCGAACAGAAAGTTGCCGATCCGGGACCACTCGGTCTTGCCGGTTTCGCAATGACGACGTTCCTGTTGAGTTCCTGGAACGCGAATCTCTTCAACTTCGACGGCAAGACGGCCGCAGGACTGACCGGTGCAGTGGCACTCGCTCTGTTCTACGGTGGCATCGCGCAGTTCGCCGCGGGTATGTGGGAGTTCGCGCGCAAGAACACCTTCGGCGCCCTGGCGTTCACGTCGTACGGCGCGTTCTGGCTCAGCTTCTACGCCATCATCAAGTTCAACCTGCCGGCGGCCGGCGGAGCGGTCGGTGTATTCCTGCTGGGTTGGACGATCTTCACGCTGTACATGACCGTGGCGGCGTCCAAGACCAACACCGCGATCTTCCTCGTCTTCATCGTGCTAACTGTCACGTTCATCTTCCTGACAATCGGGAACTGGAACGCGGGACACGCCACGATGATCAAGTGGGGTGGCTGGCTGGGCATCGTGACGGCGCTGCTCGCTTGGTACGCGTCAATGGCGGGAGTAGTCAACGAGACCTTCGGGCGCACCGTAATGCCCGTGGGCCCGCGCAGTTAGGCCTCAACAGTCACACGACACACGGCGGCGGCTGCCCAGGCGGCGCCGCCGCCGTGTGTCGTCTGCGGTGTAAGGGATTTCTTTCCTGGGGTGACAAGGATGCCCCAGGGCGCCGGGCCAGGCGGCTAATGTACGGGCCACTGGTGGCATGCCACCGGACCCAACCGCCAACGACGCCCAGCCACCCGGCTCGGGCGTCGTTGGCGTTCTGGGCCCGAAAGGTCGGCCCGGCTCCGGCGTGCTAGTGAAGTACCAGTGCCTCGGCGCACTGAGTCAAATTCTCAAAGACAGGATGATGGGGGAATGATGAGCGAAGCGAAACTGGAAGCCCTGCTGACGGAGAGCCGGGCGTTTCCGCCAAGCGCCGAGTTCGCAGCACAGGCGAACGCCCAGCCGTCGATCTACGACGAGGCGGATGCGGATCCCGAGGCCTGGTGGCGCAAGCAGGCCGGCCGACTCACGTGGGACACCGCACCGACCAAGACGTTGGAGTGGGACCTGCCCTTCGCGAAGTGGTTCAGCGATGGCAGGCTCAACGCGAGCGTCAACTGCGTGGATCGTCACGTGGCAGCCGGGCGCGGCGACAAGGTGGCCTATCACTGGGTGGCCGACAAGGAGGGTGAGTCACGGACCATCACGTACCGTCAGCTCCTGGGCATGGTCTGCCAGGCCACCAACGCCTTAGTCGAGCTGGGCGTCAAGGAGGGCGACCGAGTCGCCATCTACATGCCGATGATTCCCGAAGCGGTGGTGGCCATGCTGGCCGTGGCGCGCCTCGGCGCGGTGCACTCGGTGGTCTTTGCCGGCTTCAGCGCTGAGGCTCTGTCGAGTCGCATCTTGGACTCGGACTGTCAGTACGTGATCACCGCGGACGGCGCCTACCGACGCGGCACCGCGAGTCCGCTCAAGCCCGCCGTCGACGAGGCCCTGCAGAGCTGCCCGAACGTGAAGGCGGTGCTGGTCGTGCAGCGCACCGGCGGTGACGTCAACTGGATCGAGGGACGCGACTACTGGTGGCACGATGTCGTCGATCGTCAGAGCGAGCAGCACGTGCCGAAGTCCTTCCCCTCCGAGCAGACGCTGCTGATCATGTACACCTCCGGCACGACGGCCAAGCCCAAGGGCATCTTCCACACCACCGGGGGATACCTCGTCCAGGCCGCCACGACGCACTACTACGTCTTTGACGTCAAGGCCGAGACCGACGTGTGCTGGACGGCCGCCGACATCGGCTGGATCACCGGACACAGCTACATCGTCTATGGCCCTCTGGTCAATGGCGTGACCCAGGTGATGTACGAGGGTCTGCCGGACTCCGGTGGACGTGACCGCTGGTGGAAGATCATCGACGAGTTCAAGGTCACGATCCTCTACACCGCACCGACCACGATTCGCACTCTGATGAAGTGGGGCCCGGAGCTGCCCGACAGCCACGATCTGTCGAGCCTGCGACTCCTGGGCACCGTGGGCGAGCCCATCAACCCCGAGGCCTGGATGTGGTACCGGCGCCACGTGGGTGGTGAGCGCTGCCCCATCGTGGACACGTGGTGGCAGACCGAGACCGGGGCCATCCTGGCCTCACCGCTGCCGGGCATCACCGCGACCAAGCCCGGTGCCGCCATGCGAGCCCTGCCGGGGATCAGCCTCGACGTGGTGGACAACGAGGCGCAGTCGGTGGGTAACGGCGAGGGCGGCTACCTCGTGGTCACCAAGCCGTGGCCCGCCATGACGCGCGGCATCTACGGGGACCCGGAGCGTTTCAAGCAGACCTACTGGACCCGTTTCCCCGGTCTGTACTTCGCGGGCGACGGTGCCAAGCGCGACGCCGACGGCGATCTCTGGCTGCTCGGGCGAGTCGACGACGTGATGAACATCTCCGGACACCGGCTCTCGACCACCGAGGTCGAGCACGCCCTCGTGGGACACCCGGCCGTGGCGGAGGCCGCGGTGGTGGGTGCGTCCGACGAGACGACCGGCCAGGCCATCGTGGCCTTCGTGACCCTGAAGCTCTCCGCCGAGGAGGCCACCAAGGACCAGGCCCCGCTGATCCACGAGCTGCGTGAGCACGTGGCCCGCACCATCAGTCCCATCGCCAGGCCGCGTCAGATCATCTTGACGCCCGACCTGCCCAAGACGCGCTCCGGCAAGATCATGCGGCGCCTGCTGCGCGACGTGGCCGAGAACCGGTCACTGGGCGACGTGACGACCCTGACGGACCCGACGGTCGTGAACATGATCTCTCAGCTCATGACGACCACGCCCTCCGGGGAGGAGTAAAGCCCGCCTCGGCCTCGGCGCGACCTAGGAGTCGAAGCCGAGGCCGAGGACGTCCAGGAGGCGCAGCCACAGGTTGCGCCGGCCTTGGCGCTCATCGGCGCGCTTGATCGACCACTGGGTCAGGCGAATGAATATCCACTTCAGCGGCTCGGGCGGGAAGGGGACGGGACGTCGGCGAACCATGTCCAGGCGGGTGCGCTCGGTGTCCAGGCCATCGAGCAGGTCCAGCATCGTCGCCGCGCCGAAACGAGTGCTGGCGACTCCGAGGCCGGTGAAGCCCAAGACGTAGGCGACCTTGCCATTATGGGACGTGCCCCAGAAGGGTGAGAAGCGCGTACACGTGTCGATGGCCCCGCCCCAGGCGTGGGTGAACTTGATGCCGGCCAGTTGGGGGAAGGTGCTCAGGAAGTGCGCCGCCAGAGTCGCGTAGGTCTGCGCGTTGAACTCGTACTCGCGCCGGACCTTGCCGCGGAAGTTGTAGATGGCGTCGTAGCCGCCCCAGAGGATGGAGCCGTCCTGGGTGAGTCGGTAGTAGTGGAACTGGTTGCCCGCGTCGGACACGCCCTCACGGCCCGCCCAGCCGATGCTCTCGCGCTGGGCGTCGCTGAGCGGCTCGGTCACGAGGACGTAGTCGTAGACGGGAACGACGTACTTGCGCGCGGGACGCAACAGCGACGGAAAGACGTTGGTGGCCAGGGCCACGCGCTGGGCCGTCACGGCGCCGTAGGGAGTGTGCACGCGCATCGCGTCGTCCACGTCTTCGAGCCACTCCACGTGCGAGTTCTCATAGATGGTCACACCGAGCTTCAGGCAGGCTCGTTCGAGTCCCCAGACGAGACGGGCCGGGTCGACGAGCGCCGTGCCGTCCGGGTCGAAGATCGCCCCCACGTACGTCGGGGAGTGGATTCGGCCCCGGACCTGCTCGGCGCTAAGGACCTCGACGTGATCGCCCATCTCATTGCGCTGGCGTGCTTCTTCCACCATCTCCTCGAGCTGCCAGTCGGCCAGGGCCACGCGCAGCTCGCCGGTGCGCTCCCAGTCGCACTCAATGCCGTAGCGCTGAATGGTCTGCTCGATGGCGTCCAGGTTCTCGCGTCCCAGGCGCTCGATGGTAGGCATGTCGTCGCGAAAGCGACGCAGTCCGTTGAGAAAGCCGTGCGTGAGCGACGCCGAGCAGAAGCCGCCGTTGCGGCCCGAGGCTCCCGCGCCGGTCTCGTACTGCTCGACCACCACCACGTGGCGATCGGGATCGCGCTCCTTGGCCAGCAGGGCGGTCCAGAGCCCGGTGTAGCCGGCGCCGATGACGCAGAGGTCTGTGCCGACCTCGCCCACCAGGGCCGAGTGGGGCTCGGGCTCGAGGGGGTCAGAGTCGAGCCACCACATCTCGGGCTGGACGTCAGCCAGATGGCGGAGGACGAAGGAATCCCGCTTCTCCATAACTTCACCGACTTGTAGTCGGAATCACCCTCTCTGGGCTCGTCAGGCTTCGCCGCGGGGCGAATGTCGGCTCTTCACCGACGAATGTGGCCAGTCTACCGGGCCTCTCGCGCGCCCGACGTCTTAGGTCGAGCTGATCGTGCGGGCCCGCTCGAACTGGTGGGGCCAGGCCACGACATGGCCGAGGGACTCGGCGGCGTTGATCGTCCAGCGCGGATTGCGCAGGTGAGCCCGGGCCAGCATGACCGCGTCCGCTCGCTCGTCGCGGATGATCTGGTCGGCCTGATGCGCCTCGGTGATCAGGCCCACCGCGCTCGCGGGCACGTGGGCCTCACGGCGCACCCGCTCGGCGAAGCCCACCTGGTAGCCGGGTCCCAGGGGGATCGGGGCGCGATGGACGTTGCCCCCGGATGAGACGTCGATCAGGTCCACGCCACGTGAGCCGAGCAGACTCGCCAGGGCCACCGTCTCGTCGTCGCTCCAGCCCCCCTCGACCCAGTCGGTGGCCGACAGGCGCACGAGCAGCGGGACGCGATCGGGTATCGCGTCTCGCACCGCGTCGGTGACGCGCAGCACCAGGCGCACACGGTTCTCGAAGGAGCCTCCGTACTCGTCCGTGCGCTGATTGGACAGTGGCGAGAGGAACTCGTGCAACAGGTAGCCGTGAGCCGCGTGGATCTCCAACACGTCAAAGCCCGCGTCCAGGGCGCGCCGGGCGGCGCGGGCGAAGTCGCCGACGAGGACGTCAATCTCGGACGCGCTGAGCGATCGCGGGGCGGGATAGCCCTCGAAGGCCAGGTTCGAGGGCCCGACGGTCTGCCAGCCCCCCTGGCCGGGGCTGGCGAACTGGTGCGCAGCCCATGGCGCGTGCGTTGAGCCCTTGCGCCCGGCGTGGGCCAGCTGGATGCCCATTGGGGTGCCGAGAGAGTGCGAGAAGCTCGTCACGCGCGACCAGGCCACGATCTGCTCGTCGTTCCACAGTCCCGGGCAGCTCACCGAGATGCGGCCCTCGGGGCTGACGGCGGTGGCCTCAGCAAAGACGAGTCCGGCGCCACCGGTCGCAAAGGAGCCCAGGTGCACGAGGTGCCAGTCGCCCACCACACCCTCGACGGCCGAGTACTGACACATCGGTGAGACCCACGAGCGATTCCTCACGGGCACGGCGCGAAGATCAATCGGGCTGAACAGGTGCGTCACGTCGTACTCCCGTCTCGTGGGGGACCGACCAGTCGGGTCGAGCCGGGTGGTCGGGCTGGGGAGATTCGAACTCCCGATCTCTCGGCCCCCAGCCGAGCGCTCTAGACCAAACTAAGCCACAGCCCGTGGGACAAGGAGTCTAGCCCGCGACCCTCACGGACCCGTTCACCCGCCGGCGGCGGCGCTCACAATCTCGATCTCGTCGGCCTCGTCGAGCACGACGTCGTCCCACTGCGAGCGCGGAATGATCTCACCATTGCGCGCGATGGCCACGCCACGCGTCTCGATACCCATCTGCGCGAGCAGACTTCCCAGCGACGAGACGTCGATGATCACATCCGCACCGTTGACGCGCATCAGCCCCTCGCGCCCACGAAGTCGGCGACCTCCCGCGCCGCCAGCGGGGCGAGGGTGACGCCGTGACGGTAGTGCCCCGACACCCAGGCCCAC
>JAJXUK010000045.1 GCA_021782915.1 Actinomycetes bacterium | reverse complement strand
GTTGCGACGCATCGAGGACGGCTCGACGTGGGTGCGCTTCGGGTGGTTCGGCGACGACGTCTGGCTGCTGTGCGAGGACACCCACGCGATACGCACCATGGAGGCGACCCGGCGCACCTCGCTCGCCGGCAAGGACCTCGCCACCGCGCTGGGGTTCCGCCCCGCGTACGTGCTGACGACGCTCTCCCAGCCCATCGACGGGCACTGCTACAAGAGCTGCACGGGGCTCCTGCCCCGCAACTAGAAGCGGCCGCGCCTACTTGGGCAGCTTGCCCGAGGCCAAGACCTCGGCCATGGCCCAGCCGAAGGCCACCAGGCGCTGGCCCTTGTCGGCATCGACTCCCTGGAAGAGTTCCGCCGCCCCGTCAGGGATGCTCCCCTTGGACGCCACGTAGTCCAGGCAGCCGTAGGTGCCAGGAGCCATGGTCATCACGAAGGTCTGGTCGTCGATTGACTTTTCGGCCCCGAAGCGCTTGGCTAGGCGCCGGCCCCAGGCCCGGTCCTCGCCGGTGGGCTTGTAGCCCTGGCGCGGCACGATGTCGGTCAGCCCGGAGAAGGCGCGAAAGCCGTCCGGGCCGTTCAGGCGCGCACCCAGCAGCACGTCCTCGTCCGGGAAGGCCAGCAGAGCGCGACGGAACTGGTCGTGCAGCAGGGCCTTGAGCACCTGGTCGGACTTGGCGTTGCGCTCCACCAGCAGCAGTCCCACGAGCAGCGACGGCGTACCCCCGATGCGCTCGAGAGTGCCGAAGGAGTATCCGCGCAGGCGGGCGCCCTCGCGGGCCACCGTCACCAGCACCCACTCTTCGCGCTGCTTGGACAGAAAGCCGATGTCGAAGTTCGGCTCACGGTCAACGCAGAGATCCGCCATTTCAGCCAGTTCGGCGTCGCTCAGGGCGGTTGTGTCCTTCGTCGTGACGGTCAGGGCCATAGAGCCATTCTACGGGACGGCGCGGGCCACTCAACTCGGGCTAGGCCCGGATCACGTTTCGGCCGAACTCGCTGCGCAAATCGCCCACCACACCGGCAATATTCACGTTGAAGGCCGGGCCCAACTTGAAGGCTTTGCCGCTGTCGCCGGCCTCGACAATGACCGGGGAGGGGCCCGGATAGCGCGAGAGGATCTCACGCAGCGTCGCGATCGCGCTCGCCGTGAGGTCCTCGGGGCGCAGCGCGAGGCGCAGTTCCTCGTCGCGCGCGCCCGCCCGCAGCTGGGTCACCTCCAGGGCGCTGAAGCGGGCCTCCTCGTCGCGGTGGTCTAGACGACCCTTGATGAGCACGACGTTGTCCTTGGCCAGAAAGCCGCTGAACTCCTCGAACTTGCGCGCCGAGAAGATGATCTCCATCGACCCACCCAGGTCCTCGAGGACGACGCGGGCGTACTGCTGGCCCGACTTGGTCGTGCGCACCTGGACCTCCGAGAGCAGGCCGCCCACGGTCACGGGGCGCCCGGCGCGGGCCAAGTCCTCGGCGCGCTCGCGCACCGCCACCAGGGTGCCGTCGGTGCGCGCGGCCAGGGCCGCCTCGAGCGCGTAGAGGGGGTGATCCGAGATGAACGTGCCGAGCATCTCGCGCTCGAAGTCCAGTTTCACGCTCGGCGCGAACTCGAGCTCCGGGATGGGGATCTCGGTGCCCTCCCAGTCGTCGCGTCCCCCGTCGTCGCCGAAGGCGAAGAGCGTCGAGATGCCCAGGGACAGGTCACGTCGCCGCACGCTGGTGAGTTCGACGATCTCGTCGATCTTGAGCAGCAGTCCCTGGCGGCTCAGGCCCAACACGTCGAAGGCGCCGGCCTTGATCAGGGACTCCATGGCGCGTCGATTCAGCACGATGGGGTCCACTCGACGCACGAAGTCGTAGATGGACTCGAAGGCTCCCCCGGCGTCACGCTCGGTGACGATCTTGTCGACCAGTGACTCGCCGACGTTGCGCACGGCCGCCAGTCCGAAGAGGATGGTGTCAGCCTGGTGGAGGCTGGGCGTGTAGTCGGCCTCCGAGTGATTGATGTCGGGCACGCCGACGGTGATGCCCATCTGGCGGGCCTCGTTGAGGTAGACGGCCGCCTTGTCCTTGTCGTCGCGAAACGACGTCAGCAGTGCCGCCATGTACTCGACCGGATAGTTGGCCTTCAGCCAGGCGTTCTGGTAGGCGATGAGCGCGTAGCCGTAGGCGTGACTCTTGTTGAAGGCGTAGTCGGCGAAGGGCTCGATCTTGTTGAAGATGGCCTCGCCCAGCGCGCGCCCGTAGCCCTCGCGCTCGGCACCCTCGACGAACTTGGTTCGCTGGGCCTGAATCATCTCGCGAATCTTCTTCGAGCAGGCCTTGCGCAGATCGTCCGCTTCGGTCATCGAGAAGCCCGCAACCTTGGTGGCCACGCGCATGATGTCCTCCTGGTAGATCATCAGCCCGTAGGTCTCACCCAGGATCTCGCGTAGGTCCTCGTGGTCGAAGGCGACGTCCTGGCGCGCGTTCTTGCGATCGGCGAAGTCGTTGTGCACGTTCTCGCTCAAGGGACCGGGTCGATACAGCGCCACCAGGGCCGCGATGTCATCGAAGCTCGTCGGGGACAGTCGGCGCATGAGCTGGCGCATCTTGTCGCCCTCCAGCTGGAAGATGCCGATCGACTCGCCGCGCTGGAGCATCGCGTAGACCTTCGCGTCGTCCAAGGCCACGTGGTCGATGTCCACGTCGATCTGGTGGCGTCGGCGAATGTGCGCCAGGGCTCGCTCAATGATGGCGAGGTTGCGCAGCCCGAGGAAGTCCATCTTCAGCAGGCCCAGCTTCTCGATGGCCGTGGCTTCGTACTGGGTGACGATCGGCGCGTCCTCAGCAGAGCCGTTCGGGCTCGCCTTGCGCTGCACCGGCACATACTCGAGGACCGGCTCCTTGGTGATCACCACCGCCGCAGCGTGAATGCCGTCCTGGCGCCGCTTGTCAACGAAGCCCTTGGCGACGTCGACCACGTGCTGGACCTCCGGGTCCGACTCGTAGAGCCGACGCAGCTCGGCGGCCTCGGCGTAGCGGCCCTCGTGGCCCGGAGTCGGGCGAAAGCAGGCCTCGAGGGGAAGGTCCTGGCCCATGACCAGGGGTGGCATGGCCTTGGCAATCTTGTCGCCGAGCTGGGGCGCGTAGCCCAGGACGCGCGCCGCGTCGCGCACCGCCGCGCGGGCCTTGATCGTAGAGAAGGTCACGATCTGAGCGACGTGGTCGCTGCCGTAGCGCTCCGCGGCGTAGCGGATCATGTCGCCGCGGTAGCGCTCGTCGAAGTCCATGTCGATGTCGGGCATCTGCTTGCGCCCCGGATTGAGGAAGCGCTCGAAGATCAACCCGTAGCGGATGGGGTCCAGATCCACGATGCGCAGGCAGTACGCCACGCAGCACCCCGCGGCCGATCCGCGACCCGGCCCGACGCGGATCCCGCGCTCGCGCGCGTGGCGAATGAGGTCCCAGACGACGAGGAAGTAGTCCGAGAAGCCCATGTCGGCGATGACGCCGAGTTCGTAGTCGAGCCGCTCGAGAACCTCGCGCGAGAGCGTCTCGCCGTAGCGTTCGTGCGCCCCGCGCAGGCTCAGCTCGCGCAACAGGGCGTTAGCGCCGTCCTTGTGCGTCGTGCCGGCGAACTCCGGTGGAATGGGGAACTCGGGCAGGGCGTCGTTGTCGAACTGGATGCTCACGTCCACGCGCTCGGCGATGACGAGCGTGTTGTCGCACGCCTCGGGCAACTCACGGAAGAGATATCGCATCTCCGCAGCACTCTTGAGGTAGTGCTGGTCGCCCGAGAAGCGGAAGCGATCCGGGTCCGACACGAGGGACCCCGTTCCGATGCACAGCAGTGCGTCGTGCATCTCGGCGTCGGAGTGTTTCACGTAGTGCAGATCGTTGGTGGCCACGAGCGGGGCGCCAATCTCTCGCGCGATGCGCACCAGCTGCGGGTTCGTGCGTGCCTGCTCGGGCATGCCGTGGTCTTGGAGTTCGATGTAGAAGTTCTCGGGGCCGAAGATGCCTCGCAGTCGAGCAGCCAGCTCACGTGCGCCGTCGTAGTCATCGCGCAGCAACGCCTGCAGCACGACTCCGCCCAGGCAGCCGGACGTGGCGATCAGGCCCTCGCTGTAGCGCTCCAACAGCTCGAAGTCCACGCGCGGCTTGTAGTAGTAGCCCTCCAGGTAGGCCAGCGACGCGAGCTCGCGCAGGTTCCGGTACCCCTGATTGGTCGCGGCCAGCAGCGTCAGGTGGTGGTAGAGCTTCTGGCCGCCCTCGACCTCACCACCGGTGTCGTCGATGCGCCCGCGTCGTGCGGGCCGATCAAAGCGTGACGTCGCCGACATGTAGGCCTCCAGGCCCAGAATCGGCTTCACCTCGTGCTTGCGGGCACTCTGGTAGAAGTCGATGAGCCCGTAGAGGTTGCCGTGATCGGTGATCGCGATGGCCCGCTGACCGTCCGCGCGAGCCGCCAGGATCATCTCCTCGACGCGCGCGGCGCCGTCGAGCATCGAGTACTCGGTGTGGTTGTGCAGGTGAACGAAGCCGTCGCTCATCGTGACCTGACGCGCCGACGGGTGTGCTCACTCACGTCAGGGTCCTCAGAGATAGGTGCCCGAGCGCGTGTCGCTCCCTCCAGAGTTGAGGGCTCGGTCACGCATTTTCTCCAGCTGAGCGGCCGCGGCAGCCTGCTGGGCGAACAGGGAGGCCTGGATGCCGTGAAAGAGCCCCTCCAGCCAGCCCACGAGCTGAGCCTGGGCGATGCGCAACTCGGACTCGCTGGGCGTGCCCTCTACGAACGGCGGCGCCATGCGCGAGAGCTCCCCGGACAGGTCCGCCGACAGGGCGCTGGACAGCTCGCTGATGGAGGTCTCATAGATCTCGCGCAGCCGCGCGCGCCCCGCGTCGTCCAGGGGTGCGCTGCGCGCCTCGTCCAGCAGCGTCTTGGTCATCGAGCCGATGCGCATGACCTTGGCCGGCTGGCTGATGAAGTCCGTGGACTCATCGGTCGGCGCCTCCTCCTCCTCGGTGTGCGGGCCGATGACCTCGTCGGGGTTCACGGAGACGTTGGGGTTCTGCTCTTCTTCCACGTACGCAGTGTGCCAGACCCGAGCCACGTGACGAGACAGGCCCGTCGAATGCCCTGGCTGGGCCGTAGACTCGTGGCGTGAGAGTATCCACGCGCGGTGACTACGGATGCCGTGCGCTGCTCAGTTTGGCCCTGCGCGAGGACCCCACGCGCCCCGTCAGCGTCCGGGACCTCGCCGAGCGCACCGGCCTGCCCCAGCCCTACCTGGAGCAGATCCTGCTGGTGCTCAAGAGCGTCGGCCTCGTCCAGTCCCGGCGCGGGGCCGGCGGCGGGTACGTCCTGGCCCGGGCGACCGAGGCGATCACGTTGGCCGAGGTCATCGCCGCCGTCGACGGACCCATCGTCGCCGGACACTTTGGCGAGCCGCACGCCGACGGAGCCTGCGACCACGAGGGCCAGTGCGTGCTGCGCACCGTGTGGGCCGAGGTGGGCGCGCACATGCGCGAGCACCTGGCCAGCTTCACCCTGGCCGACATGGTCGCCCAGGCCCGCGGCGGCGCCAGTAAGCCTCAGCGCACCCGCAGCGCGTAGGTGCCTTGTCGGGCGCGCCGCGACGTGGTACATTAGTCAGGCGTCCATAGGAGAAATCGTCCGGACGCGAACACCTGCGGAGGAGACATGACCACAGCCCGTCGGAGCGCCGTCAACACCAACGACATGCTGGGCCTGTTGATGCGTGATCTGGACCGCTATCCGATGCCCAACTACGACGAGCAGGTCGAGTTGGCCAAGCGGGTGACGGCCGGCGACGAGGAGGCCAAGAAGCAGATGGTCGCGGCCAACCTGCGACTGGTCCTGCACTGGGCCCGGCGCTACCAGGACCGCGGCGTCGAGATGGTCGACCTGGTCCAGGAGGGCGTCTTCGGCCTGCTGCGCGCGGTCGAGAAGTTCGACTGGGAGCGCGGCTTCAAGTTCTCCACCTACGCGACCTGGTGGATTCGCCAGGCCCTGCAGCGCGCCGTGCAGCAGCACGGGCGCACGATTCGCATCCCGCTCGAGGTCGGCGAGCAGCTCCAGCGTCTGGAGGCCACGACCGCCGAGCTCACCTCGCTCTTCGCGCGCAAGCCCACCGACGACGAGCTCACGGAAGCCACCGGGATGTCCAAGGCCGAGCGCGAGAACCTGCACGGTCTGGCGGGCGTGACCGCCAGCCTGGACCAGCCCGCCTCATCGGATTCGGCCACGACCCTGGGCGACCTGGTGGCGCCGAGCCAGCGAGACTGGGTCGGTGAGATCGAGCAGGCCCTGGTCGACGACCAGATCCACGGGGCGATCGGCCAGTTGAGCGACCTGCAGCGCGAGGTGCTCACGCTGCGCTTCGGGCTCAACGGTGCGACTCCTCTGTCCCTGCAGGCCACCGCCAACAAGATGGACATCGGCGTGCGTCGCGTGCGACGCGCCGAGGAAGAGGCCCTCGCCATCCTGCGCGAGGACGTCGGCGTGCTGGCGGCCCACGAAGTGGCCTAGGAGTCAGCTCTCCGCCCAGGCAGTGCCCCTCACGAGCGCGCCCAGATCGGCGGGCAGTGGCGCACGCGCTGTCACCTCGTGCCCGTCGCGCGGGTGCCGAAGGCTGAGCGAGCGGGAGTGCAGGAAGAAGCGGCCCTCGCTGAGGCGCTTCTCGCGCCGGTGCCCGTAGCGCAGATCGTTGAGCACCGGGTGCCCGATGGCGGCCAGGTGCACGCGAATCTGGTGGGTCCGTCCCGTCTCGAGGCGCAGCTCGAGCAGTGTCGCACGCGGTGAGACGAGTCGCTCGATCACCGCGTAATGCGTTCGCGCGGCCCGACCGTCGGCGCGCACGGCCATCAGCGTCGGGGTGCGCGCGGAGCGCCCGATCGGTGCGTCGATGACACCGCGCTCGTCCTCAACGTGTCCCTCGGCCATGGCCCAGTAGACGCGCCCCATCGTGTGCGCGCTCGCCTGCTCGGAGAGCGAGCGATACCCCAGAGCCGTGCGGGCCACGACGAGCAGTCCCGAGGTGCCCTTGTCGAGTCGGTGCACGACGCCCGGGCGCTGCGCCTCGCAGAGTCCCTCGTCGACCAGCGTTGCGATCTCCGGGTAGCGCGCGAGCAGACCGGCCACCAGCGTACCGGTGCGCTGGCCCGCGCCCGGATGCACGACCTGGTCCGGACGCTTATTCACGATGACGAAGTCCTCGTCCTCGATCACGAGCTCCACGGGCACATCGGGCTCGGGCTCCACGCGCCCACTCGGTTGCACGGGCAGGGCCGCGGCCAGGCGCTGCTCGAGTCCCAGGGTCGTGGCCGGCCTTGTTAGTACCCGCCCGTCGAGGCTCACCAGACCGGCCTCGACGAGACGAAGGCAGTCGGCGCGCGAGCGTCCCGTGAGCAGCGCCAGGGCGCGATCGGCACGCCAGCCAACGAGACTCGCCGGCACCACCACCTCGAGAAGCTCGACGTCGTCCTCGATGCCGCTCACGTCAGCAGACGCTCCCCGCTCAAGGCGGCGATGACCAGAACGAGGAAGCCAATCGTGATCGCCACGTCGGCCAGATTGAAGACGGGAAAGGACCCCAGGGCCACGAAGTCGGTCACCTCGTGGGGCCTGGCCGCCCACCGATCGATCACGTTGGCCACCCCACCTCCGATGAGGAGTCCGAAGCCGATTGCCGGCACGCCGGGACGCGCCCGCAGGGCGACCAGGACGAGGCCGATCGCGACCAGCAGGGTGACGATGCCGGTCAGGCCCCCCAGCCCGGAGAACGAGAACGACATGCCCTGGTTGTAGCTCAGCCGCAGCCACACCAGCCCGGCGACATGAATCGGGTGGGCGCTGAGCACCCGACGCGCCCATGCCTTGCTCAGCGCGTCCAGACAGGTGACCACCAGGGCCGTCGCCACGACGGCGTCGCTGTAGCCAATCAGCCGGCGGCGCGGCACGAGACGCACTGGAACGCGGGCAGCTGCGCGAGCAGGCGAGCCTTGGCGATCGGCTCATAGCACCCGTCGCAGCGCCCGTACGTGCCATCCTCGATACGCGCGAGGGCCACGTCGATCTCATCCATGCGCGTTCGCTGCTCGGCGGCCCACTCCTTGAGCTGGTCGCGCTGGAAGTCGGCGCCCACGCTCGAGCCGTCCTCGTCGTCGTACTCGAGACGCTCACGGTCCACCAGCATCTCGTCGGCCTCGGACTCGGTGAGGGCCACCTGGGCCGCGGCCTCCGCACGTGCCTCGTTGAGCAGGCTCGTCAGCTCCGCGAGCAGTTCGTGATCCTCGGCGTAGGGCTTGGAGTGCATCTTGGCCTCGAGGGCCTCGAGACGTCGACGCTCCTCGGCCTCGCGCCGCTCCTGGCGCTTGAGCTCGTCCTGGTGACGTCGTTCAATCTCGCGCTGCTTTCGGGTCCGCTCCGCCTCAAGGGCCCGACGCTTGGACTCGGCCTCGCGCTGCTTCTTGGCCTCGACGGCGGCCTTCTCGCGGACCTTGCGTGCAGCCTCCTTGGCCTTGGCGGCGGCCTTGGCCTTGGCGTCGGCCTCGCGCTGCTTCTTGGCCGCGGCGGCGGCCTTCTCCTTGGCGGCCTTGGCCTTGGCGGCGGCCTTGGCGCGCGCGTCACGCTCGCGCTGGAGTGCCGCGGCCGCGGCGGCCTTCTCCTTGGCGGCCTTGGCCTTGGCGGCGGCCTTGGCCTTGGCGTCGAGCTCGCGCTGCTTCTTGGCCGCGGCGGCGGCCTTCTCCTTGGCGATCGTGGCCTTGGCGGCGGCCGCGGCCGAGCTCGTGGTCCCCGCGCGCGCGGGGGCCACCTTGGCGCCCTTGGGGGCCTTCGCCGCCTTGGCGGGCGGGGCCGCCTTCGTCGCCCTCGTCGTCTTCGTCGTCCTCGTCGCCTTCGTGGCCTTCGTCGCCTTTGGGGCCTTGGCTGTCTTGGCGGACTTCGTGGCCGACACCGTCTTGGTCGCACTCTTCTTCGACGACGAACCCGCGCGGGCCGCTGCCTTGGTCGTCTTGGGTGCGGGCCTAGCCGACTTCTTCGTCGCGGCGGTGGGACGGGCGCTCGGTGACATGCAGACTCCTTGTTTTCGGGGCGGGCCGCAGGCTAGCAGCCGACGTGCGCGCTACGCGCGCTCGTCCCGCGGCTCGAAGTTGAGCACCTGCCCGATCGTGCGCTGAGGCGCGGTGGCGGGACCCGCGTTCGCGCTGGGCTCGCCGAGCGACGCGTCGCGAGGCGCGGCCGCCGGAGCCGTGCTCGGCGACGCCACGGGTGGCGCGCTCGAGGCGGGTGCGCTGGCCGCGCGAGCCGGCTCGTCGACGTGGAAGGCCGTCTCGATCCACCGGCTGAACTCGCCGAGCACACCGGCGAGCCGCACCCGCTCGGCGTCCAATTGACGACTCAGGCGTTCCACGTCCTCGCTCAGACGCTGCTTCAGGCCGTTCAGACGATTGACCTCGTCCTCGGCCCGGCTACGCGCCTCCACGATGATCTCGCGTGCGCGCTCCTGGGCCACACTCGTCAACTCGCGCGCCTTCTGCTCGGCCTCGCTCTGAGCGTGCTCGATGAACTGCTGGGCCATCGCGATCATCGACGACACCTGCTCGGGCCCACGCGCCGCACTCGCCACAGGCGCGGGCGCCGCAGTCGGGGCCTCGCGCCCCGGCGCCGGGGCCGGTGCACCGGCGCGGGCACTCTCGAGCTGATTGATGCGCTCGGCCGCCTGACGCAACTGCTGGCGCAGCTGAGCGAGCTGATCGCGCAGGGCGCGCGCCTCGACCGAGACGCGCTCTAGGAACTCGTCGACCTCGTCAACGTTGTAGCCCCGCATCCCCACCTTGAAGGCAACGGTGTCGATGGAAGCCAGGGCTGACGGCGCGGAATCCGGTGTATCCATGTCGCCACCATAGTTCCCGACACCTGGGGCACCGGGGCTAGTGAATGAAGGAGTTGATGATCACCAGCAGCACGATCGCCACGAGCACGGAGAAGTCGACACCCACCGCGCCCACGCGCGGGCGCGGCAGGACGCTGCGGATCGGGCGCAGCACCGGCTCGGTCACCACGTGCAGGCCCCGGCGCACGCTGTGCAGCGCGCCGGAGGATCCGGAGTCCGGAATCCACGTCAGCAGCGCCGCGATGAAGAGGATCCAGATGTAGAGCGAGATCAGATCATGCAGCAGCGTCATGAGAGGTCGAAGGACCGGTAGTTCGACAGGTGCAAGCGGTCCCGGGCCTCGGCGCTCACGTACGTGCCGCGCGGCAGGATCAGATAGATCCCCGGCGCAAGCCGGTCGACCTTGGCCCACAGGGCGTGGGCCGAGCCGGCCGAGAAGTCCACCGTGCGCCGCGCCAGGGACGGTTCCATGCGGGTCACGTTCAGCACGACCGCCCGCCCGTCGCGCAACAGATCCGTGACCCGGCTGGACTCGTTGAAGGACTGGGGCTCGAAGATCGCCGGCTCGCGCTCGGCGGCCGAGGCCGGCGCGCTCGCGCCCGGGCGCGCCGAGGGCATGGGGCGCACCCGCGGGGCGCCCCCGGCGCTGTCGAGCACCGAGATTGACGAGGTGCGCGGGGCCGGGCGCGGAGCCGGGGCGCTGTAGTGGCGCGGCGCGGCAGAGGGCTGCGGCGCGGGTGCGGGAGCCCACTCGGGCTCACGGTCGTACTCTGGCTCGGCGAAGGGTCGCGCCGGTCCCGAGGCGTAGTCGCCGTACTCGTCCTCTATGAGGCCGAGGAAGCCCAAGAACTTACGGGTCTTGTCTCTCATGCGTCTCTCCTCATGGGCGGTGCGGCTGAACCATGTTAGGCGGTGGGTGCGCCCGACAGGGGGCCTCGGGCGCCGAAGAGGGCCCGGCCGACGCGCACCTCCGTGGAGCCGTGCCGGCAGGCGAGCTCCAGGTCCTGGCTCATGCCCATGGAGCGAACACTCAGGCCCAGGCGATCGGCGATCTCGCCGGTGAGCCCAAAGGCCCTGGCCGCGCCGGGCGGATCCGGTGGGGCCACGGTCATGAGCCCCACCACGTTCAGACCACGTTCACGGGCCGCCTCGACCAGTGCCGGCACCGCCTCGGGGGCGGCGCCGGCACGCCCGGGCGCGCCGGTGACGTCCAGCTGCACGTAGAGCCGGGCCGCGCACGCCAGGGCCGCGAGTCGATCGAGCTCCTTGTGACGCGAGATCGAGCAGATGACGTCGGCCGCCGCGGCGACGCGGGCGATCTTGTTGCTCTGCAGGTGCCCGAGGAAGTACCAGGACACCGCCAGCTCGCCCAGTGCGGCCCGCTTGGCCTCGAGCTCGCCCACGTAGTTCTCCCCGACCGCGTCCAGGCCGGCGCCCAGCGCCGCGCGCACGACCTCGGGACCGAAGGTCTTGGTCACCGCGACGACGCGCACGTCGGCCGGGTCACGACCGACCGACTCGATGCGCGCGCGCAGCACCCCGAGGTTCTCTCGCACGCGCCGGAGCAGTCCGGCCTCCGCGTCAGCGGAGGAAGCTCGGGAGGTCGTCGTCGCCGCCCAGGTCGAAGAGGTCCTCGTGGGCGCTGGCGAACACGTCACTGCGCGGGCCCTCGGTCATCACGGGCTCGGCGAAGGTCGCCGGCGCCGGTCGCGGGCTCGGGTGCGGGTCGAAGCCCGCCGCGATCACGGTGACGCGCACGGCGTCGCCGATGGAGTCGTCGATGACGCTGCCGAAGATGATGTTGGCGTCCGGGTGCGCGACCGAGTGGATGATGTTGGCCGCGTCAGTGACCTCCGTCAGGGTGATACTGGAGCCACCCACGATGTTCATGAGGATCCCGCGCGCGCCGTCGATGGAGGCCTCCAGCAGCGGTGAGGTGATGGCGGCACGCGCCGCGTTGACCGCCCGTCCCTCGCCGGTGGACTGGCCCACGCCCATGATGGCGCTGCCGGCGTTGCGCATGATGGCGTTGACGTCGGCGAAGTCCGTGTTGATCAGACCCGGCACGGTGATCAGGTCGGTCACGCCACGCACCGCCGACAGCAACACGTCGTCGGCGATCTTGAAGGCCTCGAGCATCGAGGTGTCCGACGCCGTCACCGAGAGCAGGCGGTCGTTGGGGATCACGATCAGGGTGTCGACCTTGCCGCGCAGGGCCTCGATCCCCTTCTCGGCCTGGGTGGCGCGGCGCTTGCCCTCGAAGGAGAAGGGTCGCGTCACCACGCCGATGGTCAGGGCGCCCAGGGAGCGCGCGATCTCGGCCACGACCGGCGCGGCGCCCGTGCCCGTGCCACCGCCCTCGCCGGCGGTGATGAACACCATGTCGGTGTCCTTGAGGGCCTCTTCGATCTCGGCGCGGTGGTCCTCGGCGGCCTGACGGCCGATCTCGGGATCGGAGCCGGCGCCGAGGCCGCGGGTGAGCTGGCGGCCAATATCCAGCTTGAGGTCGGCCTCCGAGAGCAGCAGCGCCTGCGCGTCGGTGTTGGACGCGATGAACTCGATGTTGCGCAGACCGGCGGAGATCATGCGGTTCACGGCGTTGACACCGCCGCCTCCCACACCGATCACCTTGATCACGGCGTGGTAGTTACTCTGGCTCAGCGTCATACGCCCCCTTGGGAGATCCCTTCCATTGTGTCCCACCACAGAGGGGGTCACGATCATTCGCGTTCAAGTGTGGTTGAAGGCTAGCCAGCCACCCGGGGGTGGTCAAATAGGTCACGATGGCGCGCCCCCGGTCACGGCCAGGGATCCGGGCACGCTGACGTCGACCACGTCACCTGGTACCAGGTGGGTGTGCGCGATCACGGAGGCGATCGAGACGAACTTGGCCTCCAGATTGACCGCGGGGCCCAGGACGAAGCTGACTGGCGTGGTCATCTTCAGGCTCACGTTCCCGGCGGCGTTGACCGTTATCACCGAGACCTGCGAGGAAAACGCCGGCGGGAGCTGGCTGGCCACCAGCGCCGCGGCGCGCCCGGCCACTCGGAACGGCCAGGTGCCCGTCAGCGGGTGCAGGTACTCAAGGGTGGGCAGGTTCGCGTGCAGTGGCGCGGGGCCCAGGTCGTAGCCGCTGGCGTCCACGTAGCGCAGCTGGTGCGCGCCGGTGAAGGCCACGGCGACCGGGGTTCGCTCGGCGATGCTCAGCACAACCCGGTCCGGCCAGTGCTTGGTGATCGAGACCGACTTGATCCACACGAAGCGACGCAGGTCCTGGCGAATCCATGTCGCGGACACGTCAATGATCGGTGGGTGTGCTCCGAGCCCGCTCGCGGCGATCACGGCGGCGCTGGTCTCGTGGCGCGCGCCCACGACCGTGACCTGACGGACCCGAAAGACGCTGGATCGCACCAGCCACTCACCGGTGCCCACCAGGGCGGCCACGATCGTGATCGCCCCCAGCGCGAGCGCGACGCGGCGCCAGGCACGCGAGTGCTCGCGCGGCGCCGGGGGCGCCGGGGGCGCCG
>JAJXUK010000080.1 GCA_021782915.1 Actinomycetes bacterium | reverse complement strand
CCCTGGACGAGGACGTGACCCAGGCCCGCGAGGCAGGCCTGGTGATCGACGAGGGCGCCGCCCTCGTCTATTGCCCCTGGGCCCCCACGGCCTCGGGCGAGGTCCGCATCCTCGCCCCCGACATCAGCGCCCTGGCCGCGGCGCTCCACGGCACGCTGTGGCGCCTCCGCGCCGTGCTGGGCGAGTTCCCCTACAACCTCCTGGTGCGCGACGCGCCGTCCCTGCTCGCACAGGTCGTGCCGCGCCTCAGTGCGGTCGGGGTGCTCCCGGACTACTTCGGCCTCACCGTGGTGACCCTGCCGCCCGACGAGGTCGCTCGGGACCTGCGCGCCGCCCGCGCGGCGCCACCCGATCCCTCCCTGTAGCGGCCCGGGCCGGCCCCGGTGCCGGCCCCGGACTACGACGACGTGATCCTCGCGACGGTCAGCGGGTCGCGCTCACCCTGGAACAAGATCGCGAGCGCTCGCCCCACCAGCTCGTCGTCCGGGTCGGCCATCTCGAAGAGTGTCAGGCACGACCGCACCTTGACCGCGTCGGCGCCCACCACCGCCTCGGCGCCCTGGCGCGCGTGCTCCAGGAGCGCCGCGACCGCCTGATGCAGTCGGGGCCCCAGGATCTCGTGGCGCAGATAGGCCCGCGCCTCGGCGACGTCGGCGATGCCGTAGGTCCACGACATGCTGCTGTGACCCAGTCCCCGCAGCTGGGGGAAGACCCACCAGATCCAGTGCGTCCGCTTTCGTCCCGCGCGCAGCTCGCGCAGCGCCTGGTCGAAACTGCCCTTGACGTCCTGGGCCCGCGTGAAGCGTTCCAGGTCATCCACCATCCCATCGTGGCACCACGCCGCGCCCGGCGCCGGCCTCGCTCGACCGGCGCTTCGCCGCCTGCAACGCTCCCGCTCAGGCGTCTCGCCGGCCGATGAGCCACTCGACCATCGCGGGGTCTCGGTGGTCGAAGAACTGCGTGCGACCCGTGTCGAGGGCGGCGATGCGGGCCATCTCGTCCTCGCTGAGCGTGAAGTCGAACACGTCGAAGTTCTCGATTATCCGCTCGGGATGCACCGACTTGGGGATCACGACGATGTCGCGCTGGGTGAGCCAGCGCAGCACGACCTGGCTCACCGACTTGCCGTGGCCCGCCCCGATTGCGGCGAGCACCGCGTTGGTGAACAGATCGTTCTTGCCCTCAGCGAAGGGCCCCCACGCCTCCATCTGCACTCCTCGCGCCCGCATGATCGCGTGGTCCTCGGTGCGCTGGTGAAACGGGTGCGCCTCGATCTGATTGACCGCGGGGACCACGTCGTTGCTCAAGATGAGGTCGACCAGCCGGTCAGGGTGGAAGTTCGACACCCCGATCGCCCGGGCCCGGCCATCGGCGTAGATGTGCTCCAGGGCTCGCCACGAGCGGTAGTAGTCGCCGAGTGGCTGGTGGATCAGGTACAGGTCGACGTAGTCGGTGCCGAGGCGCTCCAGCGATCTCGCAAAGGCCCGCGCCGCGCGGTCCTCACCGGGGCTCTGGATCCACAGCTTGGTCGTGATGAACAGGTCGGCGCGGGCGAGACCGCTCGCGCGCACCGCTCGACCGACCGCCTCCTCGTTGCCGTAGGACGCCGCGGTATCGAGGTGGCGGTAGCCCACCTCGAGCGCTGAGGTCACGGCGGCCTCGGTCTCGGCCAGCGGGATCTGGTAGACGCCGAAGCCGAGGATCGGCATCTCGACGCCGTTGTTCAGGGTCACGTGGGGGGTTGCATCAGCCATGGCGTCTCGTTCCTTCGCGGCGATTCGTCTCGGTGGTGTCGAGTAGACCACGTCCGAGTCTCGGAGCGAAGTCCCCGTTAGGCAGGATACGGGCCGTGCCAGCCCAGTTCGACGAATCCGGCCATGGTTGGCGGAAGCTCTTCGGTCACAAGGTCCTCGCCACGAACAGGACCACCGCAGGTCGGACACACCGACTCGGCGAGAGGCATTCCCATCAGGATCGCGAACGCCGGTGCCTCTTCATCTTCAACGAACTTGAGAACCTTCGCACCTTCGATGCCGAAGAGGATGGCGAGCATCTCGGACGGGTCTTGTGTCGCTGAACGATCCGCACCCGGAGGCTAGATCGACGACGCGCAACGAGGTCAACGGGCGGTCATGTCCCCTGAATTACGCAGTCCCCCAAAAGCCGGTGCTCCGCATTCTCGAGAGGGGCCGCCGCTCACGTACTCGACTAGCGTGGATATAGCCAGGCCGAGAATCAAGACCGAGGACGGCGCTTCTAGGTAGTTTCTGTGCATGGCCGAGCTGTCCTTTCCAAGCCCTCCGTTGCAGACGGACTCAATTGCCCTCCGTCCGTGGCGCGAAAGCGATGCACCGGCCATCGTTCGGGCGTGTTCTGACCCAAGCGTTGTGAGGTTCCTTGTGAGTCTTCCTAGCCCATACACAGCGAGTGACGCGCGGAGCTGGCTCGCGACACTGGAACCCGACCGGCAGGCTGGCACCTTGCTGGGGTTGGCAATCGCCGACCGGGAAACCGATGAACCGCTCGGCTCCCTGGGTGCGCGGGTCAGCAGCCGAACGCGGTCAGCCAGCATTGGTTATTGGCTCGCCCCTGCGGCGCAAGGCCATGGCTACATGACGGTGGCCGTCCGTCTGCTCTGCGAGTGGCTGTTCGCCGAACTCGACGTTGGTCGCATTGAGCTGACCACTGCCCCGGAGAACTACGCCTCGCAACGCGTCGCGCAGCGGTGCGGATTCCAGAAGGAAGGGCTTCTGCGCGCATACCTGCTGCATCAGCACACAGGGCAGCGCCGGGACGGCCTGATGTGGAGCCTGCTTCCAGGCGAGCTGACCTACGAGTAGAGCGAGTAACTCCCCTTATGGTCGTCGTGCGGGCGCTGCCGACGGTGCGGCTCCTTCCCATACCCACCGGCCCGCACCATGGCCGACGCCACCAGAGAGCTGGTGCTGCGCACGCGCAAGGAGCTCCTCGAGCGAGGCGCTGACGCCGGCGCCGAGACCATCCACTGGCACCTGCCGGGTC
>JAJXUK010000079.1 GCA_021782915.1 Actinomycetes bacterium | reverse complement strand
TCGCCGCACTGTCGCGGTCGAAGTAGTAGCTCACCAGCCAGTACGAGCAGACCCCCACGCCCTCCCAGCCGACGAAGGTCAGCACCAGGTTGTTGGCGAGCACCAGGGTGAGCATCGAGAAGACGAAGAGGTTCAGGTACAAGAAGAACTTGCGGTAGTCGCGCTCACCGTGCATGTAGCCCATCGAGTACAGGTGGATCAGGGCCGAGATCCCGGTCACGAAGAGGCTCATCGTGATCGACAGCGGATCGATCAAGAGGGCGGCCGGCACGTGCAGGGTGCCCACCGAGATCCAGGTGAAGAGGTTCACCGTCACCTCGCGCGACGAGCTCGACAGCAGCGTCACGAAGGCCGCGACCGAGAGCGCGAAGGAGAGCGCAACCGCGCCGGTGGCGACCGCGCCGACGGCGCGCTCGGACATGCGCGGACCGTTCACCAGCACGAAGAGGAAACCGGCGAGCGGCAGGAGGAGGATCAGCGTGGCGAGGTGTGCCATCTCAGCCCTTCATCTCGGAGAGTTCGTCGACCGAGGTCGTAGAGCGGCGCCGGAAGATCGCCACCACGATGCCCAGCCCCACCGTCACCTCGGCGGCCGCGACCACCATGACGAAGAAGACGGTCACCTGGCCGGCGACGTCGCTCATCGTGCGCGAGAATGTCACGAACGTGAGGTTGACGGCGTTGAGCATCAGCTCGAGGCACATGAACATGATCAGCGCGCTGCGCCTCGTCAGCAGGCCGTAGGCCCCCACGCCGAAGAGGACGGCGGCGAGCACCAGGTACCAGGCGGCGGGAACGTTCACGCGGACTCCTCGTCGAGCGAGTGCTCGCGGCGCGCGAGCACGATGGCGCCGACCACCGCGATGACGAGCAGCGCCGCGGTGGCCTCGAAGGCGTAGAGGTACGTCGTGAAGACCGCCGTGCCGAGCTGGCTGACGTTGCCCGAGCCGGTGGCGAGCGGGGCCCCCTTGGTCGAGACCGACATGGCGCCGGTGACCCAGTGGCTGCGCGCCATCAGCGCGACGAGACCGAGGACCACGATGCCCACACCGGTGGCCGCGAGGGGCCGCTGGCCCACCAGGGGCTCGACGCGCACGCCCTCGCGCCGGTCGACGCCGAGGAACATGATGACGAAGAGGAAGAGGACCACGATGGCCCCGGCGTAGACGATGATCTGGACCGCGGCGAGGAAGTCCGCGGACTGGGCCACGAAGGCCACGGCCACGCCGAAGAGGGTCATGATCAGACTCATGGCCGCGTGCACCGGGTTCTTCACCGTGATGACACCGATCGCGCCCACGACGATCAGGAGCGCCGAGGTGACGAAGACGGCCACGGCGCCGGCGGAGTAGGCGGTCGCGATCATGCGGCACCCTTCTTCCTGGCGCGCGGCGACTTGGCCTTGATCGTGTTCACGAGGCCGGCGAGGCCGCGCTTGTCGGCCGGCACGTCCTCGGGCTGGAGGTGGCGGTAGAAGGCGTCGCGGATCTGCTTCGAACCGGTGGCCGCGTTGGGCTCGCCGCTCTGGCCGGCCTCGGCCTCGCGCACGCCCACGCCCAGCTCGCCGCTCCACTGGACGACGCCCTCGTAGGAGGCGTCGCCCGCGGGCGAGGTCGCGCGCATCCAGCCGCCGGTCATGGCGCTATCACCCTCGCGCCAGTCCTCCCAGGGCAGGTGACGCGGCTCGCCGGCGTCGTCGACGACGAGCTCGGCCTTGGTGTAGATCGCGTCGGCGCGGTTGGTGAAGGAGAACTCGAAGAGCTTGGACTCGGTGATGGCCTGCGTCGGGCAGGCCTCCACGCACAAGTCGCAGTGGATGCAGCGCAGGTAGTTGATCTCGTAGACGTAGCCGTAGCGCTCCCCCGGGCTGACGGGGTTCTCGGGGTTGTCCGCGCCGCGCACGTAGATGCAGCCCACCGGGCACACCCCGGCGCAGAGCTCGCAGCCGATGCACTTCTCCATGCCGTCCTCGTAGCGGTTCAGCACGTGGCGCCCGTGCTGGCGCGGCTGCTTGGGGCGCTTGGCCGCGGGGTAGCTCGTCGTGACCGTCGGGCGGCCGATGTGGGCCAGGGTCAGACGGAAGCCGCCGAAGAAACTCATCGCACCCATCAGGCGTCCCCCTCGTCGGTGATCTCGCGCAGCACCTCGGGCGGCAGGGGCCGCGCGCCGATCACGGGCAAGACGGCCTCGGCCCCGCGCTCGCGCGTGGTGCCGATCTCAAAGGCCCGGGTCAGCATCGTCCAGGCGAGCAGCACGACCGCGCCCATCGCGAATCCCCACGCCGGGGCGATCAGGAAGCCGGCCACCACGAGCAGCCAGCCCAGGCTCAGGGGGATCAGCTTCTTCCAGCCCAGGTCCATGAGCTGGTCGTAGCGAAAGCGCGGCAGCGCGGCGCGGAACCACACGTAGGAGAAGGCGAAGGCGACGGTCTTCACGAAGAACCACAGGATCGGAAAGACCCAGCGCAGGTGGGGCACGTTCGGAACCCACCCGGCGGGTCCGCCGAAGAAGAGGGTCACCATGATCGCCGACATCGTGATCGTGTTCATGAACTCGGCGAGGTAGAAGATCGCGAAGCGGAACGACGAGTACTCGGTGTGAAAGCCTCCGACGAGTTCGCTCTCCGCCTCCACGACGTCAAAGGGCGGCCGGTTGAGCTCGGCGGTGATCGAGATCAGGAAGATCACGAAGGGGATCACGCCCAGGCGCACCACGTTCCAGTGCCAGATGCCGTTCGCCTGGGCGGTGACGATGTCGTGGGTCGAGAGCGAACCGGTCACCAACACGACCATCACGACGGCCAGTCCCAGGGACGCCTCGTAGCTGATCATCTGGGCGCTGGCTCGCACCGAGGAGAGCAGCGGGTACTTCGAGCCCGACGACCAGCCGGCCAGCATCACGCCGTAGACCGAGATGCCCGACATCGCCAGCATCAAGAGGATGCCCATCGGCGGGTTGGCGACCTGGAGCAGAACCGGGTGCCCGGCGATGGTGAGGGTCCCGCCCACCGGCACGATCGCGAAGGTGATGAATCCCGGGATCAGGGCGAGGAACGGTGCGAGCTTGAAGACCAGCCGGTCGGCCTCGGCCGGGATCAGATCCTCCTTGAGCATCAGCTTCAAGC
>JAJXUK010000078.1 GCA_021782915.1 Actinomycetes bacterium | reverse complement strand
GGCGCCATCGTCGTCTTGTTCTTGTTCGTGATCATGTTCCTCGGCGTGGACCGCACCGACCCCGTGCGCGTCGAGCCGCTGGTCGGCCAGCGGGCCCTGGCCGGCGTCGGCGTCGTCGTGACCATCGGGGGCCTGGTGGCGCTGCTGGCGTCCTCGCACTGGGTCACCGGTGCCATCGCCGTGTCGACTTCGGGCCACCCGACGCCCGGCGGCGCGGGCAACGTGCGCGCCGTGGGCACCGCGGTCTTCACCACCTACCTGTTCGCCTTCGAGGCCACGGCCGCGCTCCTCATCATCGCGGTCGTGGGCGCGGTGCTGCTGGCGCGGCGCGAGCGGCGCATGGATCGAGAGGGGGAGGCGTGAACGTCCCGGCAGCCTGGTACCTGGTCCTGGCGGCGGTGCTCTTCGGCATCGGCTCCTTCGGGCTCCTGACCCGGCGCAGCGCACTGATCATCTTCATGTGCCTGGAGCTGCTGCTGAACGCGGTGAACCTGACCTTCGTGACCTTCGCGCGCACCCTGCGCGACATCGGCGGCCAGGCCGCCGTCTTCTTCGTGATGGTCGTCGCGGCCGCCGAGGTCACTGTTGGGCTCGGCATCGTGGTCACGGTCTTTCGCCGCCGGTCCTCCACCTCGGTGGACGAACTCTCCGAGATGAAGGGCTGAGATGGCGCACGTGTCCACCCTGATCCTGCTGCTGCCCCTGGCCGGCTTCCTGGTGATCCTGCTGTTCGGCCGGGGGCTCTCCGAGCGCGCCATCGGCTCCATTGGGACCGGGGCGGTGGCGCTCAGCTTCGTCTTCGCCGTGGTCAGCTACCTCGACCTGCTCTCGCGCAACGCGCGCGAGGTGACCGTGACCATGTTCACCTGGTTCGACGTGGGCGGTCTGCACGTGTCGGCCGCGCTGCTCGTGGACCCCCTGTCGGTCACGATGGCCCTGTTCGTGACGGGGATCTCCGCCCTGATCCACCTGTACTCCATCGGCTACATGCACGGCGAGCGCGACTTCCGCAAGTTCTTCGTGTACCTGAACCTCTTCGTCTTCTCGATGCTCACCTTGGTGCTGGCCAACAACCTGGTCCTCACCTTCGTGGGCTGGGAGGGCGTGGGCGCGTGCTCGTACTGGCTGGTCGCCTACTACTTCGACCGCGACAGCGCGGCCACGGCCGGCAAGAAGGCGTTCATCTACAACCGCATCGGCGACGTCGGGCTCTTGGTGGCGATGTTCTTGCTCTTCAGCCGGCTGCACACGCTGAACTACCTGACGATCTTCAACCGTGCCGGGACGCTCACCTCGGTGGCCGCCACCGTGGTCGTGCTGTCGCTGCTGCTGGCCGCGACCGGCAAGAGCGCGCAGATCCCGCTGTTCAACTGGCTGCCCGACGCGATGGAGGGCCCCACCCCGGTGTCCGCCCTGATCCACGCGGCCACCATGGTGACCGCGGGCGTGTACCTGCTGGCCCGCATGGCGCCGGTGCTGGCGCTGTCGAGCTCGGGTCGCGCCACCGTCGCGATCATCGGCGGCGTGACCGCCTTCGTGGCCGCGACGATCGCCACCTCCCAGCGCGACATCAAGAAGGTGCTGGCCTTCTCGACGGTGTCCCAGATCGGCTACATGATCATGGCCGTCGGGGCGGGCGCCTACTCGGCGGCGATCTTCCTGATGATCGCCCACGCCTTCTTCAAGGCCCTGCTGTTCCTGGGATCGGGGTCGGTGATCCACGCCCTCGACGGCGAGCAGGACATGCGCAAGATGGGGGGACTGGCCCGCTTCTTGCCCCTCACCTTCCCGACCTTCCTGATCGCCTGGCTGGCCATCTCGGGCATCCCGCCCTTCGCCGGCTTCTGGGCCAAGGGCGACGTGCTGACCAACGCCTACGCGTACTCCAAGCCCTTGTGGCTGCTCGGGGTGCTCACGGCGATCCTGACCGCGTACTACATGAGCCGGCTGTTCGTGCTGACCTTCCGGGGGACCGAGCGCTTCCGCGAGGTGACCCACGGGCACGACCCCCACGAGTCGCCCTGGGTCATGACGGTGCCGCTGGTGATCCTGGCCGTGCTCACCACCGTGGGCGGCGTGATCGACCTGCCCTGGATCCACCACAACTCGCTGGCCGGCTTCCTCAACCCGACCTTCGGCTACCTGCCCCTGACCGCCCACGCGTCGACCGTCGCCCAGGTGACCCTGGCGTGCGTGGACGTGGTGGCGGCTCTGCTGGGCTTGGCCGCGGCCTTCTCCATCTGGCGCAACCGCGTCAGCTCCCCGATCTACGAGCGCACCTTCCTGGAACGCGTGTGGCGCTGGGATGATGCCTACGACGCAGCCATCGGGCGCCCCCTGACGCGGGCCGCGCAGATCGGTGACACCGTCGTCGAGCCCCGCATCATCGACGGCGCCGTCGGCGCGGTGGCCGGGGGCGTGCGTCGCAGTGCCGAGGGGTTGCGCAAGGCGCAGTCGGGCTTCGCGCGCCACTACGCGCTGGCCATGGTCCTGGGCGTCAGCGTCGTGGTCGTGTATCTCGTGGCGAGGGTCGGATAGCTATGCACTCTTCACTCTGGTTGACCGTGCTGGTGTGGCTGCCGCTCCTCGGCGCTGCGGCGGCCCTGCTGGCCCGTCGTCGGCCCGGCGCGCCCTTCGCGGTGGCCGTGGCCACGGCCAGCGTCGAGCTCGCGGTGTCGCTCGTCGTGGCGGTGCTCTACAACGACCACCTGGCCGGGGCGCACACCTTCGACTTCGTGGGCCGCTGGGTGCTGGCCGCACCCTTCGGCCTGGCCTACGACGTGGGCATCGACGGGATCTCCCTGCTGCTGGTGGTGCTGACCGCGCTCGTCGTGCTCCTGGCGCTGCTCGGCGCGCGCGAGAAGCGCAGCGAGGCGGCGTTCGTGAGCTGGCTGCTGATGCTGACCACGTTCACGATGGGCAGCTTCGTGGCCCGCGACCTGCTCGAGTTCTTCATCTTCTTCGAGTTGACCCTGGTGCCCAGCTACTTCCTGGTGGCCCACTGGGGCGGCGCCCAGCGCTCGCGGGCGGCGCTCAAGTTCTTCGTGTACACCTTCGCCGGCTCGGCCTTCCTGTTCACCGGGCTGCTGTACCTGGGCTTCCTCCACCAGCACCAGGTGGGCGGACCGCTGACCTTCGCGGACGCGGCGCTGGCCTCGACGTCGATGAGCCACGCGACCGCCGTCTGGCTGTTCGTGGCCTTCGCGATCGCCTTCGGGGTCAAGTCACCGATCTGGCCCCTGCACACCTGGTCACCCCTGGTCTACGCCGAGGCCCCCACGGCCGGCTCGATGGAGCTGTC
>JAJXUK010000044.1 GCA_021782915.1 Actinomycetes bacterium | reverse complement strand
CGCGCCGCGCGCAGGCGCCGGCGCCGCTCGAGCAGCTCGGCGATGGCCGCCTCGCCCAGCGGATGCAGCCGCCACAGGGTCGTGCGACTCATCAGGGCGGCGTTGACCTCGAAGAACGGGTTCTCCGTCGTGGCGCCGATGAGAACGATCTCCCCACTCTCGGTCGCCGGCAGCAGCAGGTCCTGCTGGGCCTTGTTGAAGCGGTGAACCTCGTCGATGAAGATCACCGTGCGCTCTTCGCGCTCGCCGCGACGCGTTCGGGCGCGCTCGATCGCCTCGCGCACGTCCTTGACGCCCGCGCTGACCGCCGAGAGCGGCTCGGCCACGTAGCCGGCCCCCGCGGCCAGGATGCGCGCCAGGGTCGTCTTGCCGGTCCCCGCGGGGCCCCAGAGGATCATCGAGACCAGCCGGTGCTGCTCGACCAGACGGCGCAGCGGCGCGCCCGGTCCCACCAGGTGGGCTTGGCCAACGACCTCGTCCAGGCTGCGCGGTCGCAGGGCGTCGGCCAGGGGCGCCTCGGTGCGACGCACCCGCTCGGCGGCCTCATCAAAGAGCGACGTGACTAGCCCTTCAGCGCCGGTCGCAGGCCCAGCTCGCGCAGCTGGCGCTCGCTGATGTGCTTCGGGGCGTTGGTCATCGGATCGGCCCCGGACTGGGTCTTGGGGAAGGCGACGACCTCTCGGATGGTGTCGGCGCCCGCCAGGATCGCCACCAGTCGGTCGATGCCCACCGCGAAGCCCGCGTGCGGGGGCGCCCCGTAGCGAAAGGCCCCCAACAGAAAGCCGAAGCGGCTCTCGGCCTCCTCGTCGGAGATGCCCAGGGCCCGGAAGACCTCGGCCTGGATGTCGGCGCGATGGATGCGCACCGAGCCGCTGCCGAGCTCCCAGCCGTTCAGCACGAGGTCGTAGGACTGGCTGCGGGCCCGCAGGGGCGCCGTGTGCATGACCGCGAGGTCGTCGGGGTGCGGCATCGTGAAGGGATGGTGCGCCGCGATCGGGTGGCCCTGCTCGTCCAGGCCCTCGAAGAGGGGGAACTCGGTGATCCAGACGTAGCGATACGGCCCCTGGGACACCGGCGGGGCCCCCAGAGTCAGACGCAGCGCGCCCAGGACCTTGCAGGCCGTCTCGTGCTCGTCGGCCACGGCCAGCACGAGGTCACCCACCTGCGCGCCGTCCACGCCGGCCAGCGCGGCGGCCTCGTGCGCGCTCAGGAACCGGGCCAGCGGCGAGTCCAGGGCCTCGGCGTTCACCCGGAACCACGCCAGTCCCTTGGCCCCCAGGGCCTTGGCCTGCTCGGTCAGCGCGTCGAGTCGGCTGCGCGAGAGCTCGGCTCCCCCGGGAACGCGCATCGCCTTGACCACGGGCGCGGCGAAGGCCTTGACCTGGCTGGCGGCGAAGACCTCGCTGAGGTCCTGGAGCAGCATGCCGAAGCGCAGGTCGGGCTTGTCGGTGCCGTAGCGGTCCAGCGCCTCGAACCACGTCATCGTCTCGATCGTGTCGGGGCGCTCACCGGTGGCCGCCTCGGCCGCGTCGAGCACGGCGCGCGAGACGAAGCGCATCACGTCCTCCTGCGAGGAGAAGGAGGCCTCCACGTCCAGCTGCGTGAACTCGAACTGGCGGTCGGCGCGCAGGTCCTCGTCGCGCAGGCAGCGCGCGATCTGGTAGTAGCGATCCAGGCCGCCCACCATGAGCAGCTGCTTGGCGATCTGAGGACTCTGGGGCAGCACGTAGAACTCCCCGGCGTGCAGGCGCGAGGGCACCACGAACTCGCGCGCGCCCTCTGGAGTGGGCGCCCACAGCAGGGGCGTCTCGACCTCGCAGAAGCCCTGGGCGTCCATGGCCGCACGCATCGCGCCGACCACGCGCGCGCGCAGGCGCAGGTTGGCCTGCATCACCTCGCGCCGCAGGTCCAGGTACCGGTAGCGCAGCCGGACCGCCTCGTCCACCTCGACGCGCTCGTCGAGCTGGAAGGGTGGCGCCTCGGCCGCCGCGAGGATGTCGACGACGCACTCGCTCAGCTCGACGTGACCCGTCACCAGACGCCCGTTCACGGTGCCCTCAGGGCGCGCCGTGACCGTGCCCGTGACGCGCACCACGTACTCGGCGCGCACGTCGACGGAGCCGTCCACCACGGCCTGGAGGATCCCGGTGTGATCCCGCAGGTCCAAGAACGCGAGGTGCTCGCCGTGCTCGCGGCGCCGCGCGACCCAGCCGCACACGCTCACGCGGCGTCCGAGCTCCACGTCGGCGACGCTGGCCATCATCATGTCGCGCAGGCTGGTGGACTCGAACTCGTTGCTCATGGCCTCTTCTTCAGTCGTTCCAGGACGTGCGCGAGAACCTCGGCGCGCGCCAGGCTCACCTGGGCGCCGGCCCCCTCCTCACCGCGCAGGTCCCTCATCGTAACCTCGCCCGCGGCGAGCTCCCGCGGCCCGATGAGCAGGGCCAGGCGCGCCCCGGAGCGATCGGCCGCCTTCATCTGCGCCTTCATCGAGCGTGCGTCGTAGGCGCGCGCCACGCGCAGCCCGGCGCGACGCAGCTCGTCGATCAGCGCGCTGCTCGCGTCGACCGGGCAGGTGTCGACCACGAAGAGCTCCGGCTGAATGCCGGGCAGCGCCACGGCCTCGGCCTCGAGCACCAGCAGAAGCCGCTCGATCCCGCTGCCGAAGCCGATCCCGCCCACCGGATCCCCGCCGAGCTGCTCGACCAGGTTGTCGTAGCGCCCGCCGCCGCCGATCGCGTTCTGAGCGCTCTCGAGCACCTCGGAGACGAACTCGAAGGTCGTGCGCGTGTAGTAGTCAAATCCGCGCACCAGTCGAGGACTCAGCTCACTGGCAATGCCCATGCTGCTCAGACCCTCGCGCACGGCCGCGAAGTGCGTGGCGCACTCGTGACACAGGTGATCGATCAGCATCGGCCCGCCGGCAGTCACCTCGACGCAGTCCTGGCGCTTGCAGTCCAGCACCCGCAGCGGATTGCGCGCCCAGGTCGGACGGTGCTCCTCGCACAGGCTGGCCTCGTGCGCGCCCAGGTGCTCGCTGAGCAGCTCCAGGTAGTCGCCTCGACAACCGGCGTGGCCCATCGAGTTGATGAGCAGGCGTACGCGCTTCAGACCCAGGGCCTCGTAGAAGCGCCACGCCAGCGAGATCACTTCGACGTCCATGGCCGGGTCGTCGGTGCCCAGAGCCTCCACGCCGATCTGGTGGTGCTGACGGTAGCGGCCCTTCTGGGGTCGCTCATAGCGGAAGGCCGGCGTGGCGTACCAGGCCTTGAAGGGCAGCGCCGGATGGTGCTGGACGAAGGCGCGCACCACCGAGGCCGTTCCCTCGGGCCGCAGGCCCAGGCGACGTCCGCCGCGATCCTCGAAGACGTACATCTCCTTGTTGGCCATCTCGCTGGCCTCGCCGATGCCGCGGTGAAAGACGGCCAGGTCCTCGAACATCGGGCTGATGATGAGGCCGAAGTCATAGCGCGCGGCCCAGTCGGCGAACGTGCCCAGCAGCCACTGCCAGCGCGCCGAGTCCGGCGCGAGCACGTCGTGCGTGCCGACGGGGGCCTGAACGCCCGCGGGGCGGGTCATGAACCCTTGCGCTGGCCGGGCAGCTGGCGGAAGGCGTCAAAGACCCCGTCGACGCTCTTGAGTGCCGAGATGAGGCTCGGCAGATGCGTCGGGTCGACCAGTTCCACGTCGAACACCATACGCACGATGCGCGAACCCGAGGTCGTCGAACTCGAGGAGATGATGTTGAGGTGATACTCGGCGACCACCTTGGACACGTCCAGCAGCAGGCGCGAGCGATCAAAGGCCAGGACCTCGATCACCGCGCGATACTGGCCAGCCGCGGAGGCGTCCCATTCGACGTCGATGATGCGCTCGCCGAGTCGCTGGGCCAGGGCCACGGCGTTGGAGCAGTCGTCACGGTGCACCGAGACCCCACGACCCTGGGTGATGAAGCCCGTGATCGGATCTCCCGGCACCGGCGAGCAGCAGCGCGCCAGGTGCACCATCACGTCGTCGAGACCCTCGACGTAGACACCGGCCGAGCGGCGCGTCGGGCGCCCGCGCGGCATCTTGGTCACCGTGGAGGGCAGCTGCTCGGCCTCGCCACCGCGCAACTCACGGTCCAGGCGCTGCACCGCGGCCAGCGCGGAGATCTGCCCGGCGTCAATGGCCATGAGCAGGCCGTCCAGGTCCTCGAGATTGAAGGACTTGATCACCGCACTCAGCGCGCTGGAGGCCAGTGACGTCGCCACTGGCAGCCCCTCGCGGCGCAGCGCCTTGATCAGCTCCTCACGCCCGCCCTCCAGGGCGTCCTCGCGCCGCTCACGCTGGAACCACTGACGAATCTTCGAGCGGGCCCGTGAGGAGCGGGCGATGTTGAGCCAGTCCCGCGAGGGCCCGGCCGACGCGTTCTTGTTCGTGACGATCTCGACGACGTCGGCCGAGTGCAGCGCCGTCTCGAGCGACACCAGCCGGCCGTTGACCTTGGCGCCCACACAGTGGTGTCCAACCTCGGTGTGCACCGCGTAGGCGAAGTCGATCGGGGTCGCGCCCTCCACGAGGGCGATGACGCGGCCCTTCGGGGTGAAGACGTAGACCTCGTCCTGTCCCAGGTCGAGCTTGAGCGCCTCGAGGAAGGCGATCGGATCGTTCTCTTCCTCCTCGACGTCGGCCAGGCGCTGCATCCAGGCGATCTCCCTGGTCGAAGCGCCCTCCTTATAGCCCCAGTGCGCGGCGATGCCGAACTCGGCGCGTCGGTGCATCTCCCAGGTGCGCACCTGGACCTCGACGGACTTGCCGCGCGGACCGATCACCGTCGTGTGCAGCGACTGGTACAGGTTGAACTTGGGTGAGTTGATGTAGTCCTTGAAGCGACCCTGCACCGGCGACCACAGGGCGTGGATCGCGCCCAGGACGGCCCAGCAGTCGCGCTCCTCGTCCACGATCACCCGCAGGCCCACCAGGTCGAAGATCTCGTCGAACTCCTTGCCGCCGATGACCATCTTCTCGTAGATGCTCCACAGGTGCTTCGGCCGCCCGCGAACCTCGGCGGTGATGGCGAACTTGTCCAGCTGCACGCTCAGCGCGTCCATCACCTCGACCAGGTAGGCCTCGCGCTCGGGCTGGCGCACCGCGACCATCTGCTCGATCTCGGCGTAGCGCTTCGGGTGCAGCGTGGCGAAGCTCAGATCCTCCAGCTGCCACTTGACCTGCTGGACGCCGAGACGGTGCGCCAGGGGCGCGTAGACGTCCAGGGTCTCCTGGGCGATGGCGCGCTGGCGCGCCATGGGCATCACCGAGATGGTGCGCATGTTGTGGAGCCGGTCGGCGAGCTTGATCAAGAGCACGCGCCAGTCCCGGGCCATGGCGATGAACATCTTGCGAATCGTGGCGGCCTGCTGGGCCTCCTTGGAGTCGAACTCCAGGCGATCGAGCTTGGTGACCCCGTCGACGACGTCGGCGACCTTCTCGCCGAACTCCTGGGCGAGGTACTGAGTCGTCATGCCGGTGTCCTCGACCGCGTCGTGCAGCAGGGCCGCGGCGATGGTGAGCGCGTCCAGACCCAGGTCCGCCACGATGCCGGCGACGGCGATCGGGTGGGTCACGTAGGGCTCGCCCGTGCGGCGCAGCTGGCCCTCGTGCGCGGCGATGGCCGCCTGGCCGGCCCGACGGATGGCGTCGGCGCCCGCGTCGGCCTCGGGGCCGTGGTGGTGCTCGCGGAAGCGCGCGATCAAGCGCTCCACGGAGCCCGTGAGGGCTGCGTCGGCTGGTCGAGCCGCGAGAACCATGGCCTCAGCCTACGGCTAGCGACGCTTTTGCTTGCGACCCCGCGCCTGAAGTGTCGCGGCCGCACCGGGCAGAACCCCGGGGCGGCTGGCTCGCCCGGGCCGGTTCGTCGACTCGCCCGACAGGGCCGCGGCCGCAGCCGGGCTGAGCGTGACGCGCTCGGCGCGCGCGGCCACGCGCTCGGCCAGTTCGCGGAATCGCGGCTCGCGCTCCTTGAGCATCGACAGCAGCGGGCTGGCGATGAAGATCGACGAGTACGCCCCGGAGAGCAGACCGACCACCAGGGCCAGGCCGTAGTTCTCCAGCGTCGTCGCGCCCAGGATGTAGGCGCCCACCGTCAACACCGAGAAGACCGGCAGGATCGCCACCAGCGAGGTGTTGATCGAGCGAGCCAGGGTCTGGTTCATGGACAGATTGACCATGTCGGCGTAGCTGAGATCGCCCGACTTGAGCACCGTGACCGTGTTGTCGCGCACTCGGTCGAAGACGACCACGGTGTCATAGAGGGAGTATCCCAGGATCGTCAAGATCGCGATGACGGTGTCCGGCGTGATCTGGAAGCCGAAGATCGAGTAGACGCCCACCGTGACCAGCAGGTCGTGCACCATGGCCGCGAAGGCGGCCAGGGCCATCTTGGGCTCGAAGCGCATCGAGATGTAGGCCACGACCGCGATGAAGAAGATGATCAGCGCCTCCACCGCGCGCTGGGTGATCTGACCGCCCCACGTGGGCCCAACGCTGGAGGTGGAGACCTGATTGGCGGACACGCCCGCGAGCTTGGCCATGACGTTGACGACGTCGTTGGTGATCTTGAGCTGCTGGTTCGCCGAGAGCGAGTTCAGGTCCGCGGTCACCTGGTACGTGTCGCTGCCCAGCTTCTGCACGATGGGCTGCTTGAGCCCGGCGCCGGTGACGACCTGAGTCATGCGGCTGACCGAGGTGTGCGGGGCGAGCACCTCCCAGGAGCTGCCGCCCTTGAAGTCAATACCCAGGTTGAAGCCGCGCACACTCAAAGAGCCGATGCCGAGCACGATGATCACGGCCGAGATGGAGAACCACAGCCGGCGCCGACCCACGAAGTCGAAGGTGGTGAGTCCGCGGTAGATGCGCGCGAAGCGTCCCGGTGTGCGCTCGCTGCTACTCATCAGCCCCTCCCGCGATCAGTCCGGCCGCCATCGACATCGCCGACGTCGACGCCGCGCGCCGGCCGAGCAGAATCACCAGCGGACGGGTGAACCACCACGTGATCGCGATGTCCATCAGCGTCGACAGGCCCAGGAAGAAGGCAAATCCGCGCACGTCGCCCACCGCGATGAGATAGAGCAGCACCGCAGCCAGGAGGCTGACCGTATCCGCGGCCAGTACCGTGCGCCAGGCGGAGCGGAAACCGCGGTCCACCGAGGTTCGGATGGAGCGGCCCGCACGCGCCTCATCCTTCAGTCGTTCGAAATACACGATGTAGCTGTCCACGGTGATGCCGATCGAGACGATCAGGCCCGTCACACCGGCCAGCGTGAAGCTGGGCGCCAGGGCGGTATGGCCCAGGGCCGAGATGATCGCCCACAGCAGGGCTCCCGTCACCCCGAGACCCAGCACGATCACCAGTCCGAGCAATCGGTAGTAGGCGATCGTGTAGAGCAGCACCAGCACCAGGCCCACCAGGCCCGCGCCGAGTCCGGCCACCAGGGCGCTGTGACCCAGCGTCGGCGAGATGATCGTGGTGGTCAGGGCCACCAGGCGCACCGGTAGGGCACCGAACTGCATGGCCAACGCCAGATTCTTCGCGGAGTTCTCCGTGAAGGAGCCCGAGATCTCGCCGGAACCCCCGAAGCTGGAGAAGCTCGAGTCGGTCGGCTGGATCACCGGCGCCGACTGGATCACGCCGTCGAGCTCGATCGCGACCAGCTCGTGGAAGTTGGCCCGGGCCACGCTGTCCCAGGCTGGACTGCCCTTGGAGGTCAGGGTGTAGTTGACGACCCAGGCCCCGGCCTGGGTCTGCTGGGCGACGGCCTTGCCGATCGCGGTGCCGGTCAGCTGAGCCGGGCCGAGCACGTAGCGCGTGCCGCTCGAGCCCAGCACTGGCAGCACCACCGTGGCCTTGGGATTGTCGGCCGCGGGCAGCGTCGTGGCGACCTTGGCGAAAGCCGGGTCCGCGGGCAGGTTGTTCATGGTGAAGCCGGCGACGGTGTTCGGCGCGGGCTGCACGCCCAGGTTGGCCTGGCTCATGAGGTACTGAGATCCGCACGTCGGTGTCGTCGCGGGCGTCGTGGCGCCCTTGGCGGCCGCCGGCGCCAGGCACAGCACCGGACGAAAGAGCAGCTGAGCCGTCTGGCCCACCACGGCCAGGACTTGACGTGCGTCCTTGACGCCGGGCACGCTGACCACGAGGTCCTTGCCCTGCAGGTTCACCGTCGCCCCGGAGACGCCAAGTCCGTTGACGCGGTTGCCCAGGATCGTCACCGCCTCGTTCATCTTGGCCGTCGAGGTCGGCGTCGCGGGCTTGTAGACCACCGAGAGCCCACCGGCCAGGTCGAGGCCGAGCTTGGGGCCCCAGCCAAACGCCAAGGTCGTCGCCAAGGCTCCGAAGGAGATGACGATGCTCAGCGCCAGGCTGACGAAGAGGGATCGACGTGAACTCGCGGGCGAGGCCACTACTTGTCGTCTCCCGGTTGCTCCTCGCCGCTCTCACCGGGCGCCGCGTCACGCGGCTCGTCGTCCGAGGACTCGGGCACGACCGGGTCGACCCGTCGCGCGATGGCCGAGGCGACGAAGTCGAGCTCCACGCCCGAGTCCGTGCGGATCGTGACCATGTTGTCCTCCGACTTGATCACCGTGCCCACCAGGCCACCGATCGTCTGGGCCCGCTGACCCACCTCGACCTTGCGCGCCTCGGCGCGCGCCGCCTTCTGCTTCCTCGAGCGCGGGCGGAGGTAGAAGAAGTAGAGAGCGGCGAAAACGACGACGTAGATCAGCAAGATCGACGATGAGCCGCTGCTGCTCGATGCTGCCACCATAGGGACTTTCCTCCGTCAATAGACCCACGAAACCCTACTCGCTGGCGGGAGGTCTCCTAGACCAGACCGCCCCCGGGCATCTGGCGACCCAGGTGACGGTAGGCCGCCTCAGTGGCCACGCGGCCCCGCGGGGTGCGCATCAGCAAGCCCGCGCGCAGCAGGAAGGGCTCGTAGGCGTCCTCGATCGTGTTGGTCTCCTCGCCCAGGGCGTGGGCCAGGGTGGTCAAACCCACGGGCTGGCCGGCGAACTGCTCACAGAGCAGCCCGAGGATGCGCCGGTCGAGCTTGTCCAAACCGGCCTCGTCCACGCCGAAGACCTCGAGCGCCGTGCGGGCCACGTCCTCGTCGATGCCCGGAGCCGACTTGACCGCGGCGAAATCGCGCACCCGACGCAGCAGCCGGTTGGCCACGCGGGGGGTGCCCCGACTGCGCGAGGCGATCACGCGGCCGGCCCCCTCCGTGCAGGCCAGGCCCAGTCGAGCGGCCGAGCGCGCGATGATCGCGCTCAAGTCCGCCACGTCGTACAGGTCGAGCTGGCCGACGAAGCCGAAGCGGTCTCGCAGTGGAGCGGCCACTAGACCGGTGCGCGTGGTCGCGCCCACGAGCGTGAAGGGGGCCAGCTCCAGACGGATCGAGCGGGCCGAGGGACCGCGACCCACCATCACGTCCACCCGGCGATCCTCCATGGCCGAGTACAGCACCTCCTCCACCGATCGAGTGAGGCGGTGGATCTCGTCGATGAAGAGCACGTCGCCGGTCTGCAGGTCCGTCAGCAGGGCGGCCACGTCGCCGGGGCGCGTCAGAACCGGTCCCGCGCTCACGCGAAGGCTCGCGCCCATCTCGTGGGCCACGATGGCGGCCAGGGAGGTCTTGCCGAGTCCCGGTGGACCCGCGAAGAGCAGATGGTCCACCACCTGAGCACGCGAGCGCGCTGAGCCCAGCACGATGCTCAGGTGCTCGACGAGCTCGTGCTGGCCCACGAACTCCACCAGGCTCTCCGGGCGCAACGAGGCCTCGAGGCTGGCCTCGGGCTCGCTGGCCAGGCCCGGGTCGAGCTCGGTGTCGCGTCTCACGAGCGGCCCAGGCGCGACAGGGCCAGCTTCAGGGCCGTGGCCTCATCATCGGGCAGCTCGACCTCGGCGAGGGCGTCACGGATCTCGCCGGCGCTGTAGCCGAGCGAGCGCAGGGCCTCGTCGAGGTCTCGCGGCACGCGAGGCGCCTGCGGGGGCGCGACGACCTTGCCGCGCAACTCGAGCACGATGCGACTGGCCGTCTTGGCCCCCACCCCGGGAATGGTGGCGACGACCTTGACGTCGCCCTCCTCGATCGCGCGCACCAGCTCATCGAGCGACAGCGTGCGCAGCGCCGCCAGCGCGGTCGAGGGACCCACCCCGGGCGTGGCCAGCAGCTGATCGAACAGATCCCGCTCTTCGGCCTGGAGGAACCCGTAGAGCATGATCGAGTCCTCGCGCACCAGGGTTCGCACGAGCACCTCGAGGCCCTGACCGAGACCGGGGCTCACCTGAGAGCCCAGGTGCACCAGGTAACCCACCCCGCCCACGTCCAAGACCAGGGTGCCCCGATCGTTGCGCCGGACCTGCCCGGCGAGCCAGCCGATCACGGCGCCACCGGGTAGCGCGCCTCGCTCCGGCTGACCATGAGGTACGTCATCGCCAGACCCAGCGCGTCCGCCGCGTCGGGAGGGCTCGGTGGGCGAGGCAGCGAGCAGCGCTGGGCCACCATGGCCTGCACCTGGGACTTGGTGGCCGCCCCGTAGCCCGTGACGGCCAACTTGACCTCCTGGGACGTGAACTGGCGCACGGTGGCCCCGCGCGCGCCCGCCAAGGCGATGGCCAGGCCGCTCACCTGGGCCACCGATATGGCCGTGCGAGCGTTGCGCATGAAGAAGAGTCGCTCCACGACCACGACGTCGGGCGCGAACTCGTCCAAGAGCTCGCCGAGGTCCCCGTGGATGCGGGTGAGTCTCTCCTCCACCGGCGCGCTCACCTCCGTCGCCAGCACTCCCGCCGCGACGGCGCGGAACCGCTCTGGTCCCTCGAGGCTGCCCTCGACGAGGCCGAACCCACAGCGCGTTAGCCCAGGATCGATGCCGAGGACGAACATATGTTCGATGCTATCGCCGCCGGGACGGCCCCGAGAGGATCACTCCTCGAGCGCGGCGAGGATCTCGTCGGCGACGTCGAAGTTGGCGTAGACGTTTTGCACGTCGTCGTGCTCGTCAACCGCGTCGATGAGACGCAGGATCCTCTTGGCTTCGGACTCGTCAGCGATCTCGATCTGGTTCTGGGCCTCCAGGGACAAATCAGCCGAGGCCACCTTCACTCCGAAGCCCTCCAGGGCGTCACGCACCATCGCGAGCTCGGTGGGCTGGGTGGTCACAACGAAGTTCTCGCCGCTGCGCGACATGTTCTCCCCGCCGGCCTCGAGGACCCACTCGAGCAGCTGGTCCTCGTCCAGGGGACCGGCCACCTCGATGGTGCCCTTGCGCTCGAACTGCCAGGAGACCGCGCCGGGCTCGGCGATCGAGCCGCCGTTCTTGGAAAAGAGGTGCTTGATCTCGGCGCTGGTGCGGTTGCGATTGTCGGTGAGGGTCTCGACGATGACCGCGATGCCACCGGGGGCGTAGCCCTCGTAGGTGACGGCCTCGTAGCGCGCGCCCTCCAGCTCGCCGGTGCCGCGCTTGATGGCGCGCTCAATGGTGTCGATCGGCACTGAGGCGTCACGGGCCTTCTGGTACATCGTGCGCAGCGCGGCGTTGGCGTTGGGGTCTCCCCCGCCCTCGCGCGCGGCGACCTCGACCTGACGGATCAGCTTGGCGAAGACCTTGGCCCGCGCGCTGTCCTTGGCGCCCTTGCGATGCTTGGTCGTCGCCCACTTTGAATGGCCGGACATCATTCCTCCCGCCCCACTCGGGGCGCTGCAATGCTAGCGGTCGGTAAGAGACGAGACGAAGAGCCCGTGCACTCGCGTGTCGCCCGTGAGCTCGGGATGAAAGGCACTGGCCCACGCGGAGCCCTGGCGCACCAGCACCGGGACCGGGCCGTCGCCGTGGTCGTGGCTCGCTAGCACCTCAACGTGCGGGCCCCACGAGAGCACTCTGGGCGCGCGGATGAACACCCCCGGCACCGTGCCGAGACCACTCACCTCGAGGGTCGTCTCGAAACTCGCGACCTGACGGCCGTAGCCGTTGCGACGCACCGCGATGTCGAGGCGCGAGTAGCACCACTGGTCTGCCCGTCCGTCCACCACCTCACTGGCCAGCAGAATCATCCCCGCGCAGGTGCCGAAGACGGGCAGGCCCGTCTCGAGCCTCTCTCCCAGCACGCTGCGCAGGCCCGACGTGCCCAGCAGGTGCGCGATGGCGGTTGACTCCCCGCCGGGCATGATGAGCCCGGCCAGTGAGTCGAGGTCCGCCGGGCGCCGCACGTCCACCGCCTCGACGCCCAGGGCGTCGAGAGTGGCTCGGTGCTCGGCGACGTCGCCCTGCAGGGCCAGGACGCCGACGCGCACTACCAGCCGCGTTCAGCCAGGCGCTGCTCGAGCGTCGAGGTCTCGGCGCCACGCATGGCCGCGCCGAGGCCGGTGGAGACCTTGGCCACCACCGCGGGGTCGCGGTAGTGCGTCGTCGTCTCGACGATGGCGTGCGCCATGCGCACCGGGTCCTCGCTCTTGAAGATCCCCGAACCCACGAAGACGGCCTCGGCGCCCAGTTGCAGCACGAGCGACGCATCGGCCGGCGTGGAGATGCCCCCCGCGCAGAACAGCGGCACCGGCAGGTGCCCGGTCTCGGCGACCTCCTGGACCAACGCCAGCGGCGATCCCAGGTCCTTGGCCAGCGCGTAGAGCTCACTGGCGTCTGCACTCTGCAGGCGACGCATCTGAGCGTTGATCGTGCGCAGATGGCGCACGGCCTCCACGACGTTGCCCGTGCCCGCCTCGCCCTTGGAGCGGATCAGGCAGGCGCCCTCGGCGATGCGACGCAGCGCCTCGCCCAGGTTGGTGGCCCCGCACACGAAGGGCACCGTGAAGGCCCACTTGTCGATGTGGTTCTCCTCGTCGGCCGGGGTCAGCACCTCAGACTCGTCGACGTAGTCCACCCCCAGCGCCTCAAGGATCTGGGCCTCCGCGAAGTGGCCGATGCGGGCCTTGGCCATCACCGGGATCGTCACGGCGGCCTGGATCTGCTGGATCATCTGGGGGTCCGACATGCGCGCCACGCCACCGTCGCGACGGATGTCACTGGGCACGCGCTCCAGGGCCATCACGGCCACGGCGCCCGCGTCCTCGGCGATCTTGGCCTGCTCCGGATTGACCACGTCCATGATCACCCCGCCGCGCAACATGTCCGCCAGGCCTCGCTTGACGAGCTGGCTACCGGTCGAAGACGTCTCTGGGCTCATGAGCTCAGTCTACTGAGACGCCTCTACCACTCCTCCAGCGACGCGGCCCGCAGCGTCACGTCGTCGAGCTCGCTCACGTCGGGTCCGCGCCCGCTGGCGCGATTGAACCAGACGCCGCACGTGGCGGCGTAGACCTCGCCGGCGAAGAACGAATCGGCCGGCACCGACTGGGTCGCGCAGCGTCGCAGGGCCCCGGCTAGGCCGAGGGGGTAGCGGATCGCGGCCGCGGCGACCTCGTCGGCCCGGTAGGCGCTGCCCGGCCCGCTCAGCTCACGACGAGCCTCCGCACTGAGGTTCACGGCAACGGCCGCCGCGCTCTGGCGTCCAAGCTGGCCGAGGCGATGACGGGCCATGACGTGGGCGATCATCCCCTCCAGCTCGACCAGGTCCAGCTCGTGCAGCGCCCCCAGGGTCACGAAGAGACTCCAGCCCGAGGGGTCCGGGACGAGCGCGGCGTTGTAGACCGGATCCTCGGCGACCACACCCTTGACGTCGCTGAGCCCGAAGGTCGGCCCCAGGCGCTCGATGAGCGTGTCCAGGCGCGCCCGGTCAGCGTGCGTGCCGGCCTCGCGCAGCGACTCTCGCAGCAGAGGACCCAACCGCTGGCCCTGGCGCTCGATGCGCACGACCGAGCGACGCAGATCCCAGGTGTAGAGCGCTCCCAGGGCAACGCCCAGAATCGGGAACCACCAGCTCACGCTGAACAGGGCGAAGAGCACCACCACGGCGATGCCGACGACCACCGCAGCCGGGGTCTTGCGCCGCACGGCGTAGCGTCGCAGGGCGACCGCGTTGGCGTGGCGCTCACCCGCGGAGGGCTCGTAGGGGCTGTGCCAGTTCGGGTCCAGGACGGGAGCGACGTAGGTGCCGCCCTCGCGCGCTGTGCCGCGCCGCGAGCGCGTTCGGTTCCGGGTGGCCACGTTGTCCAGGCTACCGGAGTCGCCCGAAGAGCACTTCGGCGCGCGCGTAGAGGTCCTCGTAGGCGTCCATCAGCGCCGACATGCTCCAGCGCTCGGCGTGCGCGCGCGCCGCGAGCACTCGCTGCGGGCTGGCCGTAGCCAGCGCCTCGCGCACGGCCGCCTCGAGCGAGCGCGGGTCACCGGCCCTGAAGAACGTCGCCTGGGTCCCCGCTGCCTCCCGGTAGCCCTCGATGTCCGAGGCCACGACCGGGACCCCGGCCGCCATGGGCTCGAGCACCACGAGGCCGAAGCTCTCCCCGTGCGTCGAGGCCGCCACGGCCACGCTGGCCGAGCGCAGCAGGTCGCGCTTGTGCTCGTCGCTCACCGCGCCGGGCAGGCTGACGTGCTCGTCGTCACCGGCCAGCGCCTCCAGTGTCGCGCGCTGGGGCCCGTCACCGGCGAGCACGAGGTTCCACGGGTCCGCGGGATGCGTGGCGTTGTGGATCTGCACCGCGCGCAGCACGTCGCTCGCGCCCTTGCGCTCCTCGAAGCGACCCACGAAGAGCACGCTCGGTCGCTCGGGGACGCGACGGGCCGGTTCGACGAAGCGCTCCAGCTCGAAGCCGTTGAAGAGTACGACCGGGTCGACCCCGGCCGGGGCCGACCACGTGCTGGCCGCGGCGGCCGACACCGCGGCCAGCACGTCCACGCGTTTCGAGAGCGCCCGCAGCAGGGGGCGAGTGAGTGAGATCGCCGGACCGACGCCGGCGCGATGCAGGGTGCCCACCGCCGGGATTCGGTGCGCCCAGAGGCTCGACCAGCCCAGCACGGGGGCGAAGGGCTCGTGAAAGTGCACGAGGGTCGCGCCGAAGGACGCCAGCGCCGCACGCGCGCGGCGCGACGCGCTCCACGACAGCGTGAGCGGGGCGCGCGAGCCGTTCGCCGGCACGGAGGCCAGGCG
>JAJXUK010000077.1 GCA_021782915.1 Actinomycetes bacterium | reverse complement strand
CGACCTGCACCACGAGAAGGCGCGACTCCAGTCTCGCTGGGCCGAGCTCATCTACGACGGCATGTGGTTCTCGCCGCTGAAGGAGGCTCTCGACTCGTTCATCGTCGACTCCCAGCGCCACGTCACTGGCGAGGTCCGCCTCCGCTTCGAGGCCCCCGGCGTCATGCGGATCGTCGGTCGCCGCAGTGCCGAGGCGCTCTACGACTACGGTCTGGCGACCTATGAGGCCGCCGACACCTTCCGGCACGCGGACTCCGAGGGGTTCGTACGCATCTACGGACTGGGCGTCCAGACGTGGGCGGCGCGCCAGGGCGCCAAGAACGCGACGCCGCCCGAGCGATGACCCTCTGGCACGGGCGGTTCAGCTCGGCGATGGCCGCGTCGCTGTGGCAGCTCTCGGAGAGCTTCCCCTTCGACCGCCTGCTCTACCAGCAGGACCTGGCCGGCTCGCGAGCTCACGTGCGCGGCCTGGTCGAGGCGTCGCTCCTGAGCGCGGCGGAGGGTGAGCAGATCCTCGCCGCACTCGACGCCGTCGACGAGGAGTTCTCTCGTGGCACCTTCGAACGCGGCGCCGGCGATGAGGACGTCCACATGGCGATCGAGCGCCGGGTGACGGAGATCGCCGGACCCGTCGGCGCCAAGCTGCACACGGGACGCAGCCGCAATGACCAGGTCGCCACGACGGTCAAGCTCTTCGTGCGTGACGCCACCGTCGACATCGCCGAGGGAGCCCTGCGCCTCGCCGAGGCCCTGATGGAGCTGGGGCAGCGCGACCCCTCGCGATATCTGCCGGGCTATACCCACCTGCAGCGCGCCCAGCCGGTCCTGCTGGCCCATCACCTGGCCGCCCACGCCTGGGCACTCACGCGCGACGTCGACCGGCTGCTCGAGACCCGGCGGCGCATGAACGTGTCGCCGCTCGGTGCGGGGGCTCTGGCGGGAACGTCGCTGCCCCTCGACCCGGGCTACACGGCGCGACTGCTCGGCTTCGACCGGTCGTTCGCCAACTCCGTGGACGCGGTCAGTGATCGGGACTACGTGGCCGAGCTGCTCTTCGACATCGCGATGTTGGGTGTGCACGTGTCGCGCATGGGCGAGGAACTGGTCCTATGGACCAGCAGCGAGTTCGGCTTCGCCACCCTGGGTGACGACTTCACGACCGGCTCGTCCATGCTGCCGCACAAAAAGAACAGCGATGTCGCCGAGCTGGCAAGAGGGAAGTCCGGCCGGTTCATCGGCAACCTGACGACCATGCTGGTCGTGCTGAAGGGCCTGCCTCTGGCGTACAACCGCGACCTGCAGGAGGACAAGGAGCCCCTGATCGACTCGGTGACCCAGATCGCGCTGGTCCTGGAGGCCCTGCGCGGAGCGTACGGGTCGCTGGAGTTCCACGACGAGGTCGCCCGCGCGGCCGCCGACGATCCCTACATGGCCGCCATCGACCTGGCCGAGCGCCTGGTGGAGCAGGGTCGCCCGTTCCGCGAGGCGCACGAGTTGGTGGGCCGGGCGGTAGGCGAGTCCGTGCGGTCGGGACGGCCCTTCCGCGAGGTCGTGGCCGAGACGACCGAGTTGGCCGGACTGCTCGCAGTGTTCGAGCCCGGGGCGACGCTGCGGAGCCGTAGCTCGCGCGGAGCGGCCGGGCCGGTCGCGTGGCCCTATCAGCAAGAGACCTGGCAGGTCGTTGACGCGACTCTGCGGGACCGGATCGCGGCGGCGCGCGCGGGGGAGTCGGCGTGAACGTCCGCGAGATCACGTCGTGGCACCCCAACGGGATCCTCGTGCAGGCGGCCCTCGAGGCGGCGGGGTCGCATACCCGCATCGTCGAGACCATCGAGCCCTCGCCGACGGCCGCCCGCGCGGCCGCGCAGTTGGACATCGAGGTTGGCCAGGTGGCGAACTCCTTGCTGTTCGAGGCTGACGGACGGCCACTCCTGGTCCTCGCGTCGGGCGCTCACCGCGTCGATACCCTGCGGGTCGCCGGCGATCTGGGCGTGACGACCCTACGGCGGCCCGGGCCCGACTTTGTGCGCGAGCACACCGGGCAGCCCATCGGAGGTGTGGCACCGCTCGGGCATCCCGAGCCGGTGCGCACGGTTGTCGACACGGCGCTGGCCGCGTGGCCCGTGGTCTGGGCGGCCGGAGGGCATCCGCGCTACGTCTTTCCCACATCGTTCGAGGAGCTGGTGCGCATCACGGGTGGAACGGCACTCGCCGTGGGAGTGGCCGAGGGCGTGTGACACTGCGGTGCCACGGTGGGCGCTAACCCGAGGTGCCGAAGGATGATATGAGCGAGACCCTGCTGACCCCGTCGAAGATCTCAGCGTGGCTCGAGTGCGCGCATTCCATGACGCTGCGCCGGCTCCAGGAGCGCGGATCGCTGACGCCACTGCCGAGCCCGGCCGGTGACCTGGCGGACCTCTTGATGGAGAAGGGCATGAGCCACGAGGATGCGTGCCTGCGCTCCTTCGAGGCCCAGGGACGTGACGTGGTGCGGGTTCCCCCGCGCCAGCCCGCCGAGCCCTTCGCGGATTGGGTTGAGCGCGTCGCCCCGCTCTGGCACGACGGCCACGACGTGCTGTACCAGATGCCGCTGCTGTTTGGGGGCATTCGGGGGATCGCCGACTTCGTGGTCCAGGTGCCGGGCGAGCCGGGTGTCTACGAGCCCGTCGACGCCAAGTTGACCCGGGCGGCCGCGCGACCCGGACACGTGCTCCAGTTGTGCTTTTACGCCGAGGCGATCCACGCGGTCCTGGGTATCGCACCGCGCCAGATGCACCTGTGGCTGGGGTCGGGTGTGATCGAGACCTTGAGCGTCGACCAGTTCAGCCCGTACTGGCGCCGGCTGCGCCGGCAGGTGGCCCGGCACCTGCTGGATGAGGGCGACGAGGCGACCGCACCCGAGCAGTGCGCGCACTGTGCAATTTGCGAGTACGCGCCGGTGTGCGAGGCCGAGTGGCGCCGCAACGACTCGCTGGTATGGGTCGCGTCGCTCGGCGGGGCTGAGCGCCACGTGCTCGAGCGCGCCGGGGTGACGCGGCTCGGTGACCTGGCGGCGCTCGACCGTGGCCCGGCACTTGCCCCCGAGCGCTGGCACCGGCACCACCGTCAGGCCCTGCTGCAGGTGTCGTCGCGCGAGCGGCCCCAGGAGCGACCCCCCTTCGAGATCATCGAGCCGTCGAACGACCCGTTCTATGGGCGCGGTCTGGAGCTGCTGCCGGCACCCGATGATGGTGACGTGTTCTTCGACTTTGAGGGGCACCCCTTCTGGAGCCCCCAGGCGGAACTCCTGTTCCTCGCGGGGCTGTCGTACCAGGCTGGTCCGGGCGAGTGGCACTACGAGGCGCGCTGGGCTCACGACCTCGATGCGCAGCGCGACCTGCTCGACGGACTGACCGACTTCTTTCGCGAGCGGCGGACCCGGTTTCCCGGCATGCACGTCTATCACTACAACCACACCGAGCGCTCGGCGATCGAG
>JAJXUK010000076.1 GCA_021782915.1 Actinomycetes bacterium | reverse complement strand
GTACTTCACTGGTGACAAGTTCCATCCTTTCGTCATCACTGGTGGCAACACGATCCCCGTCGTTTGGCGGTACTCCTTCAGCTGCCGGCGCTACGACACGGGCGCGTCCTACTTGTCGGGACCCGTTGAAGTGCGAGTACGGTACCGGTTCGGCTTCTTCACTCACGAAGTCCTGTTGGTATTGTCCGGAAGCGAAGCAACTCCGCCCAGTTCAATGGGGCCCTGCGCACCAACCGGGTAGCACTCGAGGTTGACGAAACGCAATGTGTTTCGTGCGGCTCAGTGGGCGTTGCCCCGGCCGGGCGCGCGCGACGTGCCTCAGCAGCGTCAGAGCCACGAAGCTCGGGGTAAGAACAATGGCAATCGATTGGCGCAGTTCAAGAACCCCTGAACTGAGACGGACCCCCTGTTGCTGTAATGACGACAGGCGCGCGTGACGTATAGAGAGTGATGGTGACAATCAGGCCAGTGGGCAACGACGAGCGATTCGAGGAGTTCTTCCGTACGCACTACGAGCGCGTTCGGCGCTACGTCGCGCGGCGCACGTCCGCGGGTCTGGTCGATGACGTGACGAGTGCAGCCTTCACCGTGGCCTGGCGCAAGTTCGACACCGTTGACGAGCCCTCGATCGCCTGGGTCATCCGAATTGCCAGCCTCGAGTTGGCCAACGTCCGTCGCAAGGAACTACGGCGACAGGGCCGCGAGCGTTCGTGGTTAGAGCGCCCCGCCGCGCCGGTGGCGGCGACTGACCACGAGATGCTCGCCGCCGCACTCGATGACCTCTCTGACACCGACCGCGAGATCGTGCGTCTAGTCCACTGGGACGAGCTGGCACGCGGCGAGATCGCCGAGGTCCTCGGCATCAGTGTGGGTGCGGTCAACGTCCGCTACCACCGTGCCCTGAGCCGGCTGGAGGCTCGACTTCACGCTCACGAGACAACCACAACACAGGAGGTTCCCCGATGACGCATGACCTGGACCGCATGATCCGCGAGCTCGACCCCGCGCGGTCACTCGACACTGGTGACGTCGACGCCGCCTGGCGCGACCTGACGAGTCGCGTCGCCATTGCGGCGCCCACACGACGCCGGCGCACTCGTCCGCTCATCGCCGTCGGGTCCATTGGCACACTGGTGGCCGCGGGGGTCCTGTTGGTGAGCACTCTCACGACTAGTCCGCTGTCGGCCGCGGCGGCGACACTGTCGCGCGCCGCCCACCTGGACGCGGCAGCCGCAGCCTTGCCCGCGCTCTCGCCGGGCCAGTCCTACCACCAGCTCGAGTCCGTCGCGGCCACCTGCCAGTTCGCGTCGCCCACGATGCCCGCGGGGTCGGCGCCGATCACGTACCACTCAACGGGCACGGTCGAAAGTTGGACGAGTTCGAGCGGCGCGACGCACGTCACCATCACCCCGTCGCCCGTCGCCCTGAACGGTGGGTTCGCCTCGGCGACCGACCTGGCTCGCTGGGAGTCACTGGGTCGGCCCTTCATTCCCTGTGCGCTAGGCGGTAGCGACAACACGCTCAACGCCAATCCGGCGAACGTGAACCCGGGCGCGTACGGAGGCTTCTCGACCACCGTGGTGGGCTGGTCAGGCTTCGGATTCAACCTGGGCTCGAGTGTGTCCTCGATCACTCAGGACGTCGCGCGAGTGAACGCGCTCCCGTCAGACCCGAACACGCTCGCGGCGATGCTCGCCGCCGGAGAGATCGCCCCGGACGGGACCGTGTCCTCCACTCCACAGAGCTGCCCCGTCGGCGCGAGTGCCTCGGGCAGTGGTTGCAGCCCGGTTCAGCAAGTGCAAGTCATCGCCCAACTCCTGCAGGTGCCCGACGCCTCGGCCAAGCTCGGCTCGGCGCTCTACCAAGTGGCGGCCGGTCTGCCGAGGACGAGTTTGATCGGCACTGTGACAACACCGCTAGGGGCCACGGGTACGGCGCTCAGCGTGCCCCTCTCCTCGACTGAGACCTTGGAGCTAGTCATCGATCCGACGACTGGTGCGTTGCTGGAGGCTTCGGCCTTCAGTGGCAGCACTTCGTTGGCCTCGATCAGCTACGGCGTGATCACCGTCGTCAACTGACTGTTGTCTGGTTGAACCGGCCTGGGTTTCCTGGAGACTCCAGCTGGCGGTTCCTCTGGCGCTCGAGAAGAAGGCAGGCCTCACGCCGGCTGGCATAGTCACGGTCCTCACGGGCGTCAGTTGCACGTTGGTGGCGATCACGCGCCGCACCCGCGTAGGTGAGGCCTCCGCCTGCCAGGGCGGCGCCGGCGCCGATGAGCACGTCGATCCAGGACATTGCTATCGAGCCTGCCCGATGACTGTGACGTCTGCGGGGAGTTTCGTGGGTGCCGAGCAGTTCTCACCAGGAGATATTCACGGTGGCGACCTAAAGTGCGTCGACTGCGGCAGGGAGGTGTCACGAGCACCGTAGAGGCGTGCCCCAGAGAGATTCCCGGTCGGCCGCGGAGATCATCAAGACCTACAACCCCGCCATCGGGCGCCACCACGTGGTGAGCCCGCCGGAGTGGCGAGCGGTCGCGAACGTGGTGCGCGAGGCCGTCGCACCCTTCGGCCACCTGCGCGGCGAGCAGATTCGCGACTACCTGCGCTCGATGACGAAGCTGGCGGCGTTCGTCGGTCGACTCGAGGGCGAGATGAGTATTGCGGCGGTGCTCGCTCCGACGAGCATCCGAGCGTTCTTGCGCAACCAGCCGGCGGGTGTACGCGATGAGGAGCCGTACCTGTGGCGCCTGGCCCGAGCCCACGGCACGGTGCCGGTGGATGAGCCGGTGCGTCACCAGGTGGGCCGGCACGATCTCAAAGCGCCCTATACGACAGAGGAGATCGAGGCTCTCCTGCTGGCCGCTCACAGTCAGCCCACCGAACTGCGCCAGCTCAACGTGCTGGCCATCGTGGTTCTCGGCGCAGGGACCGGGCTGGTTCGCGAGAGCTCGCGTGACGTGTGCGCGAGCGACGTCCACCGACACGAGGATGGTGTGTTCGTGCGAGCCCGTGGTCGGTGCGCCAAGGTCCTCCCCGCATTCGAGGCCGAGCTCGAGGAGTTGGTGCGGCGCCGTCCGAAGGGTCGGCTGCTCGGCACCGCTCAGTCCCGCTTCATCACCGCCCAGGCCCACCAGTGGCTCGACGACCGCCGTGGGGTCCCGCGGCTCTCGGTGGACCGGCTGCGCGCGAGCTACCTCATCGACCTCATGCGTCGGGGTCACACGCTGGTCGAGGTGATGGCCTGGTCGGGGCTGAAGACGACCGACACGCTGTGGCGCCTGGCTTCGCACCTACCCGTGCCGTCGACCTGTCCGAGAGGCGACGCATGAGCACGCTTGGTTTCACGGAGAGCCTGCGCGAGGCCGAGCGCCTGGTGGACTCGGCACTCGTCGACGGCGTCGCGGTGCACGAGCACCTCGAAGGGTTACTCGCCGAGAGCTGCCCACGCCGCGGTCGCCCGCGGGGACTCTCGGTGCGCACCCTGCTCGTCGCGATCCAACTCGGCGCCTTCGCCGGTCGCTTCTTCCTCTCGGAACT
>JAJXUK010000043.1 GCA_021782915.1 Actinomycetes bacterium | reverse complement strand
GGCCTCTTCGATCGCGGCGATCTTGTCGGCGACGAGACGCACGTCACCGTGCACGCGGATGCCGATCAGGGCCTCGCGCCCGAACCCCAACTGGAGGGGATCGGTGATCGCGACGATCTGCATCACACCCGCGTCCTTGAGCCGCTGCACGCGCCGGCGCACCGCCGCCTCGGAGAGCCCCACGTCCTCAGCGATGGCGCCGTAGGCACGGCGACCGTCTCGCTGCAGGGCCGCGATGATCTGGCGATCGATCGCGTCCAGGGTGCCCGAGGGGTTCAGCTCGATGCTGCGCTCGCCCGGCTTGCTCTGGCGTGGTGACGAAGGTCCTGGCATTGGTTGCTCCCGGCTCGGTGGCCAGAGGCCCCGTGGCTGCGGATAGGAGCAGTATAGCGGCTCTCCACGACGGAATGCGTCGTCAAATGACCATGTGACAACTCAATCCTTACCAGACGGTTTGCGCGGCCTGGCCAGGGTCTGCAAGAGTGGCAGGTGTCACGCCGGTGGGTCCGGCGCTGGAGGAGGGATGTCATGCGTCGTCTTGCGAACTTCATCGGGGGAGAGTCCGTCGCGCCCAAGTCGGGCCAGTACGTCGAATTGATCAATCCCGCGACGGGGGAGGCCTTCGCGGAGATGCCCGTCTCTTCGGGGTCGGACGTGTCGCACGCGACCGAGGTCGCGGCCAAGGCCTTCGCGTCCTGGAAGCGCACCACGCCCTCGGAGCGCTCGCGTGCGCTGCTCAAGATCGCCGACATCATCGAGGCTCGCCAGGACGAGCTCGTCGCGGTCGAGGCCGAGAACACGGGCAAGATCATCGCGGTCACCCTGGCCGAGGAGATCCCGCCGATGCTCGACCAGATCCGCTTCTTCGCCGGCGCGGCCCGGGTCCTGGAGGGTCGCAGCGCGGCCGAGTACATGTCGGGCATGACCTCCTACATTCGGCGTGAGCCCATCGGCGTCTGCGGGGCGGTCACGCCCTGGAACTACCCGATGATGATGGCGGTGTGGAAGTGGGGTCCGGCCCTGGCCGCGGGCAACACCATGGTCCTCAAGCCCAGTGACTCCACCCCGGCCTCCACCCTGCTGATGGCCCAGATGATGGCCGAGGCCCTGCCGGCGGGAGTCTTCAACGTGGTCTGCGGGGACCGTGACACGGGGCGCGCCCTCGTGGAGGACTCGATCCCGGCCATGGTGTCGATCACTGGCTCGGTACGCGCGGGCATGGAGGTCGCCACCGCGTCAGCCAAGACCCTCAAGCGCACGCACCTCGAGCTGGGCGGCAAGGCGCCGGTGGTCGTCTTCGGCGACACCGACATCGCCGCGGCCGCCGAGGCGATCGCGATCGCGGGCTACTTCAATGCCGGCCAGGACTGCACGGCCGCCACGCGCGTACTGGTGGAGGAGTCCGCCTACGCGGACTTCGTCGACGCGCTGGCCGAGCAGGCCAGGAACACGAAGACGGGTCTGCCCACGAGCGAGGAGGCCCTGTTCGGTCCGGTCAACAACGTCAACCAGTTCCAGAAGGTGACCGGCTTCATCGAGCGCAAGCCAACCCACGCGACGTTGGCCGCGGGTGGCGAGCGCGTGGGCGACACCGGCTACTTCGTGGCCCCCACGGTGATTGCCGACCTGCACCAGGACGACGAGATGATCCAGAACGAGATCTTCGGACCGGTCATCACCGTGCAGAAGTTCTCCGATGAGGCCCAGGCCCTCGAGTACGCCAACGGCGTGGACTACGGACTGGCCTCCTCGGTCTGGACGTCGGATCACGGTCGGGCGATGCGCTTCACGCGGGACCTGGACTTCGGCTGCGTGTGGGTCAACACCCACATTCCGATCGTCGCCGAGATGCCCCACGGTGGCTTCAAGTACTCGGGCTACGGCAAGGACCTGTCGATGTACGGCTTCGAGGACTACACGCGCATCAAGCACGTGATGCACAACATCGAGGCCTGAGGGCCATCGCGAAGGAGAGAGTGGTCAACGATGATCATCGGCGTTCCCAAGGAGATCAAGACTGACGAGAATCGCGTCGCGCTGACACCAGCGGGCGTACGCGAGCTGGTCAGCCACGGCCACCGGGTCCTGGTGGAGCGCGGCGCGGGCGTCGGCTCGTCGATCCGTGACGAGGACTACGTCGCCACCGGCGCGACGATTCTCGACAGCGCCGACGACGTGTGGGCCGAGGCCGAGCTGTTGCTCAAGGTCAAAGAGCCCGTGGCCCCCGAGTACGAGCGGCTCAAGGCTCACCCGGGCCAGATCCTCTTCACGTACCTGCACCTGGCGGCCTCGCGTGAGTGCACCGACGCCCTGCGCGCCGCCGGCAACGTCTCGATCGCCTACGAGACCGTGCGCACGCCCGACAACGCCCTGCCGCTGCTGGCGCCCATGAGCGAGGTCGCCGGACGCATGGCGCCGCTGGTCGGCTCGTACCACCTGATGCGCCCGGGCGGCGGTCGCGGGGCGCTCATCAGCGGCGTGCCCGGCGTGGCCCCGAGCAACGTCGTGGTCATCGGCGCGGGCGTGGCGGGACTGTCGGCGGCGACGCTCGCGGTGGGCCTGCACGCCAACGTCAAGCTGCTGGACCGCAACCTCGAGCGCCTGCGGGCGCTCGATCACCACTTCGACGGACGCGTGCAGACCGTCGCCTCGTCCACGCACGCCATCGAGGAGGCGTGCCTGGACGCTGACCTCGTGATCGGCTCGGTGCTGGTCGTGGGGGCCAAGGCGCCCAAGCTCGTGAGCAACGACCTGGTCGCCCAGATGCGCGAGGGCTCGGTGCTGGTGGACATCGCCGTCGACCAGGGCGGCTGCTTCGAGGCCACGCGCCCGACGACGCATTCGGATCCGGTCTTTCGCGTCCACGGCTCGATCTTCTACTGCGTGGCCAACATGCCCGGTGCGGTGCCGAACACCTCGACCTACGCGTTGGCCAACGCGACGCTGCCCTACACCCTCGAGCTGGCCAATCGAGGGTGGCGTGATGCGGTGGCGAGCGACGCGGCCCTGGCCGAGGGCGTCAACGTCGTGGCCGGTGCAATCACCTACGGCCCGGTGGCCGAGGCCCACGGCTTGGACTACACGCCACTGAGCTCGCTGCTCTAGCGGGCTGTCGGCTCAGTCCTCGACGTAGGGGCAGTGCCGACAGCCGCGCGCGCAGCACTCGCCACGCTCCAGGTGCGCCAGCACACTCAACACGCTCAGGCCCGTGGCCGGATCGCGGTAGAGGAGCTGGCCGGCGGCGACGGCGGCCTCGTGGGCCACGATGATCGCCTCGTAGTGCCCATCGGCCGGATCGAGGCGGCTGGGGTGGGGTCGGGCGGCGCTCACGTGTCGTCGCAGCTGAGCACGATCTTGCCGAACTTGCCCGGGCGCGCGAAGGCCTCGTAGGCGGCCTCGGCCTCGGCGAGGTCGAATCGCTGGGCGATGGGCATGTGGAAGTCGCGCGTGGGCCAGTGCTCGTTGAGCCAGGCCGCCGCCGCAGCGGTGACGGCCGCCTTCTCGTCGTGCTCGCGCGAGCGCAGGGTCGAGCCCGTGAGCACGACGCGCCGGTTCATCAGGGTGAGCAGGTCGATGCTGGCGCGCGAACCCGCTCCGACGCCGATGACCACGACGCGCCCGTGCGGGCCGAGCGCTCCCAGGGCGCGCTCCAGGTGCGCCGCGCCGAGTAGCTCGAGGACGAGGTCGATGCCGGACAGGTCCTGGACCTGCTCGAGGGTGATCGTCTGCGAGGCGCCCAGGTCGGCGAGGGCGGAGTGGTGCGTGTCGTCGCGCGTCACGGCCACGACGTGCGCGCCCAGGGAGTGGGCGATCTGCACGGCCGCGACGCCGACGCCGCCGGCCGCCCCGGAGATCAGGACGCGCTCGCCGGCGCGCAAGTGACCTTGGCTGAGCAGGGCGTCGTGAGCGGTCAGCACGGCCTCGGCGACTCCGCCGGCCTCCACCCAGTCCACGTCCTCGGGCAGGCCAATGAGGTGAGCGGCCGGCACACGGCACCGCGTGGCCTGGGCGCCACCACCGACGATGGCGCAGACGCGACGTCCCTCGAGCGAGGCGTCCACCCCGGCCCCGATGCCCAGCACGAGGCCGGCCATCTCGAGTCCCGGCACGTCCGGGGTCCAGCCGGGCGGGGCGGGGTAGAGCCCGCGGCGCTGCAGCAGGTCCGCGGCGTTGATGCCGCAGGCGCGCACGCCCACGACGACCTCGCCGGGGCCCGGGAGAGGATCGTCGCGCTGGACCACCTCGAGACGCCCCTCGCAAAGAGTGAGTGCCTTCATGGTCTCACCCTACGGGTGCTCGGCGAGATCAGCCGTTAGGGTCTCGCCATGAGTATCTTCGAGATTCCCGTTCAGCGCCTCGATGGCACCCCGAGTTCGCTCGGCGAACACCACCGGCGCGCCACTCTCATCGTCAACGTCGCCTCCCAGTGCGGGCTCACACCTCAGTACGCGGGCCTCGAGGCGCTGCAGGTGAAGCTGGGCGAGCGGGGCCTGACGGTCGTGGGCTTTCCGTGCAATCAGTTCGGCGCCCAGGAGCCGGGTAGCGCCGAGGAGATCGCCACGTTCTGTTCGACGACCTACGGGGTCAGTTTCCCGATGTTCGAGAAGATCGAGGTCAACGGTGAGGCTCGCCATCCGATCTACGCCGAGCTGGTCGAGGTGGCCGACGCGGAGGGCTATCGCGGTGACGTGAGGTGGAACTTCGAGAAGTTCCTCGTCAGCCAGGACGGCCACGTGCAGCGATTCTCTCCGATGGTGAGCCCGGAGGACGAGGGACTCCTGGCGGCCATCGAGGCGGCGCTGGGCTAGAGATTTCTGCGCAGGCGCACCGTCGTCACCTCGAAGCCGCACGCTGCCCAGAACGCCCCGGCGCGCGCGTTGGCGGTGCGCCAGACGACCTCGGCGTGCGAGTAGCCCTGGGCGAGGGCCCCGGCGAGCACGCTCTCGATGAGGTGACGGCCCACGCCTCGTCGTCGCGCTTCGGCTGCGACCGCCACGGCGCTGAGGTGCAGCGTGCGCGCGGGCGTGCCGCGCGTGGGTGCGCTGGGAAAGCAGATGCACTGGGCGAGGGTCCCCTCGGGCGAGCTCGCCAGGTACTGCGCGGTGTCCGGCTCGTCCAGGAGGCGGGCCAGTTCGCGGCGTCGGCCACGTCGGGCGCGCCCGCGCGCCACCTCGACCCCGTGGGTCGCGTCGATGACGTCCTCGAAGTCAAGGGCGACCTCGACGTTGACCTCGACGTGTACGACGACGTCGCGACGCCTCGGCGCTGTGAGGCCGTCCAGGGCGCGCAGGCCGCGCGCCTCGAACTCCTCGTATCCCAGCTGGCGCCACGCCGAGAGCCCGGGCGAGTCATCGGGCACCCAGACGTGATGCGAGCGAGCGCCGCTGGCGCGCCAGCTCGGCGCCGCCACCTCGAGCAGTTGCGCCAGGTCCTCGGTGGTTCCGCTGGAGCCGTCCGGTCCCGTGTAGGCCGTGGCCGCGGACGACGCACCGAGGACGGCCCCGTAGAGGTGGGCGCGCGGCACGCCCTGGCCAAGTACCCACAGCTGGGCGCGCTGGGCGCGCAGGGCGCCGGCCAGCTCGGCCCGGTCGCTCACCGCAGACATCAGCGGGTTCGCGCGCGCGTAGGCGTCCAGCTCGGCCACGACGCGCCCGGCCACGACATCGACCTCGGCGTCGTCCGGGTGGTGCACCGTCACGGCGACACGCTAGTGAGCTTGTGAGAGGCTAGTTCGGTGACTCTGCGCGCGAGCATCTTCGACATGGACGGGCTCCTGATCGACTCGGAGATCATCTGGCACCGGGCCGAGGCCGAGATCCTCGGGGACCTGGGGGTGCCGATCACCTACGAGGAGAATCGAGCCACCAAGGGCATGTACGTGGACGAGGCGGTCGCGTACTGGTACGCGCGCTACCCGTGGGCCGGGCCCGGCCTGGGGGCGGTCATCGACCAGCTGATCGAGCGCGTCGGTGAGCTCGTCGAGCGCGAGGGTGTCCTGCAGCCCGGCGCGCTGCGCGCCCTCGACCTGGCCGCAGCGCGAGGTCCCCTGGCGCTGGCCAGCTCCACGCCGCGGCCCTTGATCGAGCGCTGGCTCGGGCACTTCGGGCTCCTGGAGCGCTTCGCGAGCATCCACTCCGCGGACGTCGAGGCCTACGGCAAGCCGCATCCGGCGGTCTTCCTGAGCGCGGCCACGGCCCTCGAGGTGCCCGCCGTGGCCTGCCTGGTCTACGAGGACTCGCCGGCCGGCGTACTGGCGGCCAAGGCCGGGCGCATGAGCGTCGTGGCGGTGCCGGCGATCGAGGACCGGGCCGAGCCGGCCATCGGCCTGGCCGACCTGGTGCTGGGATCGCTGGAAGAGCTCCGCGAGGACTGGCTGGACGAGCGCTTCTCAGAGGGCTAGGAAGAAGCGGGCCGCCTCGGGGTAGGAGAACGCCCCCTCGGGCAGGGCGTTGACGCGGGCCCAGCCGGTGGCGCGGTAGAAGGCGAGGGCCTCGGGCTGGGCGTGGCCGGTCTCTAAGAAGAGCTCGGCGAAGCCGAGCTCGCGGGCCACGTCGACGAGGCGCGTCATCAGCGCCTGGGCAACGCCCTGGCGCCGACGGTCGGGTCGCACCCAGAGCCGCTTGACCTCTCCGACACGCCGTGGCGTGAGGGCAATGCTGCGCAGGCCCACCCCGCCGACGAGGTGCCCGGCGTCGCGAGCCACGAGAAAGGCACCCCGTGGCGGCTCCATCTCCTCTGGATCGAGCTGCGCCGCGTCGGCGCCGGGACCGTAGCGGCGGGCCAGCTCGTCGAGCGCGGCGTAGATGATGCTGCGCGGACCCGGCTCGCTCACGGGTTCGAGACTCAGCTCCAGCACCGACTCAGCGTAGGTGCAGGGAGTCCTGTCGAGTCCTCGGACACTACGATGAGTGCACTTCACGAGGAGAGATCGTGTTTCGCCCTGTCAGCGCTGACCTGGATTTCGTGGCCGTCGAGGAGGCCGAGCTACGCCGCTGGGAGGAGCACGGCGTCTTCCAGCGCTCGATGAAGATCCGTGAAGGCGCCACGCCCTGGGTCTTCTACGAGGGCCCGCCCACCGCGAATGGCATGCCGGGGCTGCATCACGTGTGGGCGCGGGTGTACAAGGACCTCTTCTGTCGCTTTCACACCATGCGCGGGCACTACGTCGAGCGCCGTGCCGGATGGGACACCCACGGCCTGCCCGTCGAGGTCCAGGTCGAAAAGCAGCTGGGCATCTCGGGCAAGCAGGCCATCGTCGACCAGGTGGGCGTCGCCGAGTTCACGCGGCTGTGCCGCGAGTCGGTGCTGACCTACGTGAACGAGTTCGAGCGTGTGACGCGACGCATCGGCTACTGGACCGACATGGAGCACGCGTACTACACCTTCCACCCGTCCTACGTCGAGTCCGTCTGGTGGCAGCTCCAACAGCTCTTCAACCGGGGCTTGCTCTACGAGGACCTGAAGGTCGTGCCGTACTGTCCGCGCTGCGGCACGGCGCTGTCGAGCCACGAGCTCGGCCAGCCCGACGTCTACACCGAGGAGACGGACGAGAGCTGCTACGTGCGCCTGGCGATCACGGACCCCGAGGCCCACCCCGGGCTCCAGGGCGCCACACACCTGGGCGTGTGGACCACGACCCCGTGGACCCTGCTGTCCAACGTGGCCGTCGCGGTGAATCCGGCGATCACCTACGCGGTGGTGGGTGGCGTGGTCGTGGCGGCGGACCTGGTCGAGTCGGTCTTCGGTGAGGGTGTGCAGCCCGAGGCGACGCTGAGCGGAGAGGCGCTGTTGGGCGTGCACTACCAGCGACCCTTCGAGGACGTCGCGCTGGCCGAGGGCGTGGACGCCTGCTACGTGGTCGGCGCGGACTACGTGACCACCGAGGACGGCACCGGACTGGTCCACCAGGCCCCCGCCTTCGGCGAGGTCGACCGTGTCGTGGCGCGCCAGTACGGACTGCCGACCCTCAACCCGGTCGGCCCGGACGGCGCGTTCACCGGCGAGGTCGCCTGGCTCGAGGGACGCGACGTGCGCGAGGCCAACCACGACATCAACGACCAGCTCGAGGCGCGGGGCCTGCTCCTGCGGCGAATGGACTACGCGCACGCGCTGCCGCACTGCTGGCGCTGCAAGACCGTGCTCATCTACTGGGGCAAGCCCAGCTGGTACATCGCCACGAGCCGCTTCCGTGACCAGCTGCTCGCCGAGAACGCCACCGTGGACTGGCACCCCGAGCACATCCGCGACGGCCGCTTCGGCGAGTGGCTGTCCAACAACGTCGACTGGGCCCTGTCGCGGGACCGCTTCTGGGGAACGCCGTTGCCGGTGTGGCGTTGCGAGCAGAACCACCTGACCTGCGTGGGCTCGCGCGCCGAGCTCTCCGAACTCAGCGGTCGGGACCTGTCCGAGCTCGACCCGCATCGTCCGGCGATCGACGAGGTGGAGCTGCTCTGCCCGCACTGCCAGGGCCCGGCGCGGCGCGTCGAGCCCGTCATCGACGCCTGGTTCGACTCCGGAGCGATGCCCGCGGCCCAGGTCGGATACCCGCACGTCGAGGGCTCCGGTGAGTCGATGCAGTTCCCGGCCCAGCTCATCGTCGAGGCGATCGACCAGACGCGTGGCTGGTTCTACTCGCTCTTGGCGGTGAACACCCTCGTCTTCGGCTCGACGCCCTATCAGCACGTGCTGTGCCTGGGCCACATCGTGGACGAGGATGGGCGCAAGATGAGCAAGTCCCAGGGCAACGTGATCGACCCCTGGGACGTGCTGGACACCCGGGGCGCCGACGCGCTGCGCTGGTGGATGTTCTCCCAGGGCTCGCCCTGGACCTCCACGCGCGTGGGCCTGCGCGCCATCGACCACTCACTGCGCGAGACGCTCGCGACCCTGTGGAACACCTTCAGCTTCTTTACGACCTACGCGTCACTCAACGGCTTCGATCCCGCGGACCCCGCCATCCCGGCGCTCAGTGAGCGCCCGGTGATGGACCGGTGGATCCTGTCGCGACTCGAGGCCCTCACCGCGGCCACGACGGCCTCGCTGGACGCCTACGAGCCGCTCGAGGCGTCCCGGCCCGTGAGCGAGTTCATCGACGAGCTGTCCAACTGGTACGTGAGGCGCAGTCGGCGCCGCTTCTGGCGCACCGATCCGAACGCGCCGGCCGGGGACTCACTGGCCGCGCAGGCCACGCTGCTCGAGGTGCTGCGACGTCTCTCGCTGCTGCTGGCACCCTTCACCCCGTTCCTCGCGGACCGGCTCTTTCGTGATCTCTTCCTGGCTAAGGAGGAGGACTCGGTGCACCTGGCCGATTGGCCCGAGGCGGATGAGGCGCGCCGCGACCTCGCACTCGAGGCGGCGATGGACGTGGCCCGCCGGCTGAGCTCGCTCGGGCGCGCCGCGCGCGCCGAGGCCCAGGTCAAGGTTCGCCAGCCCCTGGCGCGCGCGCTGGTCTACCTGCCCGCCGGCAGCGCGACGCCCCCGGCGGGCATCGTGGAGGACGAGCTCAACGTGGACGTTCTCGAGTTCACGACCGAGCTGGCCGACGTGCTCAGCTTCGAGCTGGTGCCGAACTTCCGACTGCTAGGACCGCGCCTGGGCGAGTCCGTCAAGGAGCTGCGAGGGGCCCTGGCCGCCCTGGACGCGTCGGCCAGCGCCGCGGCGCTGGAGTCGGGCGGCTCGCTGCGCGTGGTGCTCTCGAGCGGGGAGTTCGAGCTGAGCGCCGAGGAGATCGAACTGCGCGTGCGCAGCCAGGGCGGTTTCGCCGTCTCGCGCGACGGGGCCGAGGTCGTCGCGCTCGACCTGGCCCTGACGGAGGACCTGCGCCGGCGCGGCCTGTTGCGCGACGTGGTGCGCCAGATCCAGGACCTGCGCAAGGCCTCGGGCTTTGACGTGTCGGATCGCATCGTGCTGCACCTGCAGGGCCTCGAGGACCTGGCGGGCGACGTCGAGGCGCTGGGCCACGAGGTGCTCGCGACACGCGTGGAGCTGTCGGCCGGACCCGGTGCGGGCAGTGCGCTCGAGCTGGATGACGGTCGCGCGGCGCGGGTCTGGGTCAGCCGGCTGAACTAGGGCTCGGGGCGTTGAGCTTGCCCAGCAGGCGAGCGAGCGTGGTGCGCTCGCTGGGGCTCAATCGGGCGGCGAGGTTGCCCTCCAGGTAGCTCAGGTGCACGTCGAGGGCCTCGTCGAGGCGCTCATCGCCCTGGGGCGTCATCGCGACGTAGACGGCCCGCCGGTCGGACGGACAGTTCTGGCGCGCGACCAGTCCGGCCTCCTCCAGCCGGTCGATCAGGCGTGTCGTGCCGCCCGAGGAGTGCACGATCGCCTCGGCGACCTCGTTCATCTTCAGGCGCGACTGGGGCGCGCGGCGCAGGCGCAGCAGGACCTCGAACCAGGCCAGGGGCATGTCGCAGCTCTCCTCGAGCTCGCTGGAGAGGGTGCGGGCCATGCGGGCATTGGTCTCTAGGAGCAGGCCGAAGAGCCGGACCTTCTCGTCACCGGAGGGGCACGCGGGCCGGTCCACGTTCATGGCTGGCATTGTAGGCATCTTCACTCGATTATCACTTACTGTGTTGCAAGTATCTGCACTAGCAAGTATAATAGCAGCGTAGGCAGAGTTCTACCAATCAGGAGACAAGACAATGAGTAACTTTCCCCCCGCCGGCGTCTACAGCGTAGACACCACCCACTCCAACGTCACCTTCGTGGCACGCCACCTCGTGGCGGCCAAGGTGCGCGGGAACTTCGAGGAGTTCGCGGGCACGGTGACCATCGGCGAGACGCCCGAGACGTCCTCGGTCGAGGCGACGGTGCAGGCCGCCAGCATCACCACGAACAACGAGATGCGTGACGGGCACCTCAAGAGCGCCGACTTCCTGGACCTGGAGAACCACCCGACCCTGACGCTGAAGTCGACCAAGATCACCCCGCGCGGTGGGGATCGCTACGCGATGGAGGCCGACCTGAGCATCCGTGGCGTCACCAAGTCGGTCACCTTCGACCTCGAGTTCCTGGGCAGCGGGCCCGGCATGGGCGAGGGTGTCGTCGTCGCGGGCTTCGAGGCGCGCGCCGAGATCGACCGTCGCGACTTCAACGTCAGCTTCGAGGGCGTGATGGAGAACGGCAGCCTGGTGGTCGGCAACAAGGTCGTCCTCGAGCTCAACGTCGAGGTGGCCAAGGCCCCGGCGAACGCCTAGGGGCTTCGCCTCATCGACTCAGCGACGCCCGCGCCGGTGACGGCGCGGGCGTCGCTACGATGAGCCCGTGGCAGCGGGCAAGAAGGCGGGTGCGGGCCTCGGGCTCCTCGGAGCCCTGGCGGCCATGATCTCGATCTGGTGGTTCGCCCTTCGCCCGCGCCGACGTCGGCGTCCGTAGGCCTCGGTAGCGTGGGAGCGCATGCCCGCCTCGCTCGCGCCACTCCGGCACCGCTCCTTCGCCCTGGCGCTGAGCGCCAACTTCATCTCGTCCGTGGGCGGCTTCATGCAGACCGTCGCCCTGGGGGTCTACCTCACTGAGACGACCCACGACCCGCTGTGGCTCGGGCTGATCACGCTGGCGCTCTGGCTGCCGAGCCTGGTCGCCTCGCCGCTGGCCGGTGTGGCGGCCGACCGGCACGACCGGCGCCGCTTCATTCAGATCAACAACTTGATCATGGCCGCCAGTACCTCGGTGCTGGCCGCGGTGGCCCTGGCCCACCGGCTGCATCCGTGGATCGCCTGCCTGCTCGCCGTCGTCGAGGGCTTCGCCAGCGCGGCGGCCTGGCCGACCTACCAGTCCCTGGTGCCCGAGCTGGTCGGGCGCGACGAGGTCTTGGCCGCCGTCTCGCTCTCCTCGGCGCAGTTCAACCTCGGCCGGGTCATCGGCCCCCTGGTCGCCGGCCTGGTCCTCTCGGTGGCCTCGCCGGCGTGGTGCTTCGTGGCCAACGCGGTGAGCTTCCTCGTGGTCGTGGTCGCCTTCGCCTTCGTGCGCGTCGAGCACGTGGTGCGCGCTCCGGACGCGGCGAGCTGGGCCGAGCGCATGGCCACGGGCGTGCGCCGGGCGTGGTCGATCCAGGGCTGCCGCTACCCGATCCTGACCGTGATGGCCGTGGCCTTCACGGTCGGGCCCTTCATCTCACTCGTGCCGGCGATGGCCATCGACGTGCTGCACGCGGGTCGTCTGGGCACCGCGTGGCTGGTCACCGCCCAGGGGGTCGGGGCCGTCATCGCGGCGCTCACGCTGCCGACGCTCGCGCGTCGCACCAGTCGAGCCCTCGTGCTGCGCCTGGCGATGATCACCGTCGTGCTCGCCGAGGCCCTCTACGGACTGGCCCCCTCGCTGCTCGGTGCGGCGGGGGCCCTCATGCTCCTCGGCGCCGGCTACATCGGCGTGATGACCGGGCTCAACACGAGCGTGCAGCTGCACGCGCCGGCGCGCGAGCGCTCGCGCATCCTCTCGCTGTACACGATGTCCCTGTCGATCGCCTACCCCCTGGGTGCGTTCCTGCAGTCGGTGCTGGCTCGCTCGGTCGGCCTGCGCACGGTCACCGTCGGTGCGGCGCTGCTGGCCGGGCTCGGCCTGGCGGCGATGGCCACGCGCGCGCCGGGATACTGGCGTGCCTTCGCCTCGGGCGCGGAGGGGGTTCCGGCGGCCCTGGCAGACTAGGCGCATGTCTTTCATCGCCGTGAACCCCGCCACCGAAATCGTCCTGGGCGAGTATCCGCTGCACAGCGACGCCGAGCTCGAGGCGCGCCTGAGCGGCGCGGCCGAGGCGTTTCGCACGTGGCGGGCCCTGCCGATCCCCGAGCGGGCTCGGCTCATGGTCGGTGCCGCCGAGCTGCTCGAGGGCGAACTGCCCGTGGTGGCCGAGCTGCTCACCAGCGAGATGGGCAAGTCCTTCAACGCCGCGCGTGGCGAGGTTGCCAAGTGCGCCATGACGATGCGCTACTTCGCCGAGCACGCGGCGTCGTTCCTCGCGCCCGAGACCATTCCCACCAGCGCCTCGCGCTCGGGCGTGCGCTTTGAGCCGCTCGGACCGATCCTGGCGATCATGCCCTGGAACTTCCCGCTCTGGCAGGTGATCCGATTCGCGGCGCCCACGCTCATGGCCGGCAACGTGGTGCTCATCAAGCACGCGCCCAACGTGCCCGGCTCGGCGGCCTTCATCGAGGAGCTCTTCGTGCGCGCCGGCTTTCCCGCGGGGGTGGTGACCAACTTGTTCATCGACGTCGAGCGCGTCGAGCGGGTCATCGCCGACGATCGGGTCACCGGGGTCACCATCACCGGCTCGGAGCGTGCGGGGCGCGCGGTGGCCGAGGCCGCCGGGCGACACCTGAAGAAGTGCGTGCTCGAGCTGGGCGGCTCGGACGCCTTCATCGTCGCCGCGCACGCGGACATGGATCGCGCCGTGCCGGCGGCGGTCACCGCGCGAGTGCAGAACAACGGGCAGGCCTGCATCGCCTCGAAGCGCTTCATCGTCGTGGCCGAGCGGGCCGAGGAGTTCATTCGTCGCTTCAGCGCCGCCATGGCCGAGGTGCCCGTGGGCGATCCGATGGACCCCGAGACCGTGATGGGCCCCCTGGTCTCTGCGAGCCAGCGTGAGCTCCTGGCGGCCCAGGTGAGCGAGTCCGTGGCCGCGGGCGCCACGATCGCCGCCCAGAGCGGCGACGGTCGCCAGAGCGGCTACTACTTCCCGGCGACGGTGCTGCTGGACGTGCCCGCCGGCTCGCGCGCGGCCCGCGAGGAGCTGTTCGGGCCGGTCGCGGTCGTGCACGTCGTCGAGGACCTCGCCGCGGCGATCGCCCGGGCCAATGACACCCCGTGGGGCCTCGGCGGCTCGATCTGGTCCGAGGATGACGCGGAGATCGACGCGGCGATCGAGGGTCTTGACGTCGGCGTCGTGTTCGCCAACGCCGTCGTCGCCTCGATGCCGGAGCTGCCCTTCGGGGGCACCAAGAACTCGGGCTACGGCCGTGAGCTGTCGGGCTACGGCTTGCGCGAGTTCACCAACGTCAAGTCGTACTTCGTGGCATGACCCGGTACTACTTCGACCACGCGGCCTCGGCACCCCGGCGTGAGGACGTGTCCGAGGCGATGGCGCGCTGGCAGCACGGCGTCGTGGGCAATCCCGCGGCCACGCACCGAGAGGCGCGCGAGGCGCGCCGGGCGATCGAGGAGGCACGTGACGAGGTGGCCGCCTTCGTCGGGGCCGACCCGGGCGGCGTGATCTTCACCGCGGGCGGCACCGAGTCCTGCGAGCTGGCCGTGCTCGGCCGGGCGCTGCACCATTCGCGCCACCACGCGAGCACGACGCTGGTCGTCTCGCGCATCGAGCACCACGCGGTCCTGGACGCGGCGGCCCTGGCCGCGCGCTCGCTGTCCGGGGTCAGCGTGCGCTACGTCGAGGTCGACGCCGACGGGGTCGTGGACGTGGCGAGTCTGGTCGAGGTGGTCGATCAGACGACGGCCCTGGTCAGCGTGATGAGCGCGAACAACGAGACCGGCGCGATCCAGCCGCTGGGCGCGGTCAGCTCGGGCGCCCTGGCCGCGGCGGCCGGTCCGGTGCCCGTGCACACCGACGCCGTCGCGGCGGCGCCCTGGCTGCACCTGCCCGTGGTCACGGCCACCGCCGACATGATCTCGATCTGCGCGCACAAGCTGGGCGGGCCCGTCAACGCCGGGGCCCTGGTGCTGCGCGGGGACGTCGGGCTGGATCCGGTGCAGCCCGGCGGGGGCCAGGAGCGGGGCCTGCGCGGGGGCACGGTGGACGTCGCGGCGGCCGTCGGTCTGGCCGCGGCGGTACGCGCGACCGCACGCGAGCTCACGCAGCTCAATGACCGCGTGCTCGAGCTGCAGCGCACCCTGGTCGGAGCGCTCTCGTACCTGCCGGGCTGTCGCGTGAGCTCCAGCCGCGTCGCACGCGTCGCCGGCACGGTGCACGCCACGTTCGAGGGCGTCGTGAGTGACGAGCTGCTCTTCCTGCTCGACGAGGCGGGCGTGGCCGCGGGCGCCGGTGCGGCGTGTGCGAGCGGGGCGAGCCAGGTCTCGCACGTGCTGAGCGCGATGGGCGTGCCGGCCGAGAGGGCGCGTGGGGCACTGCGCCTGTCGATGGGCCCGGAGACGAGCGCTCAGGACGTCGACGCGCTGATCGGCATCGTGGCTGAGGCCCTGCGCCGGCTCACGAACTGACACCCGGCTGGCAGACTGGGCCCGTGAAGATTCTGGTCGCCATGAGCGGCGGCGTCGACTCCTCGGTGGCCGCGGGCGTGCTGAGAGAGGCCGGTCACGAGGTGGTGGGTGCGACCCTCAAGCTCTGGGGCGGAGCCTCGGACTCGGGCTGCTGCTCGGTCTCGGACGTCGACGACGCGCGCCGGGTCGCCCAGATCCTCGGCGTCGATCACCACGTCTTCAACTACACCGAGGAGTTCGAGCGTCTCGTCGTCGCGCCCTACGTGAGCGCTCACGCCGCGGCGCGCACCCCGAATCCCTGCATCGAGTGCAATCGGCGCATCAAGTTCGACCTCCTGGTGCAGCGAGCGCGGCGCCTGGGATTTGACGCGCTGGCGACGGGGCATCACGCGCGCGTGCTTCGCCGTGGCCCGCGCACGCATCTCGCCCGGGGCCTCGACGCGCGCAAGGACCAGAGCTACGTGCTCGGCTTCCTTGACGAAGCCACCATCGAGACGCTCGTGCTGCCGGTGGGCGAGATGACCAAGACCGAGGTGCGCGAGCACGCTCGGCGACTGGGCCTGCGCAC
>JAJXUK010000010.1 GCA_021782915.1 Actinomycetes bacterium | reverse complement strand
ACAAGACAGCTGAACAACCGTGTTGTTGGAGAACGTTATGCCGCCAGTGGGAGCGTAAAGAAGCACATTCGTACCATTGAGGTCGATGCCCGCGTTCTTCTGATTGCTCGTTCCTGTTGTGAATGCACCAGCGTCCGGAGCTGCAAACACGAAGGACGAGCCGGTATTGAAGTTGACCGTTGCCCCATTAGGCACGACAAAATCCGTCGCGAACTCAGTGACATCGGGCGTCGATTGACTGTTCTTGTCCACCCCAATCAGGTTGATGATCGAGCCGTTCTTGAAGGTCGGTGCCGTTGAATAGAATCCGGCGTAGCATGTGTAAGTGTACTGGTTATTGGCTCCGACGATAAACGGACACGTGCCACAGAAGGGCTCACCTTCACCGCCACACGTCGTGGAGGTCTTCCACGTGGTTGGCGCATTGAGCACATTGGTCGTCATCCCCAGGCAACCATTCGGAGAGGTCTGTAACCAATTGCACAGCCCAGTATCCGTGGTGACGGGGGGTGGCGGTGTTCCAGGATTCCCTCCGGGCGTCGAGATGCCGGTGGAACTCGATATACCGGTCAAGATGCCCGAAACGTAGAGATTGCCATTGTTCGCCAGTGAGACGGCGCCCGCCGGGCAGTTCACAAGTCCCAGGCTGCCGGAACCCTGCCCATTCCCCGCCGTCTCGATGTTGAGCGTGCCATTGCCCAGAGTAAGCACAGTCTGTCCGCTGGTCGTGCAACTCCCAAGCAAAGTGATTCCTGCCGAGGGACCATACGGCGAGCCAGTGTCAGCGCTGGTGCCGCCGCGTGGCGAGACGACCATGGTGTACGGCGCACTCGACATCGGCACGTACATCGTGAACGACACAGCCGCGACGTTATGCGCGTTGTAGGAGTTCGACGTTGACACGCAGTTCGTCGACGGCGTGACGCTGCCCAGACACACCGTCGGCGGGTTCTGCGTGAGCAAGGCACTATTCACGTAGAAGTCCGCGGAGAGCACAGTGGTCGTCACCGGAGTGTTGAAGTTACCCAGTGTGCAGAGCAGACGCTCGAGCATGTAGTTCGTGGAATTATTGGTCATCGGGACGCTGACGTAGGAAACCATGGTCTTGCCCGAGTTCCAGCCCAGACCTAGAAGCTGGGATCCGGTGCTGCCGCACTGCTGTGGCGTGGTGCCCAAATAGATCTCCTCGGAATCCTGCACGTCACGCACGAACTGCGAACTCACCTTCTGAAGGTCAATCGATCCGGAAAGTCGCTGAGAGGTCGAGTTCTGCAATTGGAACACCGAGACTAGGCCGAAGGCAATCGCCCCAATAATGATCGGCATGATCACTAGGACGACGATGAGTTCAATTAGGGTGAATCCCTGCTCTTCCGTTATCACTCTTTGAGACTGAATTGACGTTCGCACCCTCATGACATCACCCTCCAACACCGGGCAACCTAGTGCACCTGCACCTGGTTGTAAATCCCGTACATCGCCGAGATCAACGCCACGGCGACAAAGCCGACGACCCCACCCATGAGGATGATGATCGCCGGCTCGAACAGCGTCGTCGCTCGGTCCACCTTGGTCTCCAGCTCTCGCCCGTAGTAGGCGGCGGCGACCTCGAGCTGCTCGTCGAGGGTTCCCGTCTCCTCACCGACACGGAACATCTGGCGCGCCGCCCCAGGGAAGAGTCCCGTGCGTGCCAGCGGCTCGGCGAGGCCCTGGCCCTGCATCATGTCGTCACGGATGCCCTCGATGGCCTTGCGATAGACGACGTTGTTGGCCGACTCGGCGGTCACCTCCATGCTGCGGGGCAGGTCCACTCCGGCGCGCAGCATCGAGGAGAGTATCCGGCACGAGCGCTCGAGGATGGAGGTCTGGGTGATGTCCCCGATCACCGGTAGGCGCAACTGCCAGGTGTCGAGCTGGGCCTTGCCCTTCTCCGTTCGCCGCATCGTGATGAAGCCAACGACGAGGAAGAGGATCACGCCCAGGATCGCCCACCACCAGTGCCCGACAAAGCCCGAGAACCCCAGCAGCATTCGCGTCACCAGTGGCAGCTTCGCGTTGAGGGAGGCGAAGAAGACCTCGAAGCGCGGCAGCACGAAGACCGTGAGGATCACCACCGTGACCACCGACATAGCCGCCACCACCGAGGGATAGATGAGCGCCGAGGTCACCTTGGAGCGGGCCTTGACGTCGCGATCGATGTACTCGGCGAGCTGGTTTAGCACCACGTCCAGGCTCCCCGTCAGCTCGGCCGACTCGAGGATGCCCACGTAGAAGTTGGGGAAGGCCTCGGGGTGCGCCTTGGCGGCCGAGGCGAACGTCTCGCCGTTGCGCAGCTTGTCCACCATGTCGATCAGCACCGACTTGAGCATCTTGCTCTGGGTCTCCTCGATGATGACCTCGAGCGACTCCATGATCGGGATGCCGGCGTGCATGAAGACGGCCAACTGGCGCGAGAAGTTCATGATCTCCTCGCGCGGCACCGTGCGCTTGGTGATCTCGAAGTTCAGGACGCTCTTCTTGACCTTCACCTCGAGTGGCTGCAGCCCACGTTGCAGGAGCTGGATGTGCACCGAACCCGCCGAGGCCGCCTTCTCCGAGACCGACACCTTGAGGCCCTGGTCGTCCAGGGCTTCCCAGGTGAAGTGGAGAATCGGCGTCTTCTTGGCCTTCTTGGCGAGCTTGGCCTGCTCCTTAGCCCGCTTCTGGTCGCGCTTCTCCTGGAGCTTGACCCGCTCGGCGCGGTCCTTCTTGATGCGCTCCTGCTCGGCGGCGACGCGCTCGTCTTCGGACTGTGTCTTCTTCGGACTCATAGGGTGTACACACTCCGCACGACCTCGGCGATCGTGGTGATGTCCTGCTGGACCAGGCCGATGGCCTCCTGGCGCAGGGTGCGCATCCCCTGCTTGACCGCGATGGCGCGCAACTCCTCCTGGGTTGCCCAGCCCACCACGAGGCGACGGATCTCCGGCGTCATCACGAGCAGCTCGTAGATGCCGATGCGGTCCTGATAGCCCGTGTGCGAGCAGTAGTTGCAGCCGGCCCCGTAGAAGAAGCTCTCCTTGGGAAGGCCCCCCGACTCCTCGAAGAAGGCGAGCTCCTCGTCGGTCGGCTGATACTCGGTCTTACACGAGACGCAGATGCGCCGCAGCAGTCGCTGGCCGACCACCGCGAGCACCGACGAGGCCACCAGGAAGGACTCGATGCCCATGTCGAGCAGTCGGTGCAGCGCGGAGACCGAGTCGGTCGCGTGCATCGAGGAGATGACGAAGTGCCCCGTCAGGGCCGACTGCACGGCCACGCGCGTGGTCTCCACGTCACGCACCTCGCCCACCAGGATGACGTCCGGGTCCTGGCGCAGGATGGACTTCAGTCCCGTGGCGAAGGTGAGCCCGGCCTGCTCGTTCGTCTGGATCTGGTTGATCGAGGGGAACACGTACTCCACCGGGTCCTCGATCGTCATGACGTTGACCTGGGGGCTGGCGACCTCGCTGACCGTGGCGTACAGGGTCGTCGTCTTGCCCGATCCGGTCGGGCCCGCGCAGATCACCATGCCGAAGGGCGCGCGCACCAGCTTCGAGTACGCGTGGTGCGTGTCCTCGGGCATGCCCAGGTCATTGAGCCTGAGCACGGAGCGGGTCTTGTCCAGGATGCGCAGCACGCACGTCTCGCCCATGATGGTCGCCACCGTCGAGACGCGCACGTCGACTTCCTTGCCGTCGATGATCGTGGTGAGCTGACCGTCCTGGGGACGTCGACGCTCGACGATGTTCATGTCGGCCATGACCTTGATGCGACTCACCAGACCCGGACCCATCGAGGCCGGCAGCTCCAAGACCTCGTTGAGGGCTCCGTCGATGCGAAAGCGCACCCTTACCGACTCATCGGTCGGCTCGATGTGCACGTCCGAGGCCCGATCACGCATCGCCTGGGTCAGGATCCGGTCCACCACCTGGACCACCGGCGCGTCGTCGGCGACGACCTCGGGCGAGGCCGCCTCGTTGGTGCGCCGACGGGCCTCGTCGGCGACGCGGAAGGCCGCGACGAGCTGGTTCACGCCGGTGAGGGCACGGTAGTTCGAGTCGATCGCCCAGCGGATGTCCGACTGGCCGGCGATCATCAAGCCGACCTTGCGCCCGGTGGCCCGGGCGAGCTCGGTGCGCAGCTCGTCGGTGGGCTCGACCGCGGCGACCATGAGGACGTCATCGTTCATGCGCACCGGCATCACGTTGAATCGGCGAGCGAGGGCCTCGGGGATGAGCGCCGCGGCCTCTGGCTCGATGTCCTCGACGTGCAGGTTCGCGATCGGCATGGCGAAGAAGACCGCCAGGGCCTCGACCAGGTCGCGCTCGGCCAGCGCTCCCATCGAGACGAGCGACTCGCCGAGGCGCTCGCCCGAGGCGGCCTGGATCACCAGGGCCTCCTCCAGCTGAATCGGCGTGATGCGCTTGGTCTCCACCAGCAGCTCGCCCAGGCGACCCTTGTACGGCCCGGAGGTGACCATGGCTCCGCGCAGCGAGTCGGGCACCGGGGGCAGCACGGGACGCGCCGGCGGCGCCGGCGGCGCCGGCGCCAGGGGCGAAGGTCCCGCGTCGGGGGACGTGGCGACGGGCGCCGCGTCCGTCACAGGGCTCGTCTCTGGCGACGCGGAGTCGGGCTCCGCGAGCGCGGTCGCGGCCCCGGGCCCGTGCGAGAGGCTCGTCGCCTGCACCGCGGCGGCCGAGGCCATCGGGGCCATCGTGCTCGGCCCGCCGGGCGTGGCCGCGACGGTCTCCGAGCGCACTTCTGGAATGAGGACGCGCTCGTCCTCGGACTTCTTGGGCTTGTCCTTGCCCTTGTCCTTGTCCTTCTTCTTGAACGCCAAGGTCACCTCACCGTCCGACGCCGTAGGGTTCTTTCACTGTAATTGGGCAGGTGTTGCAGTTCCCATCAACAAATACACAACGTTGAGGCCAACTATAGAATCGCTTTAGGCGTCAAATCACAGAGATTTCTAAGGATTTGAGCCGCGTCGGCGCTAGAGGAAGCGCGCCCGGGCCTGGGGCACGACGTCCAGCGCCCGCCCGCCCGCGAAGAAATCGGCAGCGCGCGACACCACGTCGACCATCTCGGCCGGCAGCGTGAAGTGCTGGCCGGAGGCCTCGATGACCACGTCGGGGGCGTGCGTCACCGCCCGAAGGATCGCCTCAAAACAGTCTGACTCGTGCTGGGGAACAATCGTGACCGACACCACAGCCTCCCGTTGTCGACTCCCCGCCTGGGCCGACTCTAGAGGGCCCGGTGTGCACCCTCGGGGATACCTAGATGCGCTCGGGCACCATCTCGATCGCCCCGCACGGGCACTCGGCCACGCAGATGCCGCAGCCCTTGCAGAAGTCGTAGTTGAACTCGTACTCCCCGTCGGCGATCTTCATGACCGCGTTGTCGGGGCAGACGCCGAAGCAGTTGTCACAGCCAAAGCAGTTCCCACACGACATGCACCGGCGCGCCTCGAAGAGGGCGTTCTGCTCGGTCAGCCCCAGGATCACCTCGTCGAAGGTCCCCTGGCGGCGCACGCGCTCGAGCTCGGGGCGACGCTGGCGCGGCGCGTCGGCGTAGTACCAGGTGTTGAGCTTGGAGAAGTCGGCCAGCTCGTGCTTGGGCGCCGTCACGGACTCGCGACCCGCGAGATAGTCGTCGATGCCGCGCGCCGCGCGCTTGCCGTGACCCACCGCGACGGTCGCGGTGCGATCGGCGGGCGTCGCGTCGCCGCCGGCGAAGACTCCCGCGAGGCCGGTCATGAGGTTGTCGGCCACCGACACGACGCCACCCTCGACCGAGATCTCGGGGTGCTCGGCCACGAGGGACAGGTCGGTGTCCTGGCCCAGGGCCAGCACCAAGGCGTCGGCGTCGAGCTCCTCGAACTCGCCCGTCGGCTCGGGGAAGCCCCCCTCGTTCAGCGCCATCTTCTCGACCACCAGGCGCTCGCCCTCGAAGGACGAGATCGTCGAGAGCCAGCGCATCGTCACGCCTTCGCCGAGCGCCTGCTCGAACTCCTCGCCGTGGGCCGGCATCTTCTCGCGGTTGCGCCGGTAGACGATCACCGCGTCGCTCGCCCCGAGGCGCTTGGCCGTGCGCGCGGCGTCAAAGGCGGTGTCGCCCCCGCCGTAGACGACCACACGACGACCCAGCAGTGGCGGGTCCTCGTCGGCCACCGCGTGCAGGAAGTTGACCGCGTCCACGATGCGCGCCGAGTCCCCGGCCGGCACGCTCACGCGCCGGCCGATCTGGGCGCCCACGGCCATGAAGACGGCGTCGTAGGCACCGGCCTCGCGCTCGGCGGCGACGTCCTCGACGCGGTGATCGAGCCTCACCTGCACGCCCAGCGCGAGGATCCGCTCGATCTCGCCGTCCAGCACGACGCGCGGCAGGCGGTAGGCCGGGATGCCGTAGCGCATCATGCCCCCGAGCTGGGCGGCGCCGTCGACGAGCGTCACGGCGTGTCCGGCACGTCGCAGGTGATACGTCGCCGACAGGCCCGCCGGGCCCGAGCCCACGACGAGGACCCGCCGGCCCGTCTCGGGCCCCGGCCCCGGCAGGGCCCAGCCCTTCTCCAGGGCCACGTCACCCAAGAAGCGCTCGACCGCGTTGATGCCCACGGCCTCGTCCACCTGGACGCGGTTGCAGGCGCTCTCGCAGGGGTGAAAGCACACCCGGCCCATGATCGCGGGCAGCGGGTTGTCCTCGACGAGCGTGCGCCACGCGCTCTCGTACTCTCCGGCCTCGGCGTGATAGAGCCAGCCCTGAATGTTCTCACCCGCCGGGCAGGCGTTGTTGCACGGGGGCAGCCGGTGCAGGTAGACCGGGCGCTCCACGCGCCAGGAGCCGGTGTGATTGGCCCGACTGGTGCCGACGGGCAGGGTGATGGCAAAGGGGGTCTCCATCAGTCCTCCAGCGTGGCGTTGGTGGTCTCGTCGTTGACCAGTCCGTAGCGCGCGATGTTGGCGTCAGCCAGGGCCTGCAGACGCGCGATCACCTCGAGACGAGGCTGGGTGCCAAAGAGGTGCGCGTAGCGCTTCTGGCGCTTCAAGTACTCCTCCACGCGCACCCGCCGACGAATCGGCGTGACGGAGGTCACGACGCCGTGCTCGGCCTCAAAGACCGGGAAGATGCCCGACTCGGCGGCCAGGCGCGCCAGGTTGATGGTGTCCGAGCTGGCCGAGCCCCAGCCCAGCGGGCAGGGCACCAGGATGTGCAGATAGCGCGCCCCGCGCAGGCTCATCGCCCGCTCGACCTTGGCCTCCAGGTCGTGCAGGTCGGCCACGGTGGCCGTCGCCACGTAGCCCACGTCGTGGGCCATCGCGATGCGCGGCAGGTCCTTTCCCTGGCCGAAGACGTTGCCCGGCTCCGGGCCCACGGCGTCGGTGGTCGCCGTGCGCGCGGCCGGCGGGGTGGCGGCCGAGCGCTGCACGCCCGTGTTCATGTAGCCCTCGTTGTCGTAGCAGATGAAGAGCACGTCGTCGTTGCGCTCGAACATGCCCGACAGGGCGCCGAAGCCGATGTCCACGGTGCCCCCGTCGCCGGCCTGACCGATGACGCGCACGTCACGTCCCTTGACGCGCAGAGCCGCGGCCACGCCGGTGGCCACGGCCGGCGCGTTGCCGAAGAGCGAGTGCAGCCAGGCGATGCGCCAGCTGGTCTCGGGATACGGGGTGGAGAAGACCTCAAGGCAGCCGGTCGCGTTGACCACCGCGAGCTGGCCGTTGGTCGCGCGCATGGCGGCGTCCAGCGCGTAGCGCGCCCCCAACGCCTCACCGCAGCCCTGGCAGGCTCGGTGACCCGAGTCGATCGAGTTCGTGCGCTGCGGGTCGCTCTGCACGGTGCGGTCCTCATCCTCGAGCAGCCGGTTGCCCACCGCGAAGCTGCCGACCTGGTAGAAGCGAATCGGCACCCGCGTCATCGAGCCACCCCTTCGGACGCGCCCACGCGGGCCCGTTCGGCCGCGACCTCGGCGTCATTGAGGTCCAGGAAGCTCATCGCGGGCAGCGTCCCGGCCACGGCCCGTCCCACCGTGCGCTCGAGGCTGGCCCGAGTGATCGGCCGGCCGCCCAGGCCGGCGATGACACTCGTCACGGACCTGCCCGCCAGGGCCAGTGCGACGTCGCTGGCCAGGACCCCGCGTCCGCCGGGATTGAACGCCTTCTCCAGCACGACCACTCGCTCGACGTGGCCCAGGGCGTCCGTGACCGCCGCCTCCGGGAAGGGACGGAAGGTCGAGACGCCCAGGACACCCACGCGCTCGCCCAGCTCGCGGCGCGCGTCGACCGCGTCCTTGAGAGTTCCCAGCACCGAGCCCATCGCGACGACGGCCACTTCCGCGTTCTCGAGGCGGTAGCCGCTCACGAGGCCCCCCGACGCCCGACCGCTCAGGGCCTCGAACTCGGCCGCGACCCGGGGAATCTCCTCCAGCGCGTCGAGCAGGCGCAAGTGGGCGAGCACCTTGACCTCCTCGAAGGCCTCGGGCCCGACCATCGCGCCAATGGAGACCGGATTCGCCGGATCGAGCAGTTGGCGCGGCTCAAAGGGCGGCAGGAACCGGTCGACGAGATCCGCATCGAGCAGGTCCACGCCCTCGACGGCGTGGGTCAGGATGAAGCCGTCCATGCAGACCATCACCGGCACCGAGAGCGCCTCGGCCAGTTTGAAGGCCTGGATGTGCAGGTCGACCGCCTCCTGGTTGGACTCGGCGAAGAGCTGGATCCAGCCGGTGTCGCGCGCGGCCATCGCGTCGGAGTGGTCGTTCCAGATGTTGATGGGCGCCCCGATGGCGCGATTGGCCAGGGTCATGACAATGGGCAGGCCGAGACCGGCCGCGCTGTAGACGGCCTCGAGCATGAAGAGCAGCCCCTGGCTCGCCGTGGCCGTGTAGCTGCGCGCACCGGCGGCCGAGGAGCCGATGAGCACCGACATCGCCGCGTACTCGCTCTCGACGTTGATGAACTCGCAGCGCGCGAGGTCTCCACGCTTGACCATGGCCCCGATGGCCTCGATGATGTGGGTCTGCGGTGAGATGGGATAGGCGCACACGACCTCGGGCCGACAGCGCGCGACCGCCTCGGCGATCGCCTTGGAGCCCTCAATCTGCGTGAGCACGCGCACCTCCTCGTGAGGCGACCTCGTCGAAGGCGGCCAGAGCGGCGGCGGCGTTCTTGTCCCCCACGGCCCCGGCGAAACGCTCGCGGATCGCGCTCGTGATCGAGTCGAGGCGGACCTGTCCCGTCAGGGCGGCGAAGCCGCCCAGGAGAGCGGCGTTGGGCAGGGGTCGACCGAGGTGCTCGAGGGCGATCTCGGTGGCCGGACAGGTCTCGACGCGCCCGGTGAAGCCAACCAGCTCTGCCTCCAGGCCCAGGTCGCTCACCGCGCGCGAGGTGTTGATGATCACGTACCCAGTCGGCGCCAGGCCCGCGAAGAGGTCCACCTGGTGCACCAGCGTGACGTCCTGAACGATGATCGCGTCGGGGACCATGACGGGCTCGCGCGTGCGGATCGGCCGCTCGTCGAGGCGGCAGTAGGACACGACCGGTGCCCCGGTGCGCTCGGAGCCGAAGCTCGGAAAGGCCTGAGCGAAGAGGCCCTCGTCGAAGGCGGCCACCGCGAGCAGCTCGGCCGCGGTCACCACACCCTGCCCACCGCGCCCGTGGATGCGAATCTGGAACATGGGTCCGCCCTCGTCGAGACGGCTAACGCCGCGCCTACGATGCGTAGCCTATTGAGCCCCGCGCACGCGGCGCGGGGCCCAAAGTCACGACTCAGCTCTTGGTCTTGGCCGCCTCGCGCTCGGCGATGCGCCGGTGGATGTCCTCCATGTCCAGTTCGCGAACCTTGGTGATCAGATCCTCCAGGGAACGCTCGGGCAGCGCACCGGCCTCCATGTAGACGATCACGTTCTCGCGCAGGACCATGAGGGTCGGGATCGACATGATGGAAAAGGCCGCCGCGAGCTCCTGCTCGGCCTCGGTGTCCACCTTGGCGAAGGTCATGTCGGGGTACTTCTCGGACGCCTTCTCGAAGGTGGGCGCGAACATGCGACACGGCGCGCACCAGGCGGCCCAGAAGTCCACGAGAACGATGTCCTGGGAGCTGACGAGTTCGTCGAAGTTGTCCTTGGTTGCGGTGACCGTGGCCATGAGGCTCCTTGTCTCAAATACCCTAGGGGGTATATTACCGCCCGTCGGCGCCCTCGTGACGCCGGGGCCACTGTAGCTAGATCGAGAAGTCCTCGTTGGCTGACTCGAGGTGGTGAACGTCGTGTCCCACGTGGCCCTCCAGGTGCGCCACGCGCTGGCCCAGGGAGGCCAGGTGCCGACCCAGGTACTCCTGGTCGTTGTAGGAGACGCCACCGGGGCTGTGACGCACGTGATTGCGCGTGGTGATGCGCCCGGGCACCCCCACGACCACCGAGTTCTCGGGCACCGACTTGAGCACGACCGCGTTGGCTCCGATGCGGCAGTTCTCCCCGATCGTGATGGGCCCGAGGACCTTCGCCCCGGCCCCGATGACGGTGCCGGCGCCGATGGTCGGGTGGCGCTTGCCGCGGCTCAAGGTCGTGCCGCCCAGAGTCACGCCCTGGTAGATCATGACGTCGTCACCGACCTCGGCGGTCTCGCCGATGACCACGCCGGTGGCGTGGTCGATGAAGACACCCTGGCCCATGGTGGCCGCCGGGTGGATGTCCACCCCGGTGAGCGTGCGCGCGAGCGAGGAGACCACGCGCGCGCACAGCGTGTGCTCGGCGTGCCAGAGCCGGCTGGCCAGGCGGTGAGCCCAGATCGCGTGCACCCCGGGGTAGGCCAGGGCGACCTCGAGGCGCGAACGGGCGGCGGGGTCGCGGCTCAGCGCCGCGTCCAGGTCGCGGCGCATGACCTCGAGCATCAGCCCACCAGGCCCGCGAACAATGCAGTGGACAGGTAGCGCTCGCCGAAGCTTGGCGTGATCACCACGATGCGCGCCCCGGCGCTCTCGGGACGCCGGGCCACCTGCAGGGCAGCGTGAATCGCCGCACCCGAGGAGATGCCCACCAACAAGCCCTCCTCGCGCGCCGCGCGCTGGGCCGTGTGGATCGCGTCGTCACCGTCGACGGTGATGACCTCGTCGATGACGTCGAGGTTCAGGTTCGCCGGGATGAACCCGGCGCCGATGCCCTGGATGGGGTGCGGACCCTTCTGGCCGCCGGAGAGCACGGCCGAGGCGCTCGGCTCGACCGCGATGATCTTCACCGAGGGCTTGTGCTCCTTGAGGAACTCACCCACGCCGGTGATGGTGCCACCGGTGCCGACGCCGGCCACGAAGATGTCCACCGTGCCCTCGGTGTCGTCCCAGATCTCCTGAGCCGTCGTCTCGCGGTGGATCGCCGGGTTCGCCGGGTTCTCGAACTGCTGGGGGATGAAGTAGCGCGGGTCGCTGGCGGCCAGTTCGTTGGCCCTGGCGATCGCTCCGCCCATGCCCTCGGGCCCGGGTGTGAGGATGAGCTCGGCACCGAAGGCGCGCAGCAGTGCGCGCCGCTCGCCCGACATCGTCTCGGGCATCGTGAAGGCGCAGCGGTAGCCGCGCGCCGCGGCCACCATGGCCAGGGCGATGCCGGTGTTGCCACTGGTCGGCTCGAGCAGGATCGTGTCGGCGTTGATCAATCCGGCGCGCTCGGCGGCGTCCACCATGGCCACGCCGATGCGGTCCTTCACGCTGTGAGCCGGATTGAAGTACTCGAGCTTGGCGAGCACCTCGGCCCCGCTGCCGGCGCCCATGCGCCGCAGGCGAACCAGGGGCGTGTGCCCGACCAGCTGGGTGACGTCATCTGCGATTCGCATTCTCACTCCCTCCGCGTCGCAGCGAAGTGTACTGGTAATCCGACTAAACAAGTCACGATTTGCCGGGGATCCTGAGGGGCGCTGCGCCCCTGGCAAAGCCCAGTCGCGCGAGGTGGAAGTGGTCCTCGATCGTTGCCAGCAACGAGTAGTGATTGGCCGGCGCGCGCAGCACCACGTGGTGCACTCCCGGCGTGATCAGCAGCGTGAGGACCCGCCCTCCACCACCGAAGGCGCGCACGTGCGTGCCCATGACCCCGGCGTTGTCCCCGTTGGCCTCGTCCCAGGTGACGTACAAGATGCCCCCGTCACGCCACGCTGGGCTCGCGGTGAGTGCGGCGACGAAGCCCGTCAGCCAGGCCCCGGCCAGGCCCGCCGAGCAGTCGTGCCCATCGTGGCACAGGTTGGGTGTCACCCACACGTAGCGCGGCACCGCCGCGGCCGGGCCGCGCAGCAGGCGTACGAGCTCGCTGTAGGCACGCAGATGGTTGCACAGCTGAGCGCGCACGTTCAGGTAGTAGCGCCAGGGATTGTGCTTGCTCGCGTAGTCGGTGCCGCCCCACGGGGCGAGGTAGCAGGACGAGGGCACCCCCTCCAGGTACGCGTCGAAGCTGACGTGAGCCGCGGCGAGCTGGCTGAAGAGATTCGGCGCGTTCACGTAGCAGCTCACGCAGTCCGAGGTCGTGGCGAACGTCGAGCCACCCGACAGGGCCAGGTAGTTCGGCAGGCTGGGGTGGGCGACACCGTAGTAGTCGCTCGCGTAGGCGTAACGCCTCGCGAGCGCCGCGATCGACGGCGTGGCCATGGCGCTCGCGTAGTCCAGGTTCTCCATCACCACTTCAAAGACGTGCCCCGACGCAGTGGGAGCCGACGCCGACACCGGTGCCGCCACGCCGAGCCAGCCAAGTCCCAGCACGCACGATCCCACCAGGACACGACGCATCGCACGGATCGACCTCATCGCGCCAGCCTCCTCATCCAGACCCGCCCTACCCCATACTGTTGTGCCGAGCGCGTCCGCGCTCGACACTCCCGCCATGAGCGACGACTCCACACGCAGTCAAGAGATGAATGAATCGTCCGATGCGATCAGGACCCGACGCTGGCGCGTGTCCTGGAGCGCCCCTGCTCCGACGGCGCCGCCGAGTTGGCGAACCTGGGCGAGACGCCCGCTGGGCCGACTGGGCGCCCTGCTGGTTCTCGCGCTCGCGCTCGCGTCGATGCCCCTGCTGACCGCGGCCACCGGAGGCTTCATCGAGGGCGACGCGGGCGAAGTCCTGCCGACGGCCTGGATGATCGCCCACGGCGACTTCGGCTGTGCCTATCCGAACAGCTTCGCACCGGCGTCCAGCGCACAGACCCTGCCCATGATCCCCGTGCTGGCCGCGCCCCTCTACCCACTGATCGCGTCGGGCTACCTCGCACTGCTCAGCCCCCGCCCCGCGCCAGCGTTTCCCTCCGCGAGGGCGGCGGGTCCCGGCTGCGCAAGGAGCTACGCACTCGTCTCGCGCTGGATGAGCGACGCGGGTGTCTATCTGAGCACCCTCTGGAGCGCGTCGCTCGCCTGGATCGCCCTCGCCGGGGCGATGTGGATGGCACTGAAGGAGTCTCGGCACCGACGAAGCCGGGCCCTCGCGCTCTTCGTCGCAGCCCTGGCACTCGGCCCACCGCTATACGAGGCCTTCGCTGCCTACTACCACCCGCAGGACTTGCTCGCCATCGCCCTCGCGGTGCTGGCGGCCCGCCGCGCCGGGCGGCGCCAGTGGGTAGCCGCGGGCGTGCTGTGCGCACTCGGGCTGCTCACCCAGCAATTCGACCTCTTCGTCGCCCTGCCCCTGCTGGTCGCTTCCCTGCGCCTGCGCGACACGCGCTTCCTCACGGGCCTCGTTGCCACCTACGTCGCCATAGCCGTGCCCCTGCTGGTCCTGTCGCACGGCACCGTGCTGCGAGCACTGGTCCTGGGCTCGGATCGCCTGACGCCGTCGCATCACGCCATCCACTCTTCCGGCGGCACGTGGCTGGCGGGCCTGCACCCGGCGCCGATCGTCGCCTTCGTCGTCGCACGGATTCTCCCCGTCGTTCTGAGCGCCGCGCTCTCGGTGTGGGCGGCCCGTCGCCTCGGCGCCGACATCATCCAGCCCCAATACCTCATGCCCGTGATCGGCATCAGCTTCGCCCTACGTCTGCTCTTCGAGATGAACATGTTCGGCTACTACTTCGCCGCCGTCTACGTGTTCGCCCTCCTCAGCCTCGCGTTCGCCCGGCTCAACGCGAGAGCCATGGCCGTCGGACTCGGCCTCTTCATGATCGGCTTCGACCCGCTCGTCTTCACCAGCAAGTTCATGGGCATCACCGTGACCACGTCGTACCTTCGTCTCCCGGGCCTGGCGGTCCTCGCGGTGCTCGTCGCCCTGAGCCTGCTGCGCCTTCGCGAGCGCAACGTCGTCGTCGCCGAGTGGGTGTGCCTCGCTGCGGCACTCGTGGCGACGTGGCCCCTGCTGGGCGAGTCGGTGCCAGCCCTGCGCCCCATTCCCTACTGGATTCTTCAACTAGTTCTCGGTGCCCTGGTCCTCGTCATGCTGGCGGCGCCGCTCAGGGCGCGGGCCCTCGGCTCATCCGAGAGCACCGCCCCGGACCTCGGGCCTGACTCCTAGATCGCCGGCACCCGCCCGAACACGCGCGAAACGGCCTCGTATGCTGCAAAGATGCCCGAGATCTGGATCGTCGTGGTCGCGCTGAGCGTTCTGGTGGAGGTCCTGACCAACGCCTACGCCGCACTCTTCGTGGGCCTGGCCGCACTCGTGGGATTCCTCGGCGCGCTCGTGGGCCTCTCCATGTTGATCCAACTGATCCTGGTTCTGGGCCTGGCCGCGGCCGGCCTCGTCCTCGTTCGCCCGATGGCCCTGGCCGATCTGAGCCGCAATCGAGTGCCCTCGCGTAGCCGGCGCGCCGGGGCGGACCCCTACCTGGACGACGCCCCGGCGCCGAGGCGCGACGAGCGCGTCGGCATCGTCGAGACGATCGTCGGGGACGAGAACCACCCCGGGCGCGTGCTCCTCGACGGACGTCTCTACCACGCGGTGACCGACTACCCGCGCGACCTGCCCGACGGCACCAGCGTGCTCGTGCGCGGGTCCCGACACGGCACCCTCTGGGTTGAGCCGTACTGAGCTCATCAACTGAGTTGCTGAGGCGCGTCGGGCGCGCCTAACTTGCCTCCAGGACGGGAGGCGCGATGGACGTAGCGGGTGTCGTCACGACGATGCTGGGGGGGCGCCTCGCGTTTCGCGTCGAGGCCTATGACGGGTCCTTCGCCGAGCCCACGATCGCCTCTGGCGCCAACGGGGTGACCCTTAGGATCAACTCGCCTGACGCACTCACGCGCGTGATCACGCATCCGGGCGAGCTGGGACTCGCGCGGGCCTACGTGGCCGGGGACATCGATGTCGAGGGAGACCTCGACGCGCTCTTCAGCCTGAAGACGCCTCCGCTCACCCGCCTGCTGGGCCCGGCGAACCTGCGCGCGCTCTATGCGCTTCTCGGTGCCGAGGGGCTGAGGCCACTGCCGGCGCCGCCGATCGAGGCCGCTCCGCGCGGGCTCCTGCACAGCCGCGCGCGCGACCGACGCGCGGTGAGTCACCACTACGACGTCTCGAACCGCTTCTACGAGATGGTGCTCGGTCCGTCGATGACCTACTCCTGCGCCGTCTTTCGCTCGAGCAGTGACAGCCTCGAGTCGGCCCAGAGCCGCAAGCTCGACCTGGTGGCGCGCAAGCTCGGCCTCGGTCCCGGCTCTCGTCTGCTCGACGTGGGCTGCGGCTGGGGCGCGATGGGCCTGCACGCGGCGCGAGAGTACGGCGCGCGGGTCGTGGGCGTGACCCTCTCGAGCGAGCAGCAGCGCTACGCCACCCTTGCCGCCGCGGCGGCGGGGCTGAGCGACCGGGTGGAGTTTCGCCTACAGGACTACCGCGACGTGCGCGACGGGCCCTTCGACGCCATCAGCTCGATCGGCATGTCCGAGCACGTGGGCCGGCGTGGGCTGCCCGCCTACACGCGCCGCCTCGTCGAGCTGCTGGTGCCGGGCGGGCGCCTCCTGAATCACGCCATCGGCCGACCCGTGTACTACCCCGAGGATCCGGCTCCCTCGCGCCTGCGCACAACATCGCGCCAGGTCCAGATCGCCCTGGGCCTGCGCCGGCCCTCGCGCACGGCCAGCGCCTTCATCGAGCGCTACGTCTTTCCCGACGGCGAGCTGCACGAGCTGGGCACGATGGTCACGATGTTCCAGTCCCACGGCTTCGAGGTGCGCCACGTGGAGAGCCTGCGCGAGCACTACGCGCTGACCCTGCGCGCCTGGGTGAGCAACCTCGAGGCGAACTGGGCCGACGCGCTCGCCGAGGTGGGCGAGGCGCGCGCGCGGGTCTGGCGCCTCTACATGGCTGGATCGGCGGTGGGCTTCGAGGCGAACCACCTGCAGGTCCACCAGGTCCTGAGCGTCAAGGGCGACGCCGGCTCATCGAAGATGGGCCTGCGCAGCGACTTCGAGCCGAAGTTCTAGCCAGACCCCCGGCCCCGGGCGGGCAGATCTCACGGGAATCTTTGGCCGTTCTTACCTTGCCTCACTACGGTTCGGCGGGTGAGTTCCTTCACCCACTCGACGTCGCCGACTGCCCGCACGCTCGCGCGACGCCCGCGGGCCGGTGCAGCCGCCTCCCCGGTGCCGGCCCGCGTCCTTCTGATACTGGCCGCGGCCGGCCTGGCCGGCGTGCTCTACCTGCTCGCGCTGACCGAGTCGGCCGGGGCCCTCAGCGCGCCGGGCGGCTTCGTCACCGGCCTCGCGCGCCTGTTCGCCTTCACCGGCACCTACGGCCTCGTGATCATGGTGCTGCTCGCCGCGCGCCTGCCCGTGCTCGAGCGCCTGGTCGGCCAGGACCGCCTCGTGCGCTGGCACCGCACCATCGGCGCCTGGCCGCTGGTGGCGATCGGCCTGCACATCGTCCTGGTCACCGTCGGCTACGCCGAGACCACCTCGACCGGCGTGCTGCACGAGTTCGTCACGCTGCTCTTTCACTACCCGGACGTGATGGCCTCGGCCGTCGGCTTCGGGCTCATGGTGATGGCCGCGGTGACCTCGCACCGCATCATCCGCCAGCGCCTCGCCTACGAGACCTGGTGGGTCGTGCACCTCTACCTCTACCTCGGACTGGGCCTGGCCTTCGCGCACCAGTTCCGCAACGGCGTGGTCTTCCTGACCCACTCCTGGGCTCGCGCGGCCTGGATCAGCGCGGCCGTGGCGGTGGCGGTGGTGGTGCTCGCCTCGCGCCTGGGGCGCGCGGCGCTGTTCAACCTGCGCCACCAGCTGCGCGTGGCCGCGGTGAGCCGGGAGGCCCCGGGGGTCTACAGCGTCACCATCGAGGGCCGGCACATCCAGGACCTTCAGGTCGCCGGTGGCCAGTTCTTCCAGTGGCGCTTCCTGGCGCGCGGGCTGTGGTGGCACGCGCACCCCTACTCGCTCTCGGCCATGCCGCGTCCGCCGTACCTGCGCCTCACGGTCAAGTCGGTCGGCGACGCCAGCGGGGCGATCGCGCACCTCAAGGCCGGCACCCGGGTCTGGGCCGAGGGACCCTACGGCGCCTTCACCGCCTCGCGGGTGCGCCGCGCGAACGTCACCCTGATCGGCGCGGGCGTGGGCGTCACGCCGCTGATCGCCCTGCTCGAGGACCTGCCCGCGGACACGACGGCCCACATGCTGGTGCGCGCGTCCACGTCCAACGAGCTCATCCACCGTGACGAGCTCGCCGAGCTCGTCGCCCGACACGGGGGCACCCTGCACGAGCTTGTCGGCCCGCGCCAGAAGGTGCGCCTGGACTCTAGACAGCTGCGCCAGCTCGTGCCCGGGATCGCCTCGAGCGACGTCTTCGTCTGCGGGCCCGCCGAGTTCACGGCCTCCTTGCGCACCGCCCTGAGCCGCGCCGGGGTGCCGAGCGGTCACATCCACGTCGAGGAGTTCGCCTTCTGATGCTCAAGCGCGCCCCCTTCGTCGTGGCCGGGACCATCGCGGGCCTGGTCGGCCTGTTCAGCTTCCGCTCCACGCCGGCCTCACTCGGCCTGAACGCCGTGGCGTCCTCGAGCCCGGGCTCGGGCGCCTCGAGCAACGCGGCCGCCGGCACCGGCGGCACCAGCACGGGTGGCACCGCGACGCTCGCCTCTCCGGCGAGCGCGGCGGGCTCGGGCACGCGCAGCGCGACCGGACCGCTCGTCAACTACTACTTCGGCGTCCTGTCGGTCAGCGTCACCGCGACCGGCACGAAGCTCGACAAGGTCACCATCGGCTCGATCCAGGACGGCGGCAACCCGCTGTCGGCCTCGATCGACGGCATGGCGATCCCCCAGCTCGAGAGCCAGGCCCTCGCGGTGCAGGGCGCGGGCATCCAGGGCGTCTCGGGCGCCTCCTACACCAGCGCGGGCTTCAAGATGTCCCTGCAGGGCGCGCTGAGCAAGCTGGGCATCAAGTAGTGCCCTCCAGCCTCACCCACCAGGTCGAGGTGATGGGCACCGTGGTCACCCTCAGCCTCTTCGACGAGGCGGGACTCGACGGCGTGCGCTGTGAGAGCGCCTTCGAGGAGGCGTCCGGCGTCCTGCACGAGGTCGATCGGGTCTTCTCCACCTACAAGGCCGACAGCCCGCTGTCACGCCTACGCCGCGGCGAGCTCTCCCTCGGCCAGGCGCCCCCGGAGGTGGCCGACGTGCTGGACCTGTGCCGCGACGCGCGTGAGGCCACCGGCGGCTGGTTCGACCCCTGGGCGATGCCCGGCGGGGTCGATCCGACCGGGCTGGTCAAGGGCTGGGCCGCGGGACGCGCCCTCGAGGCCCTGCGCGCCTCGGGCGCACACGGAGCGCTGGTGAACGCGGCCGGGGACCTCGTGGGCTTCGGCGGGGTGAGCGAGCACCAGGCCTTCAAGGCCGGTATCGCTGACCCGCGCGAACCCACGCGCCTGGCCGCGGTGGTGGTCCTGCGCGGCGCCCTGGCGACCTCGGGCACCTACGAGCGCGGCGCGCACCTGATGAATCCCCACACGCGCGTGCGCGAGAGCGCCGTGGCCTCGGCCAGCGTGACCGGGGACGACCCGGCCCTGGCTGACGCGTGGGCCACCGCCCTGTGCGTGGGCGGCGAGGCGGTCCTCGAGCACCTGGGCCGCGCCCGGGGCTACGAGGCCCTGCTCATCGGGCACGATGGTCGCAGCGTCGCCAGTGCCGGCTTCGAGCTGGCCAGCGACGGCGCGCGAGCCTAGGGCCGTCGCTCGCAACGCCGGTACGGCGCCGCTGTCAGCTCGCTGGGAGGTCCGCGCCCTCAGTGCGGCACCGGCTGCGGGGCCCCACGTCGCGCGAGTCCCCGCTCTAGCGGCGCGACATCACCCGCACGCCGAGGGATGTCGGTGCGGCGCTCAGCTCTCCTCGGCGCCCCCGAATCGACCAGATGACGAGAACGATGACGGCTCCCAGGTACGGGAACATGGAGAGGAAGTCGGGCGGGATCGGCCAGGCCAGCGCTCCTCCCAGCTCCACCAAGATCAAGAGTCCACCGAAGAAGGCCGCTCCCACGATGAGCCAGCGCGCCCGCCACGCCGAGAAGATCACCACGGCGAGCGCGATGAACCCGCGCCCCGCAGTGACGTCCGGTCCCCACGCCCCAACGGCCACCACCGCCAGGAAGGCACCCGCGAAGCCGCCGAAGAAGCCGTTCACACCCACGTAGAAGAGTCGCCATCTCATCACCGCGATGCCGGCACCGGTCGCCGCGGTGGCGGGATTCTCGCCGATGGCGCGCATGTTGCGCCCGTGCCGGGTGTGGCCCAGAAGCCACGCCACGCCGAAGGGCAGGACGAAGGCGACGTACACGGGCCAGGGGAAGTGCCCGATCATCTCGCGGATCACCGGGATGCGGTCGATCCCCGGCAGGCCCACGACGGTCGACGAGCTCGAGACGCTGGTGTTCTCGTAGTTGTTGCCGAGCAGCTGCGACAGACCCAGACCGATGAACCACACCGCGAAGCCAGGCAGGACCTGCTCGGTCATGAAGACGACCACGGGGATGCCGTAGACGACGAGCAGGTAGGCGGCCCCGGCCAGGGCGCCGCAGAGCAGGCCGAGTTCCGGGCTGTTCGTGTGTAGCGTGACGATGACACCGGTCACCGCCCCCATGAGCATCAAGCCCTCGATGCCGACGTTCATCATCCCCAGGATCTCGCCGAAGAGCTCCCCGGTGGCCGCCAGAAGCAACGGGGTGGCCGCCAGCAGGGCCGCGGCGAACGAGAGCTCGAAGGTGTGCATCAGCCAGCCTCCAGCGCGTCACGCACCATCTCGAGCCCCGGCGCGCCCGAGCCCGCCGTGGAGTGGCCCTCGGCTTCGACGAGATCGTCGCCCTCGGCCTCGCTGGAGACGTCCCGGCGATCGAGGCGCATCACGCGGTACTGGCTCAGCGCGTCGCCGAGGGCGTTCAGAAGCAGGAGGACACCGATCACGATGAAGGGGGCGTCCGAGGACACGCCGTACATCTGGGCGTTCTGGCCCACGAGCATGATCGTGCTCAGCAGCCCCGACATGACTACCAAGCCCCAGATGGAGTTGCCCGCCAGGATGGCCACGGCGATGCCCAGGTAGCCCGTGTTGTTGGAGAGCCCCGGCGTGAGCTGGTACGAGTTGCCCGTCAACTGAAGGACGCCGGCGACGCCCGCCAGTGCGCCCGCGGCGAGCATTGAGATCATCTGGACGCGTCGAATGCGCACCCCGGTGTAGAGCGCGACCGCTCGCCCGGAGCCCACCAGCAGGGACTGATAGCCGAAGGTCGAATAGTGCAGGTACAGGCCCACCAGCGCCGTGAGCACCAGGGCGATGATCACGCCCGAGTCCAGCCCACCGGCCACGTGCAGCAGGGGCAGCTGGGCCTGGGTGGGAATGATGCGACTCTGCAGGGTCCCACCCGTGGAGCCCCCGTACTGCCACGAGCCCACGAGCCAGTACGCCACCCAGAACACCATCACCACGTTGAGCATCAGTGTCGAGATGATCTCGTTCACGTTGAGATAGACGCGCGCCAACGTCGGAATGGCTGCCCACAGCGCGCCGCCCAGGGCGCCCGCCACGAGCATCCCCGGAATGAGGAGGCCGCCCGTGAGGTGGGTGAGCCAGAAGGCGAAGCCGGTGGCGAGCCACGCCCCCGCGAAGAATTGGCCCTCGCCTCCGATGTTCCACAGGCCCACGCGCAGCGGGATCAGCACCGCGAGCGCGGTCAGGAAGAAGGGTGTGGCCAGCACGACCCATTCGTCAAGGCTTGCTGGCGTCGCGAAGGACTCGCGCAGGACGACGCCGAGGATGTCCGGCTGATGGATGGTCAGTACCAGGTAGAGGGCCGAGCCCGCGATCACCGCGAAGATCGCCACGATGCGATACGCCCACGAGCGCTTCGGCGACGGGGCGCCTCGGACCACGGTCCAACTCTTGCGAGACTGGCGGGCCGCGGTGGAGGCTGCGCCGGTGCTCACGCGCTCACCCCCACTGAGTCGCCCCGCGGCGTGGCGCCGCCCATCAGGAGTCCCAACTGCTCACGCGTCGGTGGCGTCGTGCGATTCTGGAACTCCCCGACGATCTCTCCGTGATGCATCACCAAGATCCGATCCGAGAGCGTCAGGACTTCGTCGAGATCCTCAGAGATCAGCAGGATCGCGATGCCCCGGCCCCGGGCGTCCAAGAGCGTCTGCCACGTCCTCTCAGTCGCTCCGACGTCCAGTCCGAGAGTCGGGTGTACGGCGATGAGCAGGCGACTCGCGATGCGCACCTCGCGCGCGATGAGGAGCCTCTGGATGTTCCCACCCGAGAGGTGGCCCACCGGGACGCCCGCGTCCCTGGTGGAGACCTGACCCTCGGCCAAGAGCTCGTTGGCGTAGTTCTCGATCTCGCGCGGACGCAGTAAGAACCCCCGGGTCAATCGGGCGCGTTCGCTCCTCACCGACAGCGCCTTCATGATGGCGTTGCGCGCGATCGACTCGCGCAGCATCATGCCCGCCCCCAGGCGATCCTCGGGGATGTAGCCGATGCCCGAGGCCGTGAAGGCATTCGCGGAACGGCTCGTGATGTCGCTCCCGTCGATCTCGATGCGTCCGGACTCAACCTGACGCACCCCGGCGAGGGCTTCGGAGAGCTCGCGCTGACCGTTGCCGGCGATCGCGGCCACCCCGACGATCTCGTGAGAGACGAGCTGGAGCGAGACGTCCTTGACGGCGAGCAGGCCGCGCTCGTCGCGGGCGTGTAACGACTCGACGCGCATCACCACCTGCGAACCCTCCGGTACCTCCGCCGAGTCGCGCTCAAGGGGAACGACGTCGCGTCCCAGCATCTCGCGAGCCAGACGCGCCTCGTCGCACTCACCGATGGGAAAGCTCGCGACGCGCTCGCCGAGTCGCAGGACGGTGACGTGGTCGGCGATGTCCATCACCTCGCGCAGCTTGTGGGTGATGAAGATGATGGTCGTGCCCTGTGAGGCCAGGGACCTCATGACGACGAAGAGCTCGCCGACCTCCTGGGGCGTGAGCGCGGCCGTGGGCTCATCGAGGATCAACACCTTCGCCCCGCGCACCAACGCGCGCACCACCGCGACGCGCTGCTGCTCGCCAACCGACAGGTCCTGGACCTTGGTCGCCGGATCGAGGCTGAATCCGAATCGCGCGATCGCCGCGGCTGCGGCCTCGTGCACTCGCTGCACGGTGGCGATGCGCGGGGCGCCGTCCCAGCCCAGGAAGAGATTCTCACCGACGCTGAGGCGCTCGATCAGCTGGAAGTCCTGGTGGACCATGCCGACCCCGTGACGCATCGCCACCTGGGAGTTCTGTGGTCGATACTCGTGGCCATCGAGGAACATCTCACCCTCGTCAGGTGCCAGGAGTCCCGTAACCACACTCATCAGGGTGGACTTGCCGGCGCCGTTCTCACCCAGCACCGCGTGGATCTGTCCGACCTCGCAGTCCAAGTCCACGCCGCGCAGTGCGCGTAGTGACCCGAAGGACTTGACCACGCCCCGGACGCGCAACTTGAGATCTGCGGAGTTCCGGGCGGCCCCAACGGGCCGCCCGGACTCCTTGTTCACTTCACCGATTTCTCCGGTGCTCATTGCCCCGAAATCCAGCTCGCGATCACTTGCTGACGGAGACGCCCTTCACGTACCAGTTCCACTTGTCGTAGGCCTGCAGCGTGCTCAGGCACTGGCCCTTCTTCAGCTTCAGTGCTCCAGTGTTGTCGTACATCGGGCCGCAGAAGAAGTTGTGGCCCTTCTTCATCTGATTCTCCGCGGCCGTCACCTTGGCGCGCACCGCCGCAGGAACCGTGGGGCCCCACGGCGCGAGCGACAGCCCGTGACCGAATCCGAACAGGTCGATCTTGCCGCCCTTGTAGGTGCCCTTGATGACCGTCTGGGCGATCTCCTTCAGCGTCGGCCCGTAGTTCACGTCAGTGGCGGTGATGAACGCCGTGCGCCCGGAGCTCACTGGGTTGCCCCACATCGCGATCGCCTTGACGCCTCGCTTCTCGGCCACGGTCACCGCCGACGGGTCATTCTGCGTTGTCGCCAGGATGTCCGCGTGAGCGTTGACGAGGGCGTTCAGGTCCTCCGTCTCGACCGGCGGGTTGTACCAGGAGTTCACCACGGTGGCAATCGCCCGGCAACCCGGGTGCGTCGCCTGACAGCCCAGGACGAGCGCGTTCAACGTCTCCATCACCGGAGCGGGCGTGTTCGCGAAGGCCTCCAGGAATCCGATGATCCCGGTCTTGGTCATCATCCCCGCGGCCATGCCCTCGAGGTAGGAGGCCTGCCAGTTCTCCGAATACACGGCAGTCGAGTTCGAGGGGAACGGCAGCGTGCCGTTCGCCTCCACGCAGGCCACGTTGGGGTACTTCTTGCAGGCGGCGTAGAAGAGCGTTCCGCCTTCACCGGGGTCGACGACCATCTTCGCGCCCTGTCCCATCATGCCCAGGGCCGTGGAGGTCCACTGGCTCGTGTACGGGGTGTTCTGGCTCATCGTCGACGTGATACCGAGGGTCTTCTGCAGGTAGACCTGCCCGTTGTACCACTCCTCGTCGTAGCCCTTGTCCGCGATCGAGCCGTCGTAGATCCAGCCAGTCTTGATCTTGCTGGTTGCCGAATGCGAGACGGCGTGGGAAGCGTGGCCGCTTCTGTTCGTCACCGCCCCGGTACTCGCCGAGAACGTCGTCAGACTCAGCACGATCGCAGAGACGGCCGCCGGAATGGCCAGGTGGCGCGAACCAGGTTTCATTACTCCCCCTTATTTGAATGCCTTGACTACTCGTAGTCAAGCAGACGATCCTTTGATTGTCAAGGCAACTCAGGCGTTGAACACGTGCCGCTCCTTGGCCTCGTGGACCTCGAGGAGACGCGTCGGCTCACGCGTCACCTCGAGACCGTGGCGGCCCCGCGAGCTCGGCGCCAGAGCCGAACTCGGTCCCTCGTGACGCTCGAGCCATGACGTCAATTCCGTCGCGGAACACGCGAGCCGTCCGTACGACTCAGCCCGCACCACGGTGACGTCACCTCGTTCCAGAGCCCGTGCGAGCAAACACAGATAGAATCGCGCGCACCATGGAGTGGCGAACTTCCGACGTACACCGGGCGGGCCACTCGTCACCAGGACGGAAATCGTGATGATGACTCGGCGCTACATAGTTGACAAACAGGTCGGCTTTATGTTGCGCAAGGCGCACCAACGTCACACGACCATCTTCACCGAGAGGGTCCGGTCGAAGATCCGTCCGTCCCAGTTCGCCGTCATCGCCAAGCTGGCCGAGGTGGGACCGATGTCCCAGAATGAGTTGGGGCGCTTGACCGCCATCGACACCGCGACCGTCAAGGGCGTGGTCGACCGCCTCATCGCCAAGGGGTTGCTGGCCCAGGTCTCCACGGGTGACTCTCGTCGACGCATCACCGACCTCACCCCGGAGGGCTGGCGGTTCTACGAGGAGATGGTTCCCGTCGCCAAGCAGATCACCTCGGAGACGCTCGAGCCGCTCACTCTCGAGGAGCGAGCCACGTTCGTGCGTCTCTTGAAGAAGCTGGGCTAGACACGCGCCGGTCATTCGTGAATGGCGCAGCCCGCGAACGGGCTCAGTCCACGGCGTCAGAAGGCGAAGCACCCTGGATGGCGCGCGTCGCATCAGTGCCGAGTTCGATCAGTGGGGCCCGATCGGAATCAGACTCGTGTCGCAAGCTGACGTGGGTGTCGCCGATCACCAGATGAGCGCCGGCGATCACTCCACGATGTAAGAGGTCCTCTGCCAGCGCGATGCCCGGCTCAAGGGCCTGACGGCGTTCCTGGGAACCGAGCGGGCCAACGTCACGGGTCACGAGTCGATCTCCCAGGTCGCTGGACTCGTCGAGTTCTCGTGCCGGGACTCGGGTGATGCCCGGGTGTCCCGGTAGGTCGACCGCGCTCGCGATCACGCTCGCGGCGGCGTCAGCGAGCGCGGCGTTGCGGGCCAAGACGGTCACGGCATCGGCGATGCCCAGTGAGAAGCTGCGCCCGCGCCACCCGCTCGTGGCGACTCCCCGCACGGGAGACGCCGCGTGGATCACGATCGAGCCGATCACCCGCCGCTCCAGCAAGGACGTCACCACCCCGATCGTGGTCGTGGCCCCTTCGCCCAACTCGAAGGCGATGTCACCTCCATTGTTCACCGTCAGACGCTCCAAGCCCTGGATCCAGGAGGCGGCCAGCACGTGATCCGCGATCGCCCCGGCCACCGACGCCATCGGTGTGACGAAGGAGCCCTCGAAGTTCGCGGTCGCCTCGACCATGAGCCGTGCGACCGCGCCACGAACCCGCGGGCGGCTCGCGGCCGGCTGGCGCAACTGCGCGAGCTCGCCGACCAGGCCTTCGATGACACCGTCGAGGGCCGCCCGTGCCCGCGCAAAGCAGGCGGTTCGAGCAGTCGACGATCCATCCGCCGTGATGATCAGGTCCGTCGGTCCGTGCTGCAGGTGGAGGGTCAGGCCGTCACTCGACAGGGCGGCGACAGGACCGCCCGACACCGCTGCTCGCTACCCGCGCGCGCTCAGCCGTCGCACGGGAACATCTCGCAGGGCATCGTCGATGCTGCGGATGGCCTCCGCGTGGCCGCCGAGCTCGAGGTAATCCTCGCGCGACATCGTGAACTCGATCGGCGCGACGATCGCCGGAGTCGGCACGAAGCCGAAGGAGTCCTTCGGCACGCTCAGGACATCCACCATGAAGGTGATGCCCCCACCGGGCCACACGTACACCGCAGCTCCTCCACAGGTCACGCGCGTCAGACGTGAGCGCACGGAGCGCGTGAGACGCACCGGTTCGGCCGAGACCCCCGCGCGCAGCGATCCTCCAGCACCCGCCACGAAGAGGACGGTGGTGAGCGCCGGCTCGCAGTTCGCCCGAATCCGCGCCACTGACGCGACGACCTCGTCGGGGATCTCCGCGGGCTGGGGCGTCAAGTCATCATCCAGGATGAAGTACGCGACGCTCTCACCCGTCGTGCTGGTCATCAGGAGCCGCAGTCCCGGGCGCGCGCCCTTGGCCGCATTGAAGGGACCCAGGATCGACAGCGGATCCGTCAACGTGGTCCCTCCCCAGCCAGCCCCGGGTTCGGCGATGTTGAAGTACCGGCCCGGTGTGGAACGTCGACCAATGACCTTGATGCCGCTCGGGGGCATTCCCAGGACCGCACCCGCCTGGTGCTCCGTCAGCACCCCCGTGATGTGATCGTCAACCACGACGACCTCGTCGACGAGTTTGCTCCAGGTCTTGGCGAACATCCCCACGGTGGCCGACCCGCAACCCACGCGCATCAACTCCTCGACGTGACCGTCGATGATCGGAGGCTTCCCGGCCTGGAGACGAAGTTGGGAGCCGCCTTCGACCTCGAGCTCCACCTCCTCGGCACGGCAAAGCGCCAGAATCGTGCGCATCGTCGCCAGACCCTCGTGCTTCGTGCCACCGGTGAGGTGGTTCACCCCGCCGATCGAGAGCATCTGCGAACCGTACTCACCCGTGGTCACCATGCCCACGGCCTCACCGCCGGCGCGTACGGTGGCCTGCTCGGGGCCGACGTAGCGATCCGTGTCGATCTTCACCCGTGCCGAGCAGTAGGAGAAGATGCCCTCGGTAACGGTCGTCACGGTATCCACGCCCGCGTAGTTGGAGGACACGATGAAGGGCGCCGGCTTGTAGTCGGGATACGTCGTGCCCGCTCCAGCACCCGTGACGAAGACGGCGTCGTCGACCAACTCGCCGTCCCAGTCGTCACTCACCGCGAACGGGACCAGGCGCCCACCGTTCTCCTTGGTGATCTCGAGCACGGTCACGGGGTCCATCCGGGTCAGAACGCCATCGACGTTCCCGTATCGATCACAGCTCCCGGTAGCACCCGGCTTGATGAAGCAGCGGATCGGACATGCTTCACAGCGAACCTTCACTCCGACGTCCGACTCATCCACCACGTCCACGTCGTCGCTCATCCTGCCTCCTCCATCGCCCTCAGCACTCGCTCCGGCGTCGCCGGCACCGCAGTGACACGAGCGCCCACCGCGTGTCGAATCGCGTTGAGAATGGCCGGCGCCGTGCCGATGATGGTGTGCTCCCCGACTCCCTTGGCACCATAGGGGCCGCCCGGGTCATTCGACTCGACGAGGAAACTCTCGATCTCCGGCACGTCGCCCAGCGTGGGGATGAGGTAGTCGTGCAGGTTGTTCGTGCGCTGCGGAACGTAGGCCTCCAAGAGTCCCAGGCCGATGCCCTGGGCGATTCCGCCCTCGATCTGTCCAACGACGAGGCGAGGATTGATCGCCCGCCCGACGTCGTAGGCCGCCGTGATCTTGTCGAGGTGGACGCGACCCGTGAGAGCGTCGACGCGCAGTTCCACCATCTGAGCTCCGAATCCGTAGACGGCGTAGGGGTCACCTTGCCCCATGTCGTCCAGGGGAGTCGTGGGCGGGTCGAAGGACTCAACGGCGGCAAAGACGTAGCCGTTGTACTCGGGGACAGTCGACAGGTCGAGCTTCACCTCGCCGTCGGGCACCGACGCGATCAGCACTGAGCCGTCGAGGCGCAGCGGCGCGTCGGCGTTCACTCCGAGTGCCGCGGTGAGCGTCTCTCGCAGGGAGCGCCCGGTCCTCATCGCGGCCATGCCCGAGACGTACGTCTGGCGTGACGCGGACGTCTTGCCGGCGTCAGGCGTCACCGCCGTGTCCGCGGAGACGCGCTCGATGTCCCCGACGGGAACGCCCAAGGCGTCGGCGAACATCTGCGAGATGACCGTCGCGGAGCCCTGACCGATGTCGATGGCGCCCTGATGGAGGACGACGGTGCCGTCACGCCGGACACCCGCCTTGAACGTCGAGGGATTCGACAGCGACGTGTTGCCGCAGCCGTACCAGATGCACGCCAGACCCACGCCAGAGCGGTATCGGCGTGACGTGTCCTTGTGCTCCTCGCTGACGCGCCCCATCGCGACGCGCCAGTTCTCGCGCAACGCGTCGAGGCAGTCGCCGATGCCCACGCCGCCCACGAGGCGCTGGCCCGTCACGGTCGCTGCACCATCAACGAGGACGTTCGCGCGCCGCAGCTCCAGTCGATCCATGTCGAGCGCGTACGCGAGGTCGTCGTAGAGCACCTCTTGGGCGATCGCGGCTTGAGGGACGCCGAAACCCCGGAACGCGCCCGATGGCTGCGCGTTGGTCAGCACGGCGCGGGTTCGAGCCCGGTAGTGCGGCGTCGAGTAGGGACCCGACGCGTGAACCGGCACACGATTGGCCACGGTGGGCCCCCACGAGGCGTAGGCGCCGGTGTTGAAGCTTCCGTCGAAGTCCATCGCGGTGATGCGCCCGTCGCTCTGTGCTCCCACGCGCACCCTCATGAGCGCGGGGTGGCGCTTGGTCGTGGACATCATGGACTCGCGCCGGTCATAGACCAAGGACACCGGACGGTCCAAGCGTCGAGCGGCTAGGGCCAGGTGCGGCTGCACGGCCACGTCCAGCTTCCCGCCGAAGCCGCCCCCCACCTCGGTCGGCACGATGCGAACCTGCTCTTCCGGGACGCCGAGGACCGCGGCGGTCGAGGTTCGATCCATGTAGGCCGCCTGCGTGCACGCGTAGATCACGACGACGTCGCCGTCCATTTCAGCCCACCCCGCCTCGGGCTCGATGTAGGCGTGCTCGACGAATGGCGTGGTGAACTCTCCGCTGGCCACGACCGCCGCCTCCGACAAGGCCCGATCGACGTCACCACGCTCGACGTAGCCTTCAACGAGGATGTTGCCGACCCGATCCGCCTGGATGGAGGGGGCACTCGGATCCAGGGCCGCGTCGATCGACTCGATGGCCGCGAGTTCACGCCACTCCACGGGGAAGTCATCGATCAGTGCGTCGGCGCCGGCGTCGAACACGACGGCGGCCACCGCCTCGCCGTGAAAGCGCGTCTCATCCACGGCGTAGATCGGTTGGTCTACGAATCCCGGGATCACGCCGAAGCGGTTGTCTCCCGTCACGTCCTTGGCCGTGAGCACCAGGCGCACCTCGGGGTGCTCGGCCCGGTACCGCTCAAGGTCACCCAGAGTGAACGCGGCGTGAGGGAACGGGCTCCGGATGATCTTCATCACGAGCGCGTCCGCCGGCAGCGCGTCGGCACCGTAGACAGCGAGCCCGGACACCCTCTCGGGTCCGTCGAGGCGGCTGATCGACACGCCAACCGACTTGCCCGCCGCTGCCTCCACCGTGCGTGAAGCGCCCTCGAAGTCGACGAGGGCTTCGATGATGGGACGGTAGCCCGTGCAACGGCACAGGACGCCGCCGAGGGCCTCTTCGATTTCGCGACGCGTGGGCCGCGTGGTCTTCTCAACCAGAGCGCGAGCCGCCATCAGCATGCCGGGAGTGCAGTAGCCACACTGAGCGGCACCGTGGGAGAGGAAGGCCTCCTGCAATCGCGCGCCGAGTTCGTCACCAGCCAGCCCCTCCACCGTGAGCACGGATCGCTCGGCCACCTGACCCACCGGCGTCAGACACGAGCAGACCGGTGTGCCCTCGACCAACACGGTGCACGCCCCGCAGTCGCCAGAGCCGCAGCCCACCTTGGTGCCCGTGAGTCCCAACTCGTCGCGCAGCACCGTACTGAGAGGAGTGGCCCCAGAGGAATGGATCTCAGTGGCGACCCCATTGACTCGGGTGTGGATCAGCTCACTCATGATCACTTCCACACGCCATCACGGCATCGACGATCAACTCGGGCACGACGTCGCGGCGATAGGCACCCGTCGCTCTCACATCATCGATCGGGGCCAGCTCTCGCATCTGCAGGCCGCGCACCGCGTCGAGAAGACCCAGCGCGTCGAGCTCCATTCCCACCAGCGCCTCTTCGACCGCCGGCAGTCGGACCGCCACGGGCGAGCACGCACCCACCGCGAGTCGCACGGTCGAGATGCGCCCTCCCTGGATCTCCAGCAACGCCGCGACCATGACCACCGAGATGACGAGGCTCGACCGCTGTCCGAACTTCACGAACGAGCCACACGAGTTCGCCGGTGGCCCCGGGATGATGACGGCCGTGACGAGCTCGTCCTCACGCCGATCCGTCGCGCGATAGCCGACGAGGAACTGAGGCAGGCTCACGGTCCGCGCGCCACGCACCGAGCGCAGCTCGACCTGCGCGTCCAGGGTAAGCAGCGGCGGTATCCCGTCGCCGGCTGGCGACGCGGTGCAGATGTTCCCCGCGACCGTGCCGGTGTTCTGAATCTGTGCCGCACCCACTTCCTTGGCCGCGCCACGCAGCCCGTCGAACGCGGGGGGTAGCGCCGCGTCGCGAACCTCGCTCCACGTCGCCGCCGCACCGATGCGCAAGGCACCCGCACTCCACTCGATCCCGCGCAGCTCCTCCACGGCCGAGACGTCCACGACGGACTCGTGGCGAGGCTTGTACAGCCGCTCGGGATAGAAGTCGGTTCCGCCACAGACGATCGCGGCGTCGGGCTGGCTCACCAGCTCCAGCGCTCGCTCCAGAGCCCGTGGTCGCTCGTAGGCAAACGCGCCGGCCATCGTCTACTTGAGCTCGAAGGCTGGATCGACGCTGGCCGCCCTCGTGGCATCGAAGTGCCAGGTCGACACGACGACCTTCTTGTCCGTATAGAAGTCCACGGCGTCCTCGGCGCGTCCGCGCAGCGATCCGTAAAAGCTCGATCGGCGGCCGCCGACTGGATAGAAGGCGATGGGCGCAGGAGTGCCCACGTTGATTCCGACTTGTCCCACGTCGGCCGCATTGCGGAAGTACTGGGCCTCGCCGCCATTCTCGGTGTAGATCACGGCGGTGTGTCCGAACTCGCTCGCGTTGATGACACTCAACGCCTCGTCGACGTCTTCGACGACCGAGACGCACCGAACGGGACCGAAGAACTCGTTCCTCCAGATATCACTGGACGTGTCAGCCCTCACCAGCGTCGGGCCAAACCAGTGGCCCTCGGGACGCGCCGCAACGCTCGCGGAACGTCCATCGAGCAAGACCTGACCGCCCTCAGACTCGGCCCGGTTCACGGCGTCGACGAGATGAGCGCGCGACGCCTCGGAGATCACGGGCCCGAGCGTCACGCCGGGATCGCGCCCGTCGCCGAGCACGAGACCTCGCGCCTTGTCGATGATCGTCTCCACGACCCGCTCATAGACCGAGCGGTACACGAGGAGGTTCGAACCCGCGAAGCAGCGCTGTGACGCGTTGCCGTAGAGGGAGGAGATCATGTTGCCGATGGTGCGCTCGAGCGACACCGTGTTGGTTACGACCAAGTGGTTGTTGGCGCCACCCTGGGCCTGGCAACGCTTCAGGGACGACGACGCCTTCGCGTAGACGATGCCGGCCACCTTCGACGAGCCCACGAAGGACACACCCGCCACATCGGGGTGCGTGCAGAGGGTGTCCACCACATCGTGGGCTCCCAGAACCACGTTCACAACCCCGGGCGGGAACCCCGCCTGCTCGGCGAGCTCGACCATGCGAATGCTGGTCAACGGGCAGAGCTCTGACGGCTTGATGACGGCGGTGTTGCCGGTTCCCACAGCCCACGTGAAGTACAGCGGAATCATCGCCGGGAAGTTGAACGGTGCGATGAAGGCGAAGACTCCAAGGGGCTCGCGGATGTACTCGATGTCCACCCCGTCGCCGATGTTCGCGGTCACCGCCCCCTTCATCGTCTCGGGGGCCGCGGCCGCGTGGTCCACGTACTGAATTGCCCGCATCAATTCGCCCCGGGCCTCGGACAGCGTCTTGCCATTCTCGGCGGTGATGATCGCTGACAACTCGTCAGACGCGTCGATCAACAACTGGCGATAGCGCAGAAGCAGATCGGCACGCTTGGGCACCGGGACACGTCGCCAGGAGCGGAAAGCCTCGGCAGCCGCCGAGATCACCTCGCTGGTCTCGACTTCGCTCGACATCGGGTGGATCGCCAGGACCTCACCCGTGGCCGGATTCGTCACGTCGACGGACTGAGCGCCGCTGACGTCACGCCACTCTCCGCCGAGGTAGTTCTGCAGGATTCTCATCGTCTCGTCAATCCTCCTAGTGCGCACCGCTCGACGGAGCTGCTCCGACTTGGTGGACTCCTCGCACCGGTGGCGGCGTGTTCCGGCTCTTGGACACGACGACGCGTCCGTCGATGACGACGAAGGCCACGGCCAGCGTGTCGCCGATCTCGAGCGCGCCCATCGCGTCGGCAGCCTGGGAACCCAGCGGTGCGTCCACCACGACGAGGTCCGCCGCTTGGCCCACGCTCAACGTGCCGTCTTCGTCGTGCAGACGCGCCGTGTTCCCGGTCGCGAACGCCAGTGCCGTCGCACCGTCCACGCCGCCGAGCGACGCGGCCGACGCCATGACCCGCAAGACGCCCAACGGCTGCGCACCGCTGCCGGCGGGAGCATCCGTGCCGATGACGACGCGTGAGAGTTCTCCTCGTTCCGCCGCCAGTCGCACAATGGCGCCGAGGGTCGTGATGTTGCCGTTGTGCACGAGTTCGATGCGCGCGTTCGTCTCCTCGAGGATTCGCTGCACGTCACGAAGGGGCAGGCTCGTCGGTCCTCCATTGACGTGGCCCGCGACGTCAGGCTGCACGGCCACGACGAAGTCCGCGCCAATGACGCTCGAGCCGGGAATCGACGCTCCCCCGGTGTGAACCATGACCTTCATCCCACGCGCCTGGGCCCAACCCGCCATCTCCGCCGCCTTGAGTGGATCGGTCATGCCCGAGATGCCGATCTCTCCGACGAGCCGGCAACCCGCGCGCGCCATGGCGTCAAAGTGCTCCTCGGTGAGACCCGGCTCCAAGAGAACGGCTCCCGCTTCGAGCTTGACCCCCGCGGGGCGGACTTTGGCGTAGCTCTTGTGCGCCAGCGTCGCGAGCGCGACCATCCCGTCAGGGTCCGAGGGACGTCCCGGCAGATGCGCCTCGCCAGCCGAGTACATTGCGGTCACGCCACCGTGCAGACAGGACTCGATCCATCCGAGGGTGCTCTGGCGAGGAGTGAAGTCGCCGAACACCGGATGCACGTGGTTGTCGCGCAGGCCCGGCACGACGGTGGCTCCCGCGGCGTCGATGACCAGCGCGTCATCGGGCACGGCGACATCCTTCGCGGTGCCGATGGCGCTGATCACGCCGTCGGTAGCAACAATGGTGTCCGCGTCGATGCGCGGAGCATCCAAAGATCCAGAGAGCATGCTCCCCACATTGATGATCGCCAAGTGCTGACTCATCGCAGCCCGTCCTCTCCCACCGCATCGTCAACCGTGAGACCACCGATACGAGGAAGCGGCCGACCGCTATCGGTCACCGCCACCGCCAAGACGATCTGGTCGTCAGCCGGCGACTCCCCGATGCGCAACTCGATTGCGTCGAAGTGAGAGCGAACGAACGCCGCATCCTTGTAGTGCAGCGGGATGTCCAATGTGGTACCAGGACCTCCGCGCTTCTTCGTCGAGGGGATGATGGCCTTGCCCCCACCGCACGCCTCGCGCAACGGCGTTCCCAGCTTGGGGTGCAACAGGGCCGCGGCGTGCTCGAGCTCGCCGGCCATGCCCACGATGACACCCTTGCCATAGGAGTGCACGGGATTGCCCAGGGTGGCAACGGCGAGTCGCGACAGCTCCTCTCCGAGAGGGACGCTGTCGTCGACAAGTTCACTGAGATCCTCGACGTAGCGTCCGGCGAAGGGATTCTCGATCACCGCTGCGGCCACGACACGACGAACGTACGGCGCCAGGTCTCGACCCATTTCCACTCGACGTTCACTCACCTGCACATGGGTCGCCAGAATCCGGATCATCCCCCGTCCTTTCATCAGTCGCAGCGCCACGACGTCGCTGACCGGCAATGCCGTTCTAACACAGACGTAACTCGTATACAAGTAGTCAAAGATGGGGCGGAGTAGGCACGAAGCATGCCTCAATGCACATCCCGGTCGATACGCTCTAGGCGGTGACACGATCGATTCGAAGGGGCGGTTCGCGAACATCGCTGCGGCGGTGTCGACGGGCCCGCCGACTCCCCTCGTGACGGCGGCCGTGATCCTCGCGGCGGGCGCCTCGCGCCGATTCGATGCTGCGATGCCGAAGCTGCTCGCCCCATTTCGTGGTCGGCCACTCGCCTCATGGGCACTCGAGGCCGTGGCCGCCGCCGGACTTGACGAGGTGATTGTGGTCACCGGAGGTTGCGACATCCATCGGCTCCTTGGTCCTGAGGTGGTCGTGGAAAACTCCGATTGGATGGCTGGCATGGCGACATCGCTGCAATGCGGGATCGCCGAGGCGGATCGCCGCGGGCACGACGTGGTCGTCATCGGTCTAGCCGACCAGCCCTTCGTGCCCGCCAGCGCGTGGACGAGCGTCGCCGCGACGCGGGCCCCGATCGCGGTGGCGGTGATGGGTTCCCAGCGCACGCCCCCAGTCCGGATCGAGCGCAGCGTGTGGCCGCTGCTGCCCGCCACGGGAGACGTTGGCGCGCGCGCGCTCATGGCCGCGAGTCCCCATCTCGTCACTGAAGTCGCGTGTGCGGGTTCATCCGTTGACCTCGATACACCGTCCGACTTCGCCCACTGGGAGCACCACGATCCTGCGATCAACGACGCGGGCCGCGGCACGAGGACCTAGACGCACCGAGATGCGCCTGGGTATCGGCAGTGGGTGTCGACGAGTGTCACTCTCATCGTCAGTGCCACTGCCCGGCGTGGAGGAATCCGGAGCCGTTGGTAGGATGCCGCCGATGCTCGATTTGCTGGACGAGATCGAACGGTGGCTCACCGAGGGCCACCGCGTCGCTCTCGCACGCGTCATCGATGTCCAGGGATCGAGCCCCCGGGATCCCGGCGCAGCGATGGCCGTCTGCGAGACCGGTGAAGTGCGCGGATCCGTTGCGGGTGGTTGCGTCGAGGGGGCCCTGGTGAGCGAGGCGCTGAAGGTCCTCGAGACCGGTGCCGCCAGGCTCTGCACGTTCGGGTACTCGGATGACGAGGCGTTCGCCGTCGGGCTGACCTGCGGGGGGACGATCAAGATCTTCCTCGAACTCGTCTCCTGATGCAGGGCGTACTGGCCGCCGCCTACGACTGCCTACGACGCGACGAGGCGTTCGCTTTCGCGACGATCATCGCCATGCGAGACAACGCAGCCGCCCACGCCGTCCCCGTTGGATCAAAGATCCTGGTCAAGGCCGATGGCTCCGCCATCGGCGACCTCGGCTCGCCCGAGCTGAACGCCGCGGCCGCGACGCGACTCCTTCACGCCCTGAACGAGTCACGCGGGGGCCTTTGGCACTGTGGAGTTGACGGCGAGGCCCAACGGGACGATCTGACGATCTACATCGACGCCTTCACGAGGCGGCCCCGCATGATCATCTTCGGCGCCGTTGATTTCACGCGAGCCCTCGTGCGGGTGGCCAAGACTCTCGGCTACCACGTGAGCGTCTGCGACGCGCGGGGCGCCTTCGCGACGGCCGAGCGATTCCCAGAGGCCGATGACGTCATCGTCGACTGGCCACACCGTTTCCTCCGGGGACTGACGCCGCGGCTGGGACCCTCAGATGCGGTCTGCGTCCTGACTCACGATGAGAAGTTCGACATCCCGGCCCTGGTCGAGGTACTCCGGACCGACGCTGGGTACATCGGGGCGATGGGCTCACGACGCACGAATGAGAAGCGGCGGGCGCGACTTGAGGCTGAGGGAGTGGGCGCCGACCAGATCGATCGCCTCATGGCGCCCATCGGAATCGACATCGGCGCGCGCAGCCCCGAAGAGACCGCGATCGCCATCTGTGCCGAGATCATCGCCACGCGCTCGGCGACGCCCGTGCCCTCGCTGCGCGACTCATCGGGGCCCATCCATCGTGTCGCCGGGCACGAGGACGGTGACCTCACCCAGTGCCGAGTCGAGGATGACGACTCCTCAAACGCACGCTAGAGCCGTGCCTACACTGAGACTCACAACACGCACTGAGGAGGCATCGTGACGAAGGCGCTCATCATCGTCGATGTCCAGAATGACTTCGCTGACCCTCAGGGGTCCCTGTACGTCGCCGGTGGCGAGGTCGTCGCCGCGCGCCTGGCCGACTTCAACCGCGCGGGAGAGGGTCCGTTCGCCTCGGACGTGATCGTCGCCACTCGTGACTGGCACATCGATCCGGGCGACCACTTCGACGAATGGCCAGTGCACTGCCGTGCTGAGTCCTGGGGAGCGCAGCTGCACCCCGCGCTCGGTGACCTGCGCGGCCTGGACGGCGTGTTCGACAAGGGCCACGAGGCCGCAGCCTACTCCGGATTCGAGGCCAGCAATCAGGACCGCGACTCCCTGGCCGACTTCCTGCGCGCGCGCGGAGTCACCGACGTAGAGGTGGTGGGCATCGCCACCGACTACTGCGTTCGTGCCACCGCGCTAGACGCGATTGGAGCGGGATTCCGAACGTCGTTGAATCTCGCCTTCTGCGCGGGGGTTGCGCCGGACACGACCGCGACGTCGATTGACGAGATGCGGTCCGCCGGCGTCACGATCCTCGACGCGACCTGACCACGTCCCGCACTCCAATGCTATGGTGATTTCCATAGCAGACAAGGGGAGCCGATGGTCGTACACGAGCAGTCAGCCCTTGAGAACGTCGTCTTGCGCTTCGCCGGCGACTCCGGTGACGGCATGCAGCTGACGGGAGAGCGCTTCACGTCCACCTCGGCGCTGTTCGGCAACGACCTGGCCACACTGCCCGACTTCCCCGCCGAGATCCGCGCTCCCGCCGGCACCCTGGGGGGCGTCTCCTCGTTCCAGATCCAGATCGCCTCGTACGACATCACGACGGCGGGCGACTCACCCCACGTGCTCGTCGCGATGAATCCGGCAGGACTGCGAGCCAACGTGCACCTTCTGCTTCCCGGCGCGATGATCATCGTGAACGGGGACAGCTTCGATGAACGCTCGATTGCCAAGGCCGGCTATCGAACGAACCCGTTGGAGGACGGCTCACTCGACTCCTTCAACGTGACGTCCGTGCCGATGACGACGCTGACCACCGAGGCCTGTCGCGACGCCGGCGTCAAGCCCCGTGACGCCGAACGCTCCAAGAACTTCTTTGCGCTCGGGCTCATCCTCTGGACGTTCTCGCGTTCGCTCGAGGCCACCCTGGAGTGGATCGAGCGTCACTTCGCGAACCGACCGACCGTCGCGGAGGCCAACCGGCGCGCTCTCCACGCTGGCTACCACTTCGGCGAGACCAGCGAGATGTACGCCCCCCGCTTCGACGTCGCTCCGGCTCCGTATCCGTCCGGGGACTACACCAACATCACGGGTTCGGCCGCCCTGTCCTGGGGATTCATCGCCGCCGCGCACCGGTCCGGACTCCCGCTCTTCCTGGGCTCCTACCCCATCACGCCCGCCTCCGACATCCTCCATGAGCTCTCGGGTCGCAAGGAGTTCGGCGTCATCACCTTCCAAGCCGAGGATGAGATCGCCGCCGTGGGCGCCGCCATCGGTGCCGCCTACGGGGGCTCCATCGGTCTCACGACCACCAGCAGCCCCGGACTTGATCTCAAGAGCGAGGCGATTGGCCTCGCAGTTTCCCTCGAGCTCCCCCTCATCATCGTCGACGTCCAGCGCGCGGGACCCTCGACGGGCATGCCGACCAAGGTGGAGCAGGCCGATCTCTCCCACGCCCTCTACGGACGCCACGGCGAGGCGCCGCTTCCCGTCCTGGCGGCCCTGACACCCTCCGACTGCTTCAGCGCGGCCATCGAGGCAGTGCGCATCGCGGTCACCTACCGCACTCCCGTGGTGCTTCTCTCGGACGCCGCACTGGCCAACGCGACCGAGCCGTGGCGGATCCCCGAGCTGGACGAACTGCCGGTGATCGACGCCCACTTCGCCAACGGTCCCAACGCGCGCACCGACGATGGCGCGCCCGCCTTCCACCCCTTCGTTCGCGACGCGAGCACGCTGGCGCGCCCCTGGGCGCCGCCGGGCGTGGCGGGACTGGAGCATCGCGTCGGCGGCCTCGAGAAGGCCGACGAACTCGGTCACGTGTCCTATGACGGTGCCAATCACGAGCGGATGACTGAGCTTCGTGCCGCCAAGGTGGCGGGTGTCGCCTCCTCGTATCCAGCCCTGGTCGTCGATGACCCGCAGGGCGACGCCACGGTCCTGGTGGTGGGATGGGGCGGCACGTACGGTTCGCTCGCCGCGGGCGTGGCCCTGGCTCGCCAGCGTGGGGCCCACGTGGCCCATCTGCAGCTCAGGTATCTGAACCCCCTGCCGCGCGACCTGGGCGCGATACTCGCCACGTACGAGCGAGTACTGGTTCCCGAGCTGAATCTGGGCCAGCTCGCTAGGCTCCTGCGCGCCGAGTACCTGATCGACGTCGCGAGCCTGCACAAGATGCGCGGCGCCCCGTTCACCAGCACGGAGATCGCCGATGCCATTGACGCGGCGATTCGGGAGAAGCCATGACCACTCAATTCGTCAGCGTGACCACTCGCAAGGACTGGAGCAGCGACCAGGAGGTGCGTTGGTGCCCTGGATGCGGGGACTACTCGATCCTGGCCGCACTGCAGCTTCTCCTGCCCGAGCTCAACATCCGGCGCGAAGAGACGGTGTTCGTGTCGGGAATCGGCTGCGCCGCGCGCTTCCCCTACTACATGAACACCTACGGCATGCACACGATCCACGGTCGTGCACCGGCGATCGCGACCGGGCTGGCCGTGACGCGCCCCGACCTGAACGTGTTCGTCGTCAGTGGCGACGGCGACGCACTCTCGATCGGGGGCAATCACCTGATCCACGCGCTGCGGCGCAACGCGAACCTCACGATCCTCCTCTTCAACAACCGCATCTACGGGCTCACCAAGGGCCAGTACTCGCCGACGTCCGAGCGGGGCAAGACCACGAAGTCCACGCCCCAGGGATCCCTCGAACGACCGCTGGACCCCATCTCGCTGGCCCTGGGCGCCGGGGCCACCTTCGTGGCTCGCACCCACGACATGGATCGCTCGCACATGCAGGCAGTGTTCCGTCGGGCCCACGAGCACCACGGCACCTCACTCGTGGAGATCTACCAGAACTGCAACGTCTTCAATGACGGTGCGTTCAGTGACATCAACTCAAAGGAGAGCCGCGCCGCCAACCTGATCAACCTGCGCCACGGCGAGCCCATCCGCTTCGGTGCCAACGACGAGTTCGGCGTGGTGGGCGATGACACCGGAGCTCTCGCGATCACGACTCTCGGGCCCGAGAACGAGTCGCGCGTCGTCGTTCACGACGAGCACCTCGCCAACCCCGCCCGGGCCTTCGCCCTCGCACGCCTGATGGTCTCTGACCACGAACCGACGCCGATGGGCGTCTTTCGCGATGTGGACGAGCCCGAGTACGGTGACCAGATATCCCTGCAAGCCGCGGCGTCACGAGAGGCCCGGGGCGAGGCTGACCTCAGCAAGCTCCTGCGCTCGCGCGGCTCGTGGCACGTTGACTAGACGAGCGCAGTTCCCAAGGAGAGCCCATGGATGACCAGACCTCGCATCACGAGACCTACAGCGCGGGATTGGCGAAGCGACGCCAGGTCGTGGGCAGCGACTACGTCGACCGGGCCCTCGCCAACATGAACGAGTTCACGAAGCCCATGCAAGAACTGGTGACCGAGTACTGCTGGGGCGGCATCTGGACGCGCCCCGGACTCGACGACAAGACGCGCAGCTTCCTCAACCTGGCGATGCTGACCGCGCTGAACCGCCCGACGGAGCTGGCCACTCACGTACGCGGAGCGCTCACCAACGGAGCGACGCCGGAAGAGATCCAGGAGGTCCTGCTCCAGACCGCGATCTACGTCGGCGTTCCGGCCGCGCTCGAGTCGTTCCGCATCGCCGACGGCGTGCTGGGCGAGCACCGTCACGACTAGCCCCTCACGGTCGCTACACGCCAGTCAGAGCGCACGAACGTCGTCATTGACTCGCCGCATCCAGCGCCGCGGCGTCGACGGGCCTCGCAACACCCGGCGCCATCGGCGACGCGAGGATGCTAGGAGTTCATCGACTTCTCGATGGTGGTGACGATGCGCTCCACCGACGGCAGCGCCATGTCCTCGAGGGCGTCCGCCGCCGGCAGGGGGATGTGCGGGGTCGTGATGCGCACGCTCGGCCCGTCGAGGTCGTAGAAGACCTCCTCGGTGACGATCGAGCTCAGCTCGGCGCCCCAGCCGCAAAGGCGCGGGTTCTCCTCGACCGTGAAGAGCCGACCGGTGGCGGACACCTCGCGCAGGATCGTCTGGGTGTCCAGGGGCACCAGGCTGCGCACGTCCAGCACCGTGCAGTCGATGCCGTGTCCGGCCAACTCCTCGGCCGCGGCCAGGGCGCGCGGCACCATCATGCCCAGGGACACGATCGTGGCGTCGCCACCGTGTCGCAGCACCTTGGCCGAGCCCAGCGTGTCGACGACGTCGGTGTCGGGCACCTCGGTCTTGCTCGCGTAGAGGCCCTTGGACTCGAGGAAGATCACCGGGTCGTCGTCGCGGATCGAGGCCGCCATGAGCCCGATGACGTCCAGGGCGTTGGACGGTGCCACGACCTTGAGCCCGGGGATCATCATCGCCCAGTTCGAGACGTCCTGGGAGTGCTGGGCGCCGAAGCGCAGGCCGCCACCGTTGCCCGAGCGGATCACCAGCGGGAAGCTCATCTGCCCGTTGGTCATGTAGCGGCTCTTGGCGATCTCGTTGGCCACGATGTCCCAGCACACCGCGAAGAAGTCGGCGAACATGATCTCGGCGATCGGGCGCAGGCCCGTCATCGCCGCGCCCATGGCCGCGCCCAGGATCGCCTGCTCGGAGATCGGCGTGTCGCGCACGCGCTGGGGCCCGAACTCCTCGAGCAGTCCCACCGTGCCCTTGAACACGCCGCCGGCGGCGGCGACGTCCTCGCCCAGGAAGACGACGGACTCGTCACGTCGCATCTCCTGGGCGATGCCGCGCGCGATCGCCTCACGATAGGTCAGTTGCGCCATGCCGATCCTCCATCCGCCCAGACGTCCTTCATCAACAGGTCCTCACCGGGGGTCGCCCCGGCCTTGGCCTCCTCGGTGGCCGTGTCGACCTTGGCCAGCGCCTCGGCCTCGATCGCCTCGATCTGCTCGAGGGGCACGCCCAGCTCGATGAGCCGCGCGCGGTAGCGCACGATCGGGTCCTTGGCCAGCCACTCCTTGACCTCCTCGTCCGGGCGGTACTTGCCCGGGTCGGCCCGACTGTGGCCGCCATGACGATAGGTCTTGGCCTCGATCATGGACGGGCCCTGCCCGGCGCGCGCGCGCGCGATCGCCGCGCTGGCCACCTCGAAGACGGCGTCGGCGTCGTTGCCGTCCACGATGATGCTCTCGAGCCCGTAGGCGAGCGCGCGGTCCGCGGCCGGATTGGGAACGGCGGTGACCTCGGTGGTGCGCGTGTACTCCATCCAGAGGTTGTTCTCGCACACGAAGATGACCGGCAGCTGCCAGACGACCGCGAAGTTGAGCGCCTCGTGGAAGGCGCCGATGTTGGTGGTGCCGTCGCCGAAGAAGGCCACCGAGACCTGGTCGGTCCCGCGGTACTTGGCGCTCCAGGCCGCCCCGCAGGCGATCGGCAGGTGCGCGCCGATGATCGCGTAGGAGCCCATCATCCCGTGCTCCACGCTGGTCAGGTGCATCGAGCCGCCCTTGCCGGCCATGAGCCCATTGGCCCGACCCAGCAGCTCGGCCAGCACCGGGGTCATGCCCGCACCGCGGGCCAGGGTGTGGTTGTGCCCACGGTAGGTCGCAAAGGTCCAGTCGCCCTGCTTCATGGCCGCGGCCACGCCCGCGGCGATGGCCTCCTGGCCCAGGCCCAGGTGGCTGGTGCCCTTCACCAGGTTCTCCAAGAACAGGTCGTAGGCGCGCTGCTCGAACAGGCGCAGCTCGTACTGCGTCCTGTAGAGGGCGATCTTGGTGCTGACATCGGTGGCGGTGCTCGTCATGGCTCCTCCTAGTACTTGTTGGCGATCATGAGCTCTTGGGCGGGGAACTTCGTGAGAATGGCCGGGCCGCTCTCGGTGACCACGATCTCCTCCTCGATGCGCGCGGCCGAGATGCCGTCGCTGGCCGGGCAGTAGGTCTCCAGGGCGAAGACCATGCCCACCTTGAGCTCGATGGGGTCCTTCAGTGAGTTGAGCCGGCTGATCACCGGGCGCTCGTGCAGGCCCAGGCCCAGGCCGTGGCCGAACTGCAGGCCGAAGGCCGCCATCTCGTCGGCGAAGCCGAACTCGGTCGCCGCCGGCCAGGCCCGGGCGATCTCGTCGGTGCCCACGCCCGGGGCCACCAGGTCGATGGCCGTGTCCATCCACTCACGCGCCTGGGTGTAGGCGGCGTGCTGCACGGGCGTGGCACTGCCCACCGACAGGGTGCGGTAGTAGCAGGTCCGGTAGCCGTTGTAGGAGTGGATGATGTCGAAGAAGGCCTGATCGCCCGGGCGGATGATGCGGTCGGTGAAGTTGTGCGGGTGCGGGTTGCAGCGCTCCCCGGAGACCGAGTTGATCGCCTCGACCTGGTCCGAGCCCATCTCGTAGAGGCGCTTGTTGGCCAGGGCCACGATCTCGTTCTCGCGCACGCCCGGCTTGAGGGCCTCGAAGATGTCCTGGTAGACCCCGTCGACCATGGCCGCGGCCTGGCTGAGCAGCATCAGCTCGTCCTGGTTCTTGATCACGCGCGCGTCGAGCATCGTCTGCTGGGCGTCGCGCACGTCCACGCCGGCGGCCTGCATCTGGAAGAGGAACGGCAGCTCGACGATGTCGATGCCGATGGGCTGGCCCCAGACACCGGCGTCCTTGAGCAGGCCCACGATCTCGGCGACCGCGGACTCGAAGAGCCCGGCGCGCGGCGCAATCGCCCCGCGCAGGCCCAGCATGCCGGCCCGACAGTTGTCCGGCTCCAGCCACGGCGCGAAGAGCTTGTGGTGCCGCGCGGCCGAGCCGAAGTCCCACACCATGGGCTCGCCGCCGCGCGTGAGCAGGCAGTAGCGGGTCATCTTGTCCCCGAGCGCGCCACCGACCCAGGTGCCCGACACGTAGCGGATGTTGTAGAAGTCAAACAGCAGCAGGGCGCCGAACTCGCTCGCCTCAAGCGCCGCGCGCGCGCGGCCCAGGCGGTACTCGCGCAGGCGCTCGAAGTTCACTCGCGTCTCGAAGTCCACGCCCATGTGCCCGGGCGTGTTCATTACCGGTCCAAAGCCCTCACGCATCTCAACCACCCAACCCGTCGTCCACGACGACGTTTTCGGGGCTCAGGCTAATGCCCGAGGCGCGCGCGGCCTCCAGGAGCAGCACCGCGAAGTCCTCGCCGGTGTAGCCCGCGCCGATGGCGGACTTGACGATCTCGGTGGTCAGCGCGGCGAGGGGCAGCGAGGCGCTCAGCTCGTAGGCCGCGTGCATGCCCAGGTCGAAGTCCTTGCGCAGCAGCACCGGCGTGAAGGTGGGCGTGAAGTCCAGATTCACGAAGGCCGGGCTCTTGTAGCGCGTGAACATCGAGCCCATCACCGAGTCGTTGATGAAGTTGAGGAAGGCGTGGCGCGACACGCCGCCCTTCTCGGCCAGCACCGTCAGCTCGGCCATCGCCTGGGTGACGATGCCCAGCATCATGTTGTGGCAGATCTTGACCAGGCGCGCCGCCTCACCCTCACCAACCCAGGTCGCCCCGGTGCCCAGGTGCTCGAAGTAGGGAACGCAGGTCTCGTAGGCGGCCCGGTCGCCCGAGACCGCCATCGTCAGGTGTCCCGTGGCCACCACCTTGGGGTTGCCGCTCACGGGCGCGGCGAGGAACTCAACGCCGCGCGCGGCGCAGGCCGCGCGCACCTCGGCCGAGGTCTCCGTGGACACGGTCGAGCAGTCGATCACGATCGAGGGCGCGCCCGGCCCGCTGAACAGGCCCTGGGCCCCGAGCAGGACCTCGACCAGGTCCGCGTTGGCCGAGACCATGACGAAGACCACGTCACGGTCCGCGAGGTCGGCCGGACGCTCCACGACGCTCGCGCCGAACTCGCCCAGGACCTCGGCCTTGGCCCGCGTTCGGTTCGTCACCGAGACGTCGAAGCCCGCGCGAATGAGGCGAGTGGCCATCGCCGTGCCCATCCGCCCGCAGCCGATCCACCCGAGTCGCATGCTGTTCACCTGAGCCTCCCTCATGGGGCGTGCTTCGCCTCTTCGAGCGAGCCGCCGAGGTAGAGCGCGCCGATCTCCGGGTTGTGCAGGACCTCGACGCCCGTGCCCGTCAGGCGCACGCGACCGTTCTCCAGGACGATGCCGTGATGGCTCATCTTGAGCGCCTGGCGCGCGTTCTGCTCCACGAGCAGGACCGTTCGCCCGGCCTCGTTCATCATCCGGATCGTCGCGAACATGACCTTGAGGGTCTTGGGGTCGAGGCCCATCGAGGGCTCGTCGAGCACCACGAGCTCGGGCTCGAGCATCAGGCAGCGCGCGAACTCCACCAGGCGCTGCTGGCCGCCCGAGAGGCTGCCGGCCTTGTCCTGGGCGCGCTCGGCGACGATCGGGAACATCTCGCGCACCGTCGCCAGACGCTCGGCGATGACCCTCTTGTCCCTGACGAGGAAGGCGCCCAGCTCGACGTTCTGCTCCACGGTCATCTCGCGAAACAGGCTGTGGTTCTGAGGCACCTGCACCACGCCGAGCTTGAGGATGTCACGCGGGGACATGCCCACGAGGTTGTGGCCCTTGAAGTGGATCTCGCCCAGGCGGGGTCGCACCAGGCCGCTGACCGTCTTGAGCAGGGTCGACTTTCCCGAGCCGTTGGGCCCGACGATGCAGGTCACCCCGCCCTGGTGGACCTCGAAGTCCACTCCCTTGAGCACGTCGCCGCCGCCGTAGCCGGCGAACACGCCGGAGAAGCTCACCAGGGTCTCAGGCATTGTTCACCGCCTCGCGCAGCTCGTCGTCATCGTCGTCGCCCCCGCCCAGGTAGGCGTCCAGCACCCGCGGATCGGCGCGCACCTCGCTCGGCGCGCCCGTGACCAGGTGACAGCCCTGGTGCATCACGGTCACGTTCTGGCACAGGCTCATGACGAACTCCATGTTGTGCTCGACGATGAGGAAGGTCTTGCCCTGGGCGTTCAGCTGGCGGATCTTCTCGCTGATCTGGTTGATCAGCGTGAGGTTCACGCCCCCGGCCGGCTCGTCGAGCAGGATCACGTCCGGGTCGGCCACCAGCACGTAGGCCAGCTCCAGCAGCTTGCGCTGGCCGTAGGAGAGGGCCCCGGCCTGCAGGTCCGCCAGGCGCGAAATGCCCACGAAGTCCAGCAGGGCCATCGCGTTGTCGACCTCGGTCTTGGAGGACTTGGAGCGCAGCAGGCCCCGGATCCAGCTCTCGTCGTGCTGGGTCGCGATGAGCATGTTCTCCAGCACCGTGATGCGCGAGAAGATCCGCGTGAGCTGGAAGGTGCGCCCGATGCCCATCGCGAAGACGGCGTCGGGACGCGCGCCGGTGATGTCGCGGCCCTCGAAGCTCACCGTGCCGCTGTCGGGGCGCACGTAGCCGGTGATGACGTTGAAGAGGGTGGTCTTGCCCGAGCCGTTCGGGCCGATCAGCCCGGTGATCGAGCCCTTCTCGACCTCGAGGGAGCACTGATTCAGGGCCTGCAGGCCCCCGAAGGCCTTCGAGATCCCCGTCGCCGCGAGCAGCGTGGCCATCAGTGGGTCCCGCCCACCGCGACGCCCTCGACGGGAGTCGTCGGGCTCGGGGGCGCGTCGTTGGCGGCCACGGCCGCGCGCTCGCGCTCGGCGCGCCGGCTCACACGGTCGCGGATGAAGGTGACGATGCCCTGGGGCATGAAGATGATGACCACCAGGAAGAGCGCCCCGAAGAGAATGAGGTACAGCGAGCCGTTCGAGTAGGTCACCGTCAGGTACTGCTGGCTGGCCTCGAGGATGAGCGCGCCCAGCAGCGGGCCGCTCAGCGTGCCGAGGCCGCCGAGGAAGGCCATCAGCGCGATGCTCACGTCGAACATCGGGTCGAAGACGAACTGGGGGTAGATCTGGCCGACGAACATCGCGTACAGGGCCCCCGCGGCCCCGACGGTGAAGGCCGACATGGTGAAGCCGGTGATCTTGACCGCGGTGACCTTGACGCCCAGGCCCATCGCGCGGTCCTCGTCGTCACGGATGGCCAGCAGCTGCAGGCCGAAGCGCGAGCGGCGCACCAGCGCCGAGACGAGCGTGACGAAGATCGTCAGGCCCAGGCCCACGTAGTAGAAGGGCGTGTTGTAGTTCTGGAACCCCCAGGTGATGAAGGGCAGGTTCAGGCCCGAGGTGCCCCCGGTGAAGCCGAAGTTGATCGCCGAGAGCTGGAAGATGAAGAAGACCGCGATGGTGATGACCACGAAGGTGTGGCGTCTAACGCGCAGCGCGATCCAGCCGATGGGCACGGCCATCACCATGGCCACCAGCCCGCCGACCGGTACCAGGGCGAAGAGCTCCGAACCGGCCGCCATGTGCAGGTGGATCGACAGCAGGGCCATCGTGTAGGCGCCGGAGCCGTAGAAGACGGCCGATCCCAGGGCGATGTAGCCCGAGTAGCCCGAGAACATGTTCCACGACGTGGCACACGCCATGAAGATGATCGTGAACACCCCGATCGTCGTGTACGTCGGGTTCGTCACGAGCACCGGGAAGAGGCCCAGCGCCCCGAAGGCGACCAGCCACCACAGATTCTTCTTCTGCAGCATCAGGCGATCCTCGCCGACTGCTTGCCGAAGAGCCCCTGGGGCCGCCACAGCAGCACCAGCACGAGGACCACGAAGTAGGACAGCGAGGACCACACGGGCGACCAGATGACGCCCACCATGTCGCCCACGAAGACCATGAGGATCCCCGCGAACATCGCCCCGCCCAGGCTGCCCATGCCGCCCAGCACGATGATGGTCAGCAGGCGCGAGATGAGGTCGTAGCTCGAGGACGCGTTGAAGGCGTTGGTGGCGCCGTAGATCATGCCCCCGGCCGCGGTGACCGCGATGCCCACGCCGAAGGTGATCGTCGAGACGCGCTTGACGTCGATGCCCACCAGCGCCGCCGAGGTCTGATCGGCCAGCGAGGCGCGCACGCTCATGCCGAAGCGGGTCCGGTAGAGCATGAAGTAGAGGGCCCCCAGCAGGACGCCGGCCAGGATGAAGCCGGCCACGTAGATGTAGCCGAAGTGGACCTGGCCGATCGCGAAGGACCTGGTGACGTACCAGCCCTGGAGCTGGACATCGTTGACCGAGAAGACCATGTTCAGGCCGCCCTCGATCAGCAGGGACACCGCGTAGGTGACCAGGATCGACATGGCGGTGCGCTCGGGACCCTTGAGGCGCCCGATGAACAGCCTCTCGATCACGATCCCGACGACGAACATCGCCGGGATCGTGATCAGGAGGCCCACGAACAGATCAATGTGCCAGTGCACCTGCAGCGCGTAACTCAGGTAGGCGCCGAGGATCACCAGGATGCCTTGGGCGATGTTGATGATGTCCATCACGCCGAAGATCAAGGTGAGCCCCGTCGCCATGAGGGCGTAGACCGAGCCGGTCAGGATGCCATCCTTCGCGGCGCTGAGCAGGGCAACTGTGTTCACGGCTTACTTGCCCCAGGCCGGCTTCGGGTAGAGGATCTTGACCGTGTTGGGGTCCCCGAGCGGGTTGACCTGGACGAAGTTCGCGCCCTGCCACTGGAAGGTGTAGGCCGTCGGGTTCACGTTCATGCCGAGGCCGTTGAACTTGACCGGACCCTGCACCGACTGCAGCGTCACGCCCGAGTGCAGGTAGCTGATGATCTTCGAGTTGTCGAAGCCACCCGTGGCCTTGACCGCCTGGGCGATCACCTCGCCGACCGAGTACGCCTCGGCCACGTCGCTCGAGACCGACGCCGCCGTGCCGCCGTACTGCTTGATGTACTCGGCGACCATCTTCTTGCTCAGCGGGTTAGCCGAGCCGCCGTACCACGCGTTGGGCACCATCATGCCGTTGGCGTTCTTCGCACCCACGGCCTTGATGAACGTCGAGCCCTGGTCCGGGCCGCCCGTGGCGATGAACGCCTTGGGGCTGAAGCCGGACTGCTCGAAGGCCTGCATGAACGCCGACACCGTGGGCACGTCCACCGAGCCGAGCACGACCGCCTGAGGCTTGGCCGCCGCGACCGCGTCGGCGATCGGCGTGAAGTCCGTCACCTCGGCCGGGAAGACCTTGTTGTAGACGGTCTTGATGCCGGCCTTCGTGAGGATCGGGATGATGGTGGTCACCTGGGGCTCCGTGAAGGGGTCGTTAGAGGTGACGAAGGCCACGGTCTTCGGGCGCTGGCCAGCCGGCAGCGACGTGACCCACTTGGCGAAGGGCATCAGGTCGTTGGCCACGGGCAGAGAGACGTCGAAGATGTTGTGCAGACCCGCCTGGAACACCGACGGCGCACCGCCGGCGCCCTCGACCAGCGCGTAGCCGTAGCGCGACACGGCCTTGGCCGCGGGCAACGACAGCAGCGACGAGAACGGTCCGAAGGTCAGGTTGACGTGGTCGACCGAGATCAGCTTCTGGTAGTTCGTGACGACCTGGGTCGGGCTCGAGGCGTCGGACACGATGTCCAGGACGACCTTGTGTCCGAGCAGTCCGCCCGTCTTGTTGACGTCCGCCGCCCAGAGCTTGTAGCCCTGCTGGAAGGCCTGGCCGTCCGCGGAGAAGTCGCCCGAGAGCGACAGCGAGATGCCGATCTTGACGGGCTGGCCCTTCGGGATGGATCCGCTCGAGGCCGCGCCCGACGCCGAGCCCAGCGACACGAAGGACGCCGCCGCGACCGATGACACCCCCAGTACGCGAAGAAGTTTCGCCTTGTGATTCATTAATTCCCCCCTGGATTGATTCGGCCCCGCGCGCGCACGCTGGCCCGCTCGCAGCCGCACACTCGGTGAGTGATTGGCGCAACCCTAACGACGCTCCAGAACGACCCGCAAGGCAGCCGGGGTGAATTTTCTTCGCTCGCGTGAAAAGAATTAGACATGCGGGCCCTATCGACGCGATCGGCGCCTCCGTTACCATTCAACTCCTACAGCGACGGACTGAAGGTGGGGCAATGTCCGACACACTTCTCGAGGTGGCCGTGGCCAACTGGGCCGCTCGCTTCACGGCCAACGGCGTGGACGCGAGCGACTACGCGCGCGTGACGCGCTCGATCTCTCAGTGGTCCGAGTGGTGCCGCGCCTGGTCAGAGGAGGCCGACGGGCACCGCACGCTCGGTCGCGAGGCGCGCGAGGCGGGCCATTCGCGCACGGCTGGCGAGGCGCTGGCGCGCGCGGGCACCTACTTCCACTTCGCCCAGTTCCTCTTTGACGCCTCGCCCGCCGAGCGCCGCGACGCCCACGACCAGGCGGTCGCCTGCCTGATCGAAGCCTCCGGGCTCCTCGATCCGCCGGGCACGCGCGTGTCGATTCCCTTCGAGGCGGCCGAGCTGGTCGGGCTGCTGCGCCTGCCCGCGGGCGCGGGGCCGCATCCCGTCGTCGTGCTCGTCCCCGGGCTCGACTCGACCAAGGAGGAGTTCCGCGAGGTCGAGCGGTCCTTCCTCGAGCGCGACATGGGCACATTCGCCCTGGATGGGCCCGGCCAGGGCGAGGCCGAGCACCTGGGGATCCGCGCCAACTGGGAGGTGGTGATGGCCGGGGTGCTGAACCAGCTGCGCGAACAGGCCGGCGTGGACCCCGAGCGGATCGGCCTGTGGGGCGTGAGCCTCGGGGGCTACTACGCCGCGCGCGCGGCGAGCACCGGACGAGCGCTGGGGCTGAGGGCCTGCGTGAGCCTGAGCGGGCCCTACGACTTCTCCACGTCCTTTGACGAGCTCAATCCGCTGACCCGCGGCGCCTTCGTGGCTCGCAGCCTCAGCGCCAACGAGTCCGAGGCCCGCCGGGCCGCGGGCGAGCTGAGCCTTTTCGGGCGCGCCGAGGCGATCGACATCCCGCTGCTGGTCGTGGCCGGCCAGCAGGACCGACTCATCTCGTGGCGCGAGGGCGCGCGCCTGGCCGAGGAGGCCCCGGGCAGCGAGTTCATCCTGATCCCCGACGGCAGCCACGGCTGCACCAACCGCGTCTACCGCCACCGCCCACAGGCCGCGGACTGGATGGGCGCGCACCTGGGCCTCGAGCGAGAGGCCCACCCGAATCACGCAACCAAGGAGTACCAGTGGCCAAGGTGACCATGCCCCAGCTCGGCGAGACCGTCGCCGACGGCACCGTGACGAGGTGGTTCAAGTCCGTGGGCGACCTCGTCGCCAAGGGTGACACCCTGTTCGAGGTCTCGACGGACAAGGTCGACACGGAGATCCCCGCCCAGTTCGACGGGGTGCTGCGCGAGATCCTGGTGCGCGAGGGCGAGACCGTCGACGTGGGCACCGTATTGGCCGTGATCGGCGACGATGAGTCACTCGACGCCGCCACGGCCCCGAACACGGCGAGTGCGCCGAGGGCCACGTCTGGTGCCGCGAGCGCCACGAGCGTGCGCGTGGCCCGAGCCTCGGGCTCCGCCGCGCCGCTCTCGCCCGTCGTTCGACGTCTGCTCGCCGAGCACGGCCTCGAGGCCGCCGACGTCGCGGGCACCGGGCCCCAGGGTCGCATCACGCGCGAGGACGTCCTCGCCCACGTTCGCGCACTCGCCACCTCGGGCACGTCCCCGGACGCCGAGCCCCTGGCCGGGGCCTCGCTGAGCCCGGTGGTGCGCCGCCTGCTCAGCGAGGCCGGCCTCGCCGCGAGCGACGTGACCGGCACGGGACCCCAGGGCCGGCTCACGCGCAAGGACGTCGAGTCGGCGATCGCCGCGCGTGGCGCGCGCGGGGTCGCGCCCCGCGGCGACGAGATCGTCCCCTTCAGCAGGGTCCGCCGCCTGACCGCCGAGCACATGGTGCGCTCCAAGGCCACGAGCGCGCACACCCTCATGGCCAAGGAGGTCGACTACGAGAGCGTCGACGCGTTGCGGCGCCGAGTGGGTCCGGCCTTCAAGCAGGCCGAGGGCTTCTCGCTCACCTACCTGGCCTTCAACGCCCTGGCCACCCTGCAGGCCCTGGGCGAGTTCCCGCACCTGAACGCCTCAGTGGGCCAGGACGAACTGATCGTGCACCACGAGGTGAACCTGGGCATCGCGGTGGACGTGGACGGCGTCGGACTCGTCGTGCCGGTGGTCCAGGACGCGCGACGCCTGGGACTGACGCATATGGCGCGCGCCGTGCGCGACCTGGCCACCCGGGCGCGCAGCAAGAAGCTCACCGTCCAGGACACCGAGCGCGGCACCTTCACCATCACCAATCCGGGGCCCTACGGCACCCTCATGACCGGGGCGATCATCAACCAGCCCCAGGTGGCAATCCTGTCCACGGACGGCGTGAGCCGCAAGCCCGTCGTGGTCAGCCACGCCGGTGAGGAGGCCATCGCCATCCACTCGGTGGGCCTGGTGGCGCTGACCTTCGATCACCGCGTCATCGATGGGGCCTACGCGGCCCGGTTCCTGGCGCGCTTTGCCGAGATCATCGCGACGCGCGACTGGGCGAGCGAGTTCTGAGCGGGCCCGCCCCCGACGAGGCCCCGGAGACCGGCGCGGGGCCGGGGTATCCTTCCTGCGTGACCCGGGACAAGATCCTCGAGGCCGCCGCCCACGAGATCGAGCGCAACGGCCTGACCCAGTTCCGGGTCAAGCGGGTGGCGATGGAGGCGGGCATCTCCGTGGCCCTGCTCTACAGCTACTTCGAGGACCGCGAGGGCCTCATCGCGGCGACCCTGGTGCACCGCTACCGCCAGGTCCTGCTGGGCCAGGCCGAGGCCTTCACGAGCCCCCTGCGCGAGGTGCACAGCGCCCCGGACCTGCGCCGGGCGCTCGAGGAGATGATCGATGACGCTCAGGCTCCCGAGCGCACCGAGAACCGCCTCGTGCGCATCGAGTCCATGTCCTTCGCCCGACACAACGAGGCCGCCTCGGCCGGCATCATGGCGGCCAAGGAGGAGGCCGGTGAGCTGATCGTGCACTGGGTCAGCCCGCTGGAGGAGAAGGGCCTGCTCGCCGAGGGCATCACCGCGATCGCCTTCGCGCGGGTGTGGTACGCGCTGTTCTTCGGTCAGATCTCCCTGCAGGGCGAGCAGAACCTGGCCATCTCCGAGGAGGACTGGCTGCGCGCGCTGCGCACCATCGCCTACTCGATGGTGCGCTCGGGCGACTGAGCGCGCGCCTCGGCGAGCGGGGCCAGGGCGCGCAGCCACTGCAGGGCCACCGCGGCGAAGCCGATCTGAAAGGTCACCTCGCCCTGGAGCAGGTAGCCGAAGTGCCAGTTCGGCAGCGACAGGGCGGCCAGGATGCCCCCGGCCAGCTGCACGGCGAAGGCGAGCCCGGGTGCTGCCCCACGGTCCCGACTCAGCAGACCCAGTGCGATGGCCATCTGGATGAGGGCCATGATCACGCCCGCGGTCATGTGGGTCCAGTTCATGAGGGTGCCCGCCGTGTAGGGCGTCACCAGGATCACGTAGGGAAAGAGCGCGACGGCCTTCACCGCCTGGGCGAGGCCCGCCGGAGCACCCGCGGCGCCCACGGCGCCGGCCATGCCCCACATGCCCCAGGAGATCACCACGTAGGCGGCCGCGATGACGCCAATCGTCTCGTGGTCCACCCCGTAGAAGGAGATGCCGTTGCGCTGGGCCTGGGCCGAGTGATCGATCACGATGCACAGTGCGAGCAACGCAAAGAACGCCGCCTGGCTCGCCACCAGGCGGCGCCGCGTGGCACCGAGCGGGTCCGTCGTGGTGCTCTCCACCACACCCGAACCTAGCGGGTGAAGCGTTCCACGGACTTGGCGAGCTCGGCCAGGGCGGCCTCGCGGCCCACCCAGTTCTCGACCTTGGACCACTTGCCCTCGTCCAGGTCCTTGTAGACGGTGAAGAAGTGCGCGATGCGGTCCTTGTCGGCCTTGGGCACGTCATCGATGTCGAGCGCGTCGCGCCAGGCCTTGTCGTAGGCCGGCACGGCCAGCAGCTTGAAGTCCTCGCCCTTCTCGTCGCTCATGTTGACCATGCCCAGGATCCGGGCCTTGATCAGACAGCCCGGGAACGTCGGGAACTGCGTGAGCACCAGCACGTCGAGGGGGTCGCCGTCGCCGCTCAGCGTGTCGGGGATGAAGCCGTACTCGGCCGGATATCCCATCGAGACCACCAGGTGCCGGTCCAGGTACATCGTGTTCGTCTCGTGGTCGTACTCGTACTTGTTCTGACTGCCCCGCGGGATCTCGATGATCACGTTGACGGTTTCCATCTGCGCACACCTCTCCGGCGCCGGCGCGCCTCCGGGCCCATGGTACTGAAGGCGTGGCCCCGATGGCCCCGGGTCCGAGCCGACCTACACTCGGGACGGCTCGCGTGAGCAGTGCCATCGGACTGGGAGGTCCCCGTGGAGCGGATTGGTGTAGTGGGCTGCGGCCTGATGGGATCGGGCATCGCCGAGGTGGCCGCGCGCGCCGGGGCGGACGTCATCGTCGTCGAGCGCAACGCGGAGGCCCTGGCCGCCGGCGTGGCCCGCATCGAGAAGTCCCTGAGCCGGGCCGTGGCCTCGGGCAAGGTCCCCGAGGAGGAGGCCAACCGCGCACGCGGCAACCTCAGCTTCACCGAGGACTTCACCCGTCTGGCCGACCGCCAGCTCGTCGTCGAGGCCGTCGCCGAGGACGAGGCCATCAAGATCCAGGTCTTCAAGCGCCTCGACGCCGTCGTCAGCGACCCCAAGGCGATCCTGGCCACCAACACGTCCTCGATCCCGATCATCAAGCTCGCCATGGCCACGCGCCGTCCCGAGCAGGTCATCGGCATGCACTTCTTCAACCCCGTGCCCGTGCTGCGCCTGGTCGAGGTGATCTCCTCGCTGCTGACCTCGGCCGAGACGACCCAGCGCGTGGGCGACTACGCGACCGGCGTGCTGAACAAGCGCGTCATCGCCTCCAAGGATCGAGCCGGCTTCGTCGTCAACGCGCTGCTGATCCCGTACCTGCTGTCGGCCATTCGCATGCTCGAGTCGGGATTCGCCACCGCCGACGACATCGACACCGGCATGGTCGTGGGCTGTGCTCACCCCATGGGCCCACTCGCTCTGACCGACCTCATTGGCCTGGACACGACCCTGGCCGTGGCCGACTCGCTCTACGCCGAGTTCAAGGAGAGCCACCTGGCCCCGCCGCCACTGCTGAGTCGCATGGTGCAGGCCGGACTGCTCGGGCGCAAGTCGGGCCAGGGGTTCTACGCCTACAAGTAGCCGATGAACGCCTACGTCATGACGCTGCGCTGCGTCGACCGGGCCGGCATCGTGCACGCGGCGAGCGGGGCGATCGTCGCCGTGCGCGGCAACATCCTGGAGAACGACCAGTTCACCGACCCCGAGAGCGGGGTCTTTTGCATGCGCACCCGCTTCGAGAGCCCGGCCAGCCAGCCCGAGGTCCTCGCGCGCCTCGAGGCGGACCTCGCGCACCTCGAGCCCGCGCTCGGGCTGCGCCACGAGCACGAGCGCCGACGAGCCATCGTCATGGTCTCGCGCGCCGATCACTGTCTGGCCGACCTGCTCTACCGGACCGAACAGGAAGACCTGGCCCTGGACATCGTGGCCGTCGTGTCCAATCACCCGGACTGCGCGGGCCTGGCGGCGCGCTACGACGTCGCCTTCCACGAGGTTCCCGTCTCGGGGACCACCAGAGCCGCCGCCGAGGCGCGCCTGCTCGAGCTCGTCGAGGACTACCGGGCCGACTTCGTGGTCCTGGCGCGCTACATGCAGATCCTCTCAGCCCCGCTCTGCGAGGCCCTGCGCGGGCGCCTCATCAACATCCATCACTCGTTCCTGCCGGGCTTTCGCGGCGCGCGCCCCTACCACCAGGCCCACGAGCGCGGGGTGAAACTCATCGGGGCGACCGCCCACTTCGTCACCTCGGATCTGGACGAGGGCCCGATCATCGAGCAGGACGTCGTGCGCGTCAGCCACGCGCACCGGCCCGAGGACATGATCAGCCTGGGCCGCGACGTGGAGCGCACGGTGCTCGCGCGCGCGGTACGTCTGATGAGCGAGGACCGCGTGGCCCTGGTCGGGGCGCGCACGGTGGTCTTCTCCCCGTGACCGGTGATCAAGTGACCGCGTGGCGCACCGCGAAGCGCGGCGCGAGGTACTCCTCGCCCGTGACCACCTGGACGAAGTGCTCCACCGCGTCAAAGACGTCGACGTAGCGCAGGTACAGCGGCGCGAAGCCGAAGCGCGCGATGTCCGGGTCGCGGAAGTCACCGATCACCCCGCGTTCGATGAGCGCCTGGACGAGGCCGTAGGCGTGATGGAAGCGCAGCGAGACCTGCGAGCCGCGCCGGGCGTGCTCGGTGGGGGTCACCACCTCGAACACGCCCGGCAGGCGCTCGCCCAGCAGGTCGATGAACAGGTCGGTCAGCACCAGGCTCTTGGCGCGCACCTGGTCGATGGTCACGCGGTCCCAGACCTCCAGGGCCCCGTCCAGGGCGGCCAGGGCCACGATGGGCGGAGACGAGGTCACGAAGGCCTGCATCCCCGGTGCCGGCACGTACTCGAGGTCGAAGTCGAAGGGTCGGGCGTGGCCCAGCCAGCCGGGCAGCGGGTTCTCGATCACGCCCTGCCAGGACGAGCGCACGTAGAGAAAGCCCGGGGCACCGGGACCCGCGTTGAGGTACTTGTACGTGCACCCGGCCGCGAAGTCCACGTGGGCTCCGGTCACGTCGAGGGGCACGGCCCCGATGGAGTGCGCGAAGTCCCACAGCATTAGGGCTCCGGCCGCGTGCACCTTCTCGGTCACCCCAGCCAGGTCGAGCATCTCACCCGTGCGAAAGTCCACGTGCGTGAGGACCACGAGGGCGACCTCGTCGTCGAGGTACTCCTCGAGACGGTTGCGGTCAATGGTCGCCACGCGCACCTCGCGCCCGGCCCGACGGGCCATGGCCCGAGAGATGTAGACGTCGGAGTGGAAGTTGGCCGCGTCGGTGAGGAGCACGTGCCGCTCGGGTCGCAGCGCGAGCGCGCCCCCGATGAGCTTGGCCAGGCTGATGGTCAGCGTGTCGGCCACCACCACCTCGCCGGCGCGCGCGCCCAGCAGGGGGGCGAGGCGCTCGCCCAGGCGCGTCGGGGCGCCCATCCAACCGGCCCCGCCCCAGCTGATGACGAGTCCTTCGGCCCACTCATGCTCGACGACCCGTCGCACGCGCGCGGCCGCCGAGCGCGTCAGGGGCCCGAGCGAGTTGCCGTCGAGGTAGACCTGCGAGTCGCGCAGGACGAACTCATCGCGCAGCGCGCCGAGCGAGTCCACGCTGTCCAGGCCCACGCAGTCCTCACGAGTGGTCACGTCGTCTCCTTCAGCTCCAGCGCCCCCGACACTAGAACGCCCGCGACGGCGCCCCGCGTGCTCCTCAGCTCGCCGACCACCCGTTGTCCACCGGCACCAGCGCGCCACTGACGTTGCTGGCCGCATCCGAGGCGAGGAAGACGATGACCGCGGCGACCTCCTCGGGCTGGGCGACGCGCCCGATGCCGGACTGGTAGGCGCCGAGGGCCTTCAGCCCCTCGGACTCCATGTTCATGTGGACCTCGAGGTTCGTCATCACCCCGCCCGGGGCCACGGCGTTCACGCGGACCCCACGGTTGCGAAACAGCACGGCGCCCGAGCGCATGAGCCCGACAAGGCCGTGCTTGGAGACGCTGTAGGCGGTGCCCGCGGCCGAGCCGCGTAGTCCGGCCTCGGAGTCGGTGTAGACGATCGCGCCGCGCCCGCGGGCCAGCATGTGGCGCGAGACGGCTCGCGTCAACAGGAAGGGCGCGGTCAAGTTGACGCGCAGCAAACGCTCCCAGATCTCATCGCTGACCTCGTCGGGCCCGCTCATGTCGTCCATGATCCCGGCGTTGGCCACCAGCACGTCGATCTGGCCGCGGGTGCCGATCGTCTCCTCGACGACCCGGGTGACCACCGCCGGGTCCGACAGGTCCCCCACCTGGGCCGTGGCCGCCCCACCGGCCCCCTGGATCTCATCGGCCACGCCCTGGGCGCGCTCGGCCTTGAGGTCCGCGACCACCACGTGAGCGCCCTCGGCGGCGAGCTGCAGGCAGACCGCGCGACCGATCCCCGAACCGCCGCCGGTGACGATGGCGACCTTGCCGTCAAAGCTGCCCATGACGACTCCTCTCGACGATGCTCACCCTAGTGAGCACGTGCTGAGCCGGCCACTCCGCGCCGGGACTAGGAGCGCGTCAGGGGCTTGTAGCGCATCCGGTGAGGCTGGTCGGCGTCAGTGCCCAGACGCTTGTGCCGATCGGCCTCGTAGTCCGAGAAGTTGCCCTCGAACCAGCGCACCTGCGAGTCACCCTCGAAGGCCAGCACGTGGGTCGCGATGCGGTCGAGGAACCACCGGTCGTGGCTGATCACCACGGCGCAGCCCGGGAAGTCCAGCAGGGCGTCCTCGAGGGCGCGCAGGGTGTCCACGTCGAGGTCGTTGGTCGGCTCGTCCAGCAGGAGCACGTTGCCCCCGCGACGCAGCACCTTGGCCAGCTGGACTCGATTGCGCTCGCCCCCGGAGATCTCCCCGACCCTCTTCTGCTGGTCCGAGCCCTTGAAGCCGAAGCTGGCCACGTAGGCGCGCGCGTGCAGCTCGCGGGTGCCCACCACGATGCGCTCGTCGCCGCCGGAGATCTCGTCGAAGACGCTCGCGGTGGCGTCCAGATCATCGCGCGACTGGTCGACGTAGGCGAAGACGACGCTCGGCCCGACCTGGATCGTGCCGGCGTCGGGCGTCTCGGCGCCGATGAGCATGCGAAAGAGGGTGGTCTTGCCCGCCCCGTTGGGGCCGATCACGCCCACGATGCCCCCCGGGGGCAGGAGAAAGGACAGGTCCTCGATCAAGAGCCGGTCCTCGAATCCCTTCGAGAGGTGCTCGGCGTTCACGACGAGTTCACCCAGGCGCGGACCCGGCGGGATGGCGATCTCGACCTTCTCGGGGCGCCGCTCGGCGGCCTCGGACTGGGCCACCAGCTCGTTGAACGCGTTCACCCGGGCCTTGCCCTTGGACTGGCGCGCGCGCGGGGACATGCGGATCCACTCGAGCTCGCGGGCCAGGGCCGCCTGACGGGCCGAGTCGACCTTCTCCTCGGCCGCCAGGCGAGCCTGCTTCTGCTCGAGCCAGGACGAGTAGTTGCCCTCCCACGGGATGCCGTAGCCGCGGTCCAGCTCGAGGATCCAGCTGGCCGCGTTGTCGAGGAAGTAGCGGTCGTGCGTGATGGCCACCACCGTGCCGGGGTATCCCTGCAGGGTGCGCTCCAGCCAGGCCACCGACTCGGCGTCCAGGTGGTTCGTCGGCTCGTCCAGCAACAGCAGATCGGGCTTGGACAGCAGCAGCCGGCACAGGGCCACGCGCCGGCGTTCACCGCCCGAGAGGATCGTCACCGCTGAATCGGCCGGGGGCAGATTGAGCGCGTCCATGGCGATCTCCAGGGTGCGCTCCAGGTCCCAGGCGCCGAGCGCGTCGATGCGCGTCTGCAGGTCGGCCTGCTCTGTCAGCAGCGCGTCGACGTCGGCGTCCGGGTTCGCGAATCGCGCGCAGACCTCGTTGTAGCGCGCCAGCAGGTCGCGCTGCTCGCCCAGGCCGTCGGCCACGTTCTCGACCACCGTCTTGCTCTCGTCGAGCTGGGGCTCCTGGGCCAGGAAGCCCACGCTGAAACCCGGCGTCAGGCGGGCAACGCCCGAGTACCCGTCGTCCAGACCGGCCATGATGGCCAGCAGCGAGGACTTGCCCGAGCCGTTGGGGCCGATGACGCCGATCTTGGCCCCGGGGTAGAAGGACAGGTTGATGCCCCGCAGGACCTCGCGGTCTGGCGGATAGAAGCGACGCAGGTCGCGCATGGTGAAGATGAACTGGGCAGCCACCGGTCCAGTCTGGCAAATGTCACGCGACCGAGCTGGGCCGTTACGCTCGCGAACCATGGCCAAGACGTCCACCGCATCCGACGCGCCGCGCGCCACACAGCACCGACACGCCCCCGACTGGATCATCCTGAGCATCGCGTGCCTGGCGCAGTTCATGGTCGTGCTGGACGTCTCGATCGTCAACGTCGCGCTGCCCTCGATGCAGCGCGACCTGCACTTCACCATTGAGAACGCCCAGTGGGTGGTCAACGCCTACGTGCTGACCTTCGCCGGCTTCCTCCTGCTGGGCGGACGCGCCGCGGACATCTTCGGGCGCCGCCGGGTCTACCTCGTCGGCCTGGGCGTCTTCACCCTCGCCTCGATCGGGGCGGGCTTCGCCGCCACCAGTACCCAGATGGTGGCGGTGCGCGCGCTGCAGGGAGTGGGCGGGGCGATCCTCTCGCCGGCCACGCTGACGATCATCGTGACGACCTTCCACGGCAAGCGCCTGCCCAAGGCCCTGGGGGCCTGGAGCGCGGTGGCCGGCGCCGGCGGCGCGGTGGGCGGCCTGCTCGGCGGGATCCTCACCGGCTGGGTCTCCTGG
>JAJXUK010000075.1 GCA_021782915.1 Actinomycetes bacterium | reverse complement strand
ATCCTCCCTGAGACTCTCGACCAGGCTGGCGCAATGGCGGCTGAGGTGCGAACAAGTCGTTCTCAACACTCATGGGCTCCGAGGAGATTGACGTGTTCGACGCCGATGTGCTGATCTATGCCGCCGTAGCCGGGCATGAACTGAGGCAGCGAGGGCGCGCACTCTTTCCCCTCGAGCCGCCCAGACATTTGGTTCGACCGCTGGCACCGGTTCGGTCTTGTTGTTGGCGGAACTGTTGACGAAGCCGCTCCATCACCGATGAGACTACGAATTCGCCGCCATCGGGAGGTTGCTCGGTCGCTTTGACCTGCTGCCGGTGGATCGGGTGACGGCCGAACTCGCCACCGCGCTTGGGGCGGCGTACGGGCTCAGAGCGGCCGATGTGTTGCATCTCGCAACCGCGATCGGCGCCGCGAGAGACCGCTTCATCACCAACAACAAGGCAGATTTCCCCAAGCGGATTTCAGAGATCGGCGTCACCTATCGAGAGGATCTGCACGCTTTGCATCAGAGACGCGCTTTTACGATCGTCCCTGAGGCCCGTTCAAACGTGCAGAACTCTACCGGCCACTGCAATCAAGCAACTAACTGCGCCATCCGCAATTCAATGCCAAGGTCAACATCCGAACCATCTACCGTCGCGGGGGGCGTGCTCTTGCACGTGCTCTCGAGTTAGGTCAGCTGTCCGTCGGCCGTTCGTTGCGGGAACGAGCGATCGCTCGTGATCGCTCTGGGAGCGGCGCGCCGATCTCTTGCGCCAGCGCAATGAAATCCCGGTGTCCGGGAAGCCGATTGAGTGCGCTGGTTATTAGGCGGCGTGCCGACTCTTCGTCCCCCCGTCGTCGCGCGAGCTGCGCCTGGAAGTAGAGGAGGTTCGGGCCGCTGAGCGCAGGGTGCGCGCCAATCCGGTCGAGTCGTTCTTCGTTGTCGCCGCCCAACAGCCGGTCGAGCAGCATCCTGTGCCATTGGGCGAGGTTGCTCGTTCGGCGGTCGCGGCTCCCGTCGGACTGGTGTCGACCGGATCGGGACTCCGAGACGCGGTAGGCGGCGACCTCATCGAGTGTCTCGAGGTACCGGTCGGTGAAGGCGTCCCAGTGGTCCGGCACCGTGAGCATTCCTTCGAGGACCGTCGCAAGGGGGGTTTCCAACTCGCTCACCCGTCCAAAGCCCGTCCGGGTCCACCCGTACTCGGACTCCCAGCGCACGAGCTGGGGCGCTGCGCTTCGGGCGAACTCGGCGAAACCGAGCCGGTTGAGGACCCGTGACCAGAGCAGCGACGCCTCGTCCGACACGACGATCCGAGCCGCTTCGATCGGGTCCTCGGATCGGAAGTAGTCGTAGCCGCGCATCTCTTGAACGAGATCGAGCAGCAGCGCCATCGCTTCGGTGCCGGCGTCGATGTCCTCGTCGCCGAGGGCGATCTCAGTTTCCTTGACGAGCCGTTTGAAGGTGAAGCGCCAACGCGTGCGCTCCCGGGGGCTCACGCGACGATCACCGGCGAGGTAGGCACCTGAGCGGGCCAGCGCGGCAAAGTGGCGAACCTCGTCCAACGTTGCGTCGGGATCGACTGGCTCGGTTTGCTTTCGTCGTGGACGCGGACCGCCGGGATCGAGTTCGGATTCGACGCGCTGACGTACCGCGGCCGTCCCGCGCCAATAGAGGTTCCACAACGCTCTTTTCAGGTGCTCCTCGTCGAGGGCGGCCAGCCGGGCGAAGAACTGCTCGCGATTCATCCGGTCCATCACTCACTCCGGTCTCGGCGAGTTGGCTGGTCTCACCATTTGCGGTCGTCGAGGAGCTTCATGAGGTTGCGCTTCGGCTTGTGGCGGGCGCGCACCCCAGTAACGTAGGGCGCGAATGCGTGGGGCTGGGCGCCAACTCGCATCAGCTTTGCGACGTGGGCCATCATCTCGACTGCCTGTCGGTAGGCGTCGTTGTTCTTCGCGCCGATGAGACGTTCCACCTCCTCTTCGAAGATCGTGATGGCTTCGAGCGGATGGGTCATCTCTCGTCGGCGGGCGAGATCGAGCCACAGACGCGAGGAGCATCCCCCGTCCTTCGCCTCGGTCCAAGCTTGGTCGACGTCCCCCTCGAAGAGGAAGACCTCGACGAGATCCGAGGCGTCCGGGGCGAGTCCCCATCGCGCGCGCCCGGCGCTCGACCCGCCCTTGGCTTGGGCGGCCTTCACCCGACCCGCGACGTCCTTGCGCAGACACTCGAGCGCGCGGGGTCGCCAGGTGTCCCAGGTGCCGGCCCGCGTTCCCTGGGCGCAGAGCCGCTCGTAGGTACCCAGAGCCGGGCGTTCCTCGAAGGCCCTCCAGGCGATCTCGACCGCTCGACCGCTCTGCCCAGCGCGGTGATACTCTCCGGCCGCCACCTCAAGGAGCCGGTGGTCAGCTGATGGCCCGAAGTGCTCGAGGCCCTGCTCGGCCCAGCGCAGCGCGTCGTCGAAGCGGCCCGCGGCTCGGTACCGCTCGGCGATGCGGACGAATTGATAGGGGGAGGATTGGTCCTTCGCGAGCACGGCGACGACCATATCGACGTCGCCGGACGCTTCGGCGAGGGCCTCCATCATGTGAGTGATGCGAAACCTATTGTCGTCGTAGGCGCGATTGTCGCCGGGCCCCAGAACTGGGAGGCGATCCCAGGCGGCTTCGGCGAGCTCGCGGTAGGTGGCGAGCCCGGTCTTGCCGAGTACCTTCGCGTACGTGTGTGCGGCGCCGCAGAACACGTCGAGGTCGCTCGCGTTGCACTCCCAGTCGAAAAGGTGGCGAGCGAGACCGACGGGATCGGGACGGGCTTTCTTACAGGCGGCGAGGTGGAGCTCCTGGAGTTCGGCGGCGATCTCACCGAGACAGCCGTCCGAGTCGTCGATCGCGTCGATCGCGTCCTCGGCCCGTTCGAGCGCGTGCTCGCACAGGGTGACCACCGCCGCAGCCTCGCCACCGGCGAGCAGTCCCCGCACGGCACCGATCACTTCGCGGATGCGTACCGCATAGTCGTAGACCTCCCGGTAGGAGACGTAGTCATCGGTCCCAAAGGCGTTGTCGATCGCGTCGAGGAACGCCCGAAGCGGTAGAGGACTGGAGATCGCCTTCGCTGCGGCGAGTCGGAGCCGCGCAGTGGCTAGCTCGTCAGCTGCGGCAAGTTCGGCCACGAGCTCCACGAGCCGCTCGCGGCCGAGGCCCTCAAGGTAGGCACGCACGTCGACCTCAACTTCGGTGTCGGACTGCCGCTGGGCGGAGCGAGGATACGTAGCGGCGAGGGCGAGCGCGACGGCGTGCTTGCAGAAGGTGCCCTCGGCGCCAACCGGGCAGGTGCAGAAAAATGCAGGCTCACCGTCCTCAACCCTCAAACGCACCTCGTAGAGCGCCGACCCACGGACGGTCGCCTCAGCGGACGCCCCGGTGACGCGCAACTTCGTCACCGCGCCACTCCGTGCGTAGTCCTCTCCGCGCTCGAAGCTTCGAGGCCCGGCAAGCGAGCGGACCCGGCGCCGATTGAAGACCTCGCCGAGATCGCCGAGTACTCGCCGAGAGGATGCCGAGGCCATTACGACATGTTACGAGCGGCGTTCCGTCCATCGCAGAATTAAC
>JAJXUK010000074.1 GCA_021782915.1 Actinomycetes bacterium | reverse complement strand
CAAAGGTGTGAGTCTACGGGTGCGCCGGTTCACCGAATGCGCAGGTCGCCACTACCGTGATGCTGTGGAGGACCTCCTCGGCTGGCTGGCGACGTGCGCTCAGGAGATTGGTGCCACCCTGGAGCCCCGGGCGCGCCGGGGCTTCTCCGGTGCTCGAGCTTCGCAGTACCACTTAGACGTGGAAGCCGACGAGGTCGCTCGCCGGGTGCTGCGTCGCCCGGGCTGGCGCATCGTGTCCGAGGAGTCCGGCACGAGTGGTCAGGGTGACAAGGTCATCGTGGTCGATCCCATCGACGGCTCGACCAACGCCGATCGGGGGATCCCCTTCTACTCGACCAGCCTGGCGGTGCTTGACCACGGAGTGCTCGTGGCCGGATGCGTGCGCAACCACGCCACCAGCACCACCTATCTCGCCGAGCGAGGAGCCGGCGCGGTCCGTGACGGCGAGACCCTGCGTTCGAGTGGCCAGCGCGAGATTGCTGGATCGCTGATCGCGTTCTCGGGTTGGCCCCACCAGCGGGTGGGATGGGGCCAGTTCCGGGCTCTGGGGGCGGCCAGCCTCGAGATCTGCCTGGTGGCCGAGGGGTCAATGGATGCCTTCAGCGTGGCGGGCGGGTCGCGGCTCTACCCGTGGGACTACCTGGCCGGACTCATCATCGCTCGTGAGGCCGACGCGTGGGCGACCGACGTGGCCGGCGACGAGCTCGTCACCGACGCCCCGGTGGCCCGTCGCCCGGTCGTCGCGGCGACAGAGGACCTCCTGGCCCGCCTCGTCGCCTTGGGCCCGCTCTAGCACGAGCACCTCGCCGGGTTGTTGGCGTGGGTAGGCATCGGGTCCCCGGGGCCCCTGGACCTGTGGCTACAGCACGCACGAACGCTGCGCGGTGAGGTTGCCTGGGCGCTAGGGGCGGGGGCCAAGTCGACGTTGACCGGGGACCCGCGCGCCGCCCAGCGGTGGCACCGCTTCTCGGCCGACGGCGTCACTGACCTGGAGGAGCGCTGCTCGCGTCCCCTTCCAGCGGAGCCCACTCGAACATCGCGGCCCCGCGTTCTTCAAGGACTCACTCGTCGACCGCGTGACCGGCGCGTAAGGAAGCACACTTAGCCTGACTTCCGCTCCCGGCTCCCGGACAGGCTCCGCGACCGTTCCTCGACCAGGAGGAGTGCTTCGTTGAGCGGATCGAGCCAGCGGTGCGCGTGCGGCGAGTCGGCCTGCAGTGCCCGCGCCCAGGACTCGATCGCGTCGCTCGGGTCGACGCCTTGCGCGGCTGCGGGAGAGCCGTACCACTCGGCTACCAGAGCGGACGCCACGGTCTGGTCGTGCAGGAGTCCCAGGTGATCTTGCGCGGCACTGGCACGATCGAGGACGGGCTGGAGCTTGCCCACCAGAGCGTCGACCACTTCGCTGGCGTATCGAGCGCGCTTGGTGGCAATGCGCAGGGCGTGCAGCTGCTCGCTGGTGGGAGGCAGCTCCATCGCTGTGGCGACGGCGTCCCACCGGTCGCGCCAGCGCGCGAGCATGGGGGAGCGCCAGTCGGGAGGGACCGGGGTGAGGGGCGGGGACAGGGACGCGTTGACCAGGCAACTCAGCATCTTGCGGTACCGGCGGGAATCGATGGCCGCCTCGAGGCGTGGCGTCAGGGCGTCGCGGCGGGCCCGCAGATGCACGATCACGGTGGTGTCGAGAGTCGGGTCATCTCCCGCAATGGCGTCGAGGCGCGCAATAACCACGTCGAGGTCACGACACCGTCCCAACAGGCGACCGAAGTGGCCCAGTTCGTGCTCGAGGCGCGTGGACCACTGCGGATCCAGCACGCCGGCGAGCAGGCTGACCTCGGCCCGGAGCCGTCGAGTCGCGACGCGTGCCTGGTGGACGCCCTCAGGGTCGCGCGAGGTCCGCGCGACTGATGAGGACCGCAGCAGAGCCGCCGTCTCGCGGCTGAGCAGTTGAGCGACGAAGTGCTCTGGCGAGACTGGCCGACTCATAGCACCTCCGGGCTCTCATGCACCCGACCCCGGAACTCACGTTAGACCGGTCTCAGTCGGGGAGGGTGCCGTAGTGTAGTGGGCTCGGGCGCTTAGCTCAGGTGGTCAGAGCAGCTGATTTACACTCAGCAGGTCGGGGGTTCGAGTCCCTCAGCGCCCACCGACCGGGATGGTGCGCGAACCGCATCGCCCGCCATGGCGTCGCCAGCCAAAGGCACGCGAAAGACGGGCTGAATGGCGTGGCGGCTATCTACTCGAATTTCGTGGATGAGCGCCTGCAAGAGCGATTTGACCACGGCTGGTGAGCCTTCGGCGATAGCCTCGTTCACTCGGTCGCGCAGAGTAGCTAGTTCCTCGGGCGACGCGCACGTGATGTCGGCCTGTTCCATCTCCTCGTTCAGTTCATCGCGGCGGGCTCGAAGAACGGTGGCGCGAGTGGCGAGTTCCTTCACTCGTTCACCACAGAGTGCTTCGGGCATGGAACCCGACTCGAAGGCTCGCAGGTAGCGATCGACACTGGCGTCGACCTTGGCGAGTTCGTTGGTGACGGCTTGAAGTTCGTCGTCGTGGCGCGAGTGACCGTTGCGGGCTTGAAGCTGTGCTTGGCCAACCGCGGCGCGAAAGAGGTCTGAGTCCTCGTAGGCGGTGAGCAAGGAGTCGATGATGGCACTATCGAGCACGTCGGCGGGCAGCCGGTCGGCGTTGCAGGTCTTGGTGCCGTAGCGCTGGCGTGAACCGCAGGTGTAGTAGCGGTAGGTCTCGTTACGACCGGTCGCGCGGGTGCCACTGAAGCGCTGGCCGCAATTGTTGCAGACGACGAGTCCCGTGAGCAGGTAGTCCGAGGCGTTGGTCGCGCGCTTGGAAGTGTCTTCTGCGCGCTCGTCGAGGATCACCTGCGCGGCGTCGAAGAGCTCTTCGTCGACGAGGGCGGGGTGACTACCCTCGCGCCACCCGTCGCGGTAGCGGACCTGGCCGAGGTAGACCCGACTGCGCAGTACCGTGAGCACGGACTTAAAGGACCAGGGCTTGCCCGAGCGGGTCACTAGGCCCGCAGCGTTGAGCCAGTTGGCGACGGCGTGACTGCCGAGGTGCTGGTTCGCGTAGAGGTTAAAGAGCACCGGCACGAGGGGTGCCTCGGACTCATCGACGCTGAGACGGCCCTCGCCCTTCACCGCGCGGTAGCCGTAGGGGGCGACGCCACCGCACCAGCCGCCGAGACTGGCCTTGCGGTCCATGCCCGCGATCACGCGGTCAATAATCGTCGCGCGTTCGAACTCGGCGAAGACCCCGAGCATCTGGACCATCATTCGACCCGCCGGTGACGTGGTGTCGAAGGGTTCGGTCGCCGAGCGAAAGCCGACACCTTCGCCGTCGAGGGTTTCCAGTATTTCGGCGAGTCCGCGCACGCTGCGCGAGAGCCGGTCCACGCGATAGACGAGCAGGAGTTCGAACTTTCCGGCCTTCGCGGCGCGCAGCGCGTTGGTGAGTCCCGGGCGCTCTAACTTCGCGCCCGACATCTGGTCAGTGAAGGTGGAGACCAGTTCCCAGTCCTCTTGGCTCGCGACGTAGTTGCTCAGCTTCTCGGACTGGGCGCCGAGGGAGTAGGGCTGGTTGACCTCGTCGGTCGAAATCCGGGTGTAG
>JAJXUK010000042.1 GCA_021782915.1 Actinomycetes bacterium | reverse complement strand
CGCTCCACCATGCACACGCTGCGCGTGGCCTTCCTCTCGAGCTTCGCCCTGGAGCTGCTCAGCTCGCTCGCCACGGCCCTGGTGGCCATGGAGCTGGGTCTGCGCCTGCTGCACGGTCAGGTGGGCCTGGCCCAGGCGACGACGATCCTCGTCATCACCCCCGAGGTCTTCCTGCCGCTGCGGCGCGTGGCCGCGGCCTTTCACGCCTCGGCCAGCGGCGTCGCGGCCGCGGGGGCCCTCCTGGGCCGCCTCGCGGCGCCCCGGGGCCCGGGCGCGCCCGCCCCGCGTGCCTACCCCGGCCTCGTTCTTCGCGACGCGCTCGTCGAGCCCGGCCAGATGCTGGTGGTCACCGGCGCCTCCGGCGCGGGAAAGACGCGACTACTGCGCGCGCTGTTAACGCTCAGCGACGTCGCGCCCGGGCTGATTCACGTCGACGGTCACGACCTGGCCGACCTCGACCGGGACGACTGGCGTCGTCAGGTCGCCTGGCTCTCCCAGGACGCGCCCCTGCACGGGCGCACGGTTCGCGAGGCCCTGACACTTGGCGAGACCCGATTCAGCGACGACGTGCTGCGCGCCAACCTCCAGCGCGTGGGCCTCGACGTCGAGCTCGACCGGCCGATCGGCGAGGGTGACGGGACGCTGTCGGCCGGCCAGCGCCGTCGTCTGGCACTGGCGCGCTGCCTGGTGCGCGAGCCGCTCGTGCTGGTGCTCGACGAGCCCACCGCGCACCTGGATCCGCACAGCGCCGAGCAGATCGCAGCCCTCATCGCAGCGTTGCCCATGACTCGCGTGGTCGCCTCGCACCGGCCCCTGGTCGGCGACGCGACCCTGGCCCTGGGCCCCTCGTGAGGGGCACGCTCGTGGCGCGGGCCCTGGCTCGGCACCGGCGCGCGCTCGTCGGGGCCTTCCTCGCGGCCCTGGGCGTGGCCCTGGCCACGGTGGGCCTGGCCGGCACCTCCGCGTGGCTGATCGTGCGGGCCGCCGAGAAGCCCGCGGTGCTCTCACTCAGCGTGCCGATGGGCCTGGTGCAGCTCTTCGCCCTGGGAAAGGCGGCCGGGCGCTACCTCGAGCGCACCGTGACCCACGACGCGGTCCTGTCGGTGATGGCCGAGGTGCGCCACGACGTGGCCCGCCTCATCGAACCGCTCGCACCCGCCGGGCTCGGCCCGCGCAGCGCCGAGGTCGTGGACCTGGCGGTGCGCGACGTCGAGTCGGTGGAGGACCTGCTGGCCAGCGTCGCCGGGCCCCTGGCCGCGGCCGTGGCCAGCGCCCTGGTCACGGCGCTGGTGTGCGGACTCGTCGTGGGCCCCAGCGCCGCGGTGCTGATCGGGGCCCTGCTCGTCGAGCTCGCCCTGGTGCCCTGGCTGGTGCAGCGTCCGCTCTCTCGAGCCGACGAGCGCCTTCAGATGGCGCGCGAGCGCCTCAGCGCGCTGAGCGCCGAGGCGGCCGCCGGCTGGGAGGAGTACGCCCTCGGCGGTGCGCCCACGGCCCTGGCCCAGCGCCTGGAGAGCCTGGAGGCCGACTACGACGCGGCCGAGGCCGCGCGCCGACGCGCACGGGCCCTCGTCGAGGGCCTGCTGCTTTGCGTGGGGGGCCTGTCGACGATGGCCGTGCTGAGCCTGACCAGCGCGGCGCGGGCCGGCGGGCTCAACCGCGCCCTGGTCGCCGTGCCCGCGCTGCTCGCGATGGGCGCGCTCGACCTGCTCGGCGCGGCCGTGTCCGGTCTCAGCGACAGCGGGGCCCAGCGAGCGGCCCTCGGGCGCTTTGACTCACTAGCCACTCGCTCGAGGCCGGTCACGGACCCGAGCGAGCCCGACGCGTCGCCGGCCAGTGACGAGCCACTCGCGCTCGAGGGCGTCGCACACGCCTTCGAGCGCGCGGTGCTGGTCGACGTCCATCTCCACGCGCGCGTGGGTGAGCTGATCGTGCTGCGCGGGCCGAGCGGCTCGGGCAAGAGCACGCTGGGCCACGTGATCGCGCGCCTGCTCAGTGCCCAGGCCGGACACACGAGCCTGGCCGGGGTCGACTACGCGCGCCTGAGCGGCACCCAGGTTCGAGAGCGCGTCGGCTTCTCCGAGGCGAGTGCCTACGTGTTCGCGGGCTCGCTGCGGGCCAACCTGCGACTGGCCCGTGCCGGAGCGAGCGACGACGAACTGCTCGAGGCCCTCAACGAGGCGGGCCTCGCCGACTGGCTCGCCGGGCTCGAGCACGGACTGGACACGCCCCTGGGCGGTGTGCGCAGCGGGCTCTCCGGCGGCGAGCAGCGCCGACTGGGCCTGGCGCGCGCCTACCTGAGCGCTCGGCGCGTGCTCGTGCTCGACGAGCCCACCGAGGGCCTCGACGAGGCCACGGCCCGAGACGTGCTCGACCGACTGGCCACGCGTCAGCGCGACGCGCTGACCGTGCTGATCTCGCACCGCGAGCGCGACGACGCCGTGGCCACGCGGGTGCTGGCCCTCGTGGGCGGGCGCCTCGTGAATCAGGCGCGCGCGCCGAGCTAGACGTCGAAGAAGATGGTGGACAGCTCGCGCGGGCCGGGCGCCGGCTGAGCGGCCAGGTAGTCACGCACCTCGGCCTCGCGCGAGGCAGGAAGACAGAGCCGGATGCGCAAGAAGTGCGTCGCGCGCTCGGAGTCCAGCTCGGTGCGCGGGGAGGCGCGGAAGCGCTCACGCGTCGCGTTGATGCCCATTTCCTCGAGCACGCCGAGCAGGTCCTCCGGCGTGGGCGTGCTCGGTCGCTCGAGCTGCCAGAAGTGCTCCCACGCGGCGTTCATGGCGCTGAGCGGGTGCCGGTCCGGCATCTCGATGACGACGCGGTGGCGCGCGTGAGAGGCCAGCGCACCCAGGAACGGCACGATGTGCGCGACGTTGTAGACGACGTGGTGGCAGGTGACCACGTCGGCCACCGGCGCCTGATCGGCCACGGCCGGCCACAAGCCTTCGATGGTCTGGCACGTCACGTGGCGTTCGGCGGCGCTGGCCGCGAACATCTCCAGCATGGCGCCCTGGTGGTCCACGCCGATGACGTGGGCCGCGGGGGGCACGAGGGCGAAGGCGGCCACGCCGCCGCCACAGCCCACGTCGAGGACGCTGCCGGCCTCCGGCATCGCCTCACGCGCGCGCTCGTGCGAGGGCGTGAGGTCGATGACCGAGGGCAGGGTGAACATCTCGGGCGGGTGGATCCAGGGGCTCTCTTGCGCCGAGGCCATGACGTGCTCGGGCAACGCCCAGGCCGCCAGGGCCTCCGCCCAGACCTCCGCCGCGCTCACGCTCTAGCGACCCAGCAGCTTCGAGAACAGTCCGCCGCCGGCCGAGGAGCCCGCGCCGCACTGGCACCGCTCGCTCTTGGGCACGCCGGCCAGGGCCTGCTCGATGTGGTTGCCGCAGCCACTCCAGGTGGGCTTGCGGCAGGTCCGACAGGTTGTGCGGTGGCACATAGTTTCTCTTTACCTTTCTCTTTCTTTCTTTCGAGGGGTCAGCCGATGAGCTCGAGCTGCCTCGCCGCGGGCGAGGTGCTCCAGGTCCGGTAACCACCGTCGAGGTTGCGGGCGTCAAAGCCCAGTTCGTTCAGCAGGCGCGTGGCGGTGTGACCGCGCTGGCCCACTTGGCAGATCACCACGATGGTGCGCGCGAGCTCGAGCTCGTCGGCGCGCTCGCGGATCTCATCCACCGGCAGGTTGAGCGCCCCGGGCACGTGCCCGCGCAGGTACTCGTCCTCGGTGCGCACGTCCAGCAGCAGCGCGCCCTCGGCACGGAAGCGCTCGACCTCGCTCCACTGGACCGTGCGGACCAGACCGGTCAGCACGTTCTCGGCGATGTAGCCCAGCATGTTCACCGGGTCCTTGGCCGAGCCGAAGGGCGGCGCGTAGGCCAGCTCCAGGTCGGCCAGCTCGGGCGCGGTGATGTCGCCGCGGATGGCCGTGGCCAGCACGTCGATGCGCTTGTCCACCCCGTCCTTGCCGACGCCCTGGGCCCCGAGGATCTCCCCGGTCGTCGAGTCGATCAGGACCTTGAGGGCCATCTGACGAGCGCCCGGGTAGTAGCCGGCGTGGTGCGAGGGATGGGTGTGAATCGCGGTGAACGTGCGCTCGGTGCCGGCCAGGCGCTTCTCGTTCCATCCGGTGACCGCGACGGTGAGGTCGAAGACCTTCACGATGGCCGTGCCGATCGTCGCGCGTGGGCGCACGCGACGCCCCGTCAGGTGATCAGCGACCACGCGTCCGTGCCGGTTGGCCACGTTGGCCAGGGGCACGAGGGTCGCCGCGCCGTCCAGGGCGTCGGTCTTCTCGGCCACGTCGCCGATGGCGTAGATCGCCGGATCGTTCGTGCGGTTGAAGTCATCCACGACCACGCCGCCCGAGGCGCCGATCTGCAGGTGCGCCTCGCGCGCCAGGCGCACGTCCGGGCGCACCCCGATGGCCACGACGACCAGGTCGGCCGGCACGATCTCGCCCGAGCGCAGCTGCACCGCGGTGGGCGTGATCGCCTCGACCCCGTCGCCGAGGCGCACGTCGACGCCGTGTCGGGTCATCTCGTCGGCCACCAGCGTGGCCATCTCCGGGTCCAGCGGGGCCAGCAGCTGGTCCGCCGCCTCGACCAGGGTGGTCGCCACCCCGCGCTCGACGAGGTTCTCGGCGATCTCCACGCCGATGAAGCCACCACCGATGACCACGGCGTGGCGCGCCGCGTGGTCCAGGGCCGAGGCCACGCGCTCGACGTCCTCCACGGTGCGCAGGGCCAGCGCCCGCTCGACGCCGGGGATCGGCGGGATCACCGGCGAGGCGCCCGGGCTCAGGATCAGGTAGTCGTAGGCGAGCTCGAAGTCCGCGTCCTCGTCGAGGCGACGGCCGCGCACGAGCTTGAGGTCCCGGTCGATGCCGGTCACCTCGTGGTGCACGCGCACGTCGAGGTTGAAGCGCTGGTGCAGCGACTCGGGCGTCTGCAGCAACAGGCTGGCGCGACGGTCGATCACCCCGCCCACGTAGTACGGCAGTCCGCAGTTGGCGTAGCTGACGTGCCCGCTGCGCTCCAGCACGATGATCTCGGCCTCGTTGTCCAGGCGACGCAGGCGCGTGGCGGCGGACATGCCACCGGCCACGCCCCCGATGATGACGACTCGCATGTCTCTCCTTAGGCCAGGCTCAAGAAGAGGCGCTGGAGCTTCTCGGTCACCGGCTCGGCGTCGATGTTGGGGTCAGTGATGCACTCTTTGAGGCTCGAGCTGATGAGCTTGAAGGCCGCGGTGTTGATCGCCTTGTTGACGGCGGCCATCTGGGTGATGATCTCCTCGCAGTTGCGGCCCTCGTCGAGCATGCGCACCACCGCGCCCAGCTGACCGTGGGCGCGACGCAGCCGCTTGGTGATCAGGTCGAGTTGCTCGACGTCCTGCAGGACGTGCGAGTCAGCCGAGAGGTGCGGTCCAGGGGACACGTAGATCCTTCCGTTGGCGGGTTTCTTGGGACTCATCAGTGGCCACCCTTGAAGATCATGGTGACGAAGCGGACATTCAGGGCGACGAAGCGCCAGAGCTGATAGAGGGGGTTGGCCCGGCGCGACAGCGTGCGGCTGGTCGGCACGGGGGCGCGGGTGATGTCGTCGTTGGCGTGGTCCATGGCATCTACTCCGGGATCAGGTACCAGAAGGGGCGGGCCTTGGCCTTGTACAGGAAGAGCACGTGGAGCATGTACTTGATCCAGTGCCCCGCCAGGCCGATCTCGCCAAAGGTGTCCTTGTTCGAGCGCCCGGTGGCCGGGAAGCGCTGCAGGTCCGGCACCACCGGGTACATCGTCATCGAGGCCGCGGTGCCCCGGCGAGGGCCGACGCCGGCCGAGGCCACACAGGCCGCGCCCATGTCGGCCATCGAGGCCTTGTGACTCGAGCCCACGCCCTTGGTGATGCGGTCCACGATCGTCAGGGCGACGGTCTTGCCCATGACGCCCGAGGGCATGCCGGTGCGCGGGGGCGCGGGGGTGATAAGCGTGCCGTTGGGGCTGGTGCGCGGCACCGAGATCTGGTGCGGGGGCGCAAAGGCGATGCCCACGCCGAAGACGTTCTCGTAGCGCGGAGACTGATACGTCGAGGGCCAGTCAGCGGCACGCCATTCGTCGTAGGTCTTGGCCGCGTAGTCCCCGTCCACCTTCATGAAGCCACTGGGCGCGAACATCTCGGCCGTGATCTCCTGGCCCGTCGCGTCGAAGGCCGTCAGGTCCACGCCCCTAAACGGCGGCAGCAGCATGGCGAAGTCGAAGTCGAGGCTCGAGTGACTCCCGTCGAGCTGCTCGTAGTGGATGACACCCGGCTCGACCTTCTCGACGTGCGCCTGGGTGATCGCCTTGACGTCGCGCTCGCGGAAGAGCGATTCGGTCCAGAGCTTGGACGTGGTGATCTCGCGGCCCTGGGTGAAGGTCATGCCGCCCACGCCGAAGTCGCCGAGCTCGTACTCGTTGGTCAGGTAGATCACCTCGGCCTTGTCGCGCACGCCCGCACTGCGCAGCTCGTGCTCGACGTTGAACGTGTACTCGAAGGCCGCGCCCTCGCAGGTGCAGGCCCCGTGGCCCACCCCGACCACCAGTCGCTGGCGCTCGCCGCGGCGCATCTTGTCGATCGACTGGGCCAGGGCCTGGGAGGCCTGCACGGCGTGCTGGGGGGTGCACACCGAGAGCGTGTTGGCCTCCGGGCCCAGGCCCGGCGTGGCCGCGAAGTTGAGCTTCGGGCCGGTCGCGTTGATGAGGTAGTCGTAGGTGATGTCGGCCACCTCGCCGGCGCGCGCGGGATCCGTGTAGCGCACCCGCACGAACGGAGTCGGCGCGTCACTCGTGCCCTCCGGGTGCAGCTCGCTGGCCAGGGCCTGGTGAAAGACGATCCCCGTGCGCTTGTAGATCGGCGCCAGCGGGAACGTCACCTGATCGGTCGTCATCGTGCCCACACCGACCCAGATGTTGGACGGGATCCAGTTCCACTTGGAGTTCGGCGAGACAACCACGACCTCGTGGGCGCGCGCGAGCTTGCGGCGCAGATGCAGCGCCGCGGTGTGACCCGAGATCCCCGCACCGAGAACCACTACGCGAGCCATGTCACCTCCTCAGGGCGCCGATACCCCAGGGGGGCTCTTGCGCGTTTGAGTCAGTATACCCCCCAGGGTATCTCGGCGCAACGCCCCCACCGGGACCAAAGGCCCGGCGAGTCGAGACGTGTGACGGCTACTTCTGTCGCCACCCCGTGGGGCACGTGGGGGCGATCCCGGTGACCTGGCGCACACTGGTGCCCTTGACGCACGTGATCGTGTACGGCGTGGGAAAGACGGTCTGGGCCACGGAGGCCAGACCACTCGCGTCATAGGCGACCACCCGGACTCCGTAGCCGGCGGAACTGACTCCGTAGAACGTGCACGACGTGCCGCGTGTCGTGCTCGTGAAGCTCGTCGGCGTCAACAGCCCCACCATCAGGGTGCACGTGTAGTAGGCGGCACCGCTGTAGCCCCACACGGCGGTCAGATTGCCACCGCTCACTGACGCCGTGAGGTTGGCCAGTCGTGGCAGGCCGTTCAGTGGATAGGCGTAGATCTTGTTCGTGGCGTAGGAACCGGCCAGGAGCACGCCGTGCACGATCGTCAGGGGCTGGAGACCGGAGTCGATGCTCGTCAGCGTGTTCGTGTCGGCCAGATCGATGATGCCGCCGTTCTCGAGGGTGGCCGGCGTGGATCCAGCCAGCCAGCTCGCCGGGATCTCGCCGACCGCCAGGTGACCCTGGCCGATCGGATAACCGATGTACTCGGAGAAGAAGAGGTTGCCCGACGCGTCCATCGCCAGCCCGTTGACGCCCAGCAGCTCCGCGACACTGCCAGTTATTGTCGTAAGCCCGCTGGTGGGCGTCAGCGGCGTTGCCGTGCTCACGGCGTTCTGAATCTGTCCCGCCGTGGCCGCCACAATCGTGCGGTCAGTGAGATCCGCCACGTAGAGCGTGCCGGATGGACTGACCACTGCCCCCATGGCGTAGTTCAAACCCCCGATGACCTTCGTGGCGCCGGCCCAGTTGAAGTTCGATCCCGAGACCGGCACTCGATAGACGCTGGATCCGCCCGTCACGGTGGGATCTGAGTTCACGACGTACAACGCGGTCCCACTCGGGTCCATCGCCATGCCCGTCGGGTTCGCCAACCACGAGTTGGAGAACGCCACGCTGTAGACGCCCGGAGCAGTGGAGAGATCGATCTCGTTGGCGTAGCCGCTGTCAAACAGAGTTGTGCCGTTGCTCAGGGGCACCACACCGGCGATCCACTCGCCTCCAGTGGCGTTCACGTAGCTGGAGGGAGTCATGTGCTCGAGAGCCCCCGGGATGATCGGCACACCGTGCTCCGCTCCCGTGAGGGCGTTTGCCTGAATGAGATTCAGCTGTGGGCTCGCATCGAACGTGAGGAGATTCCCCGCGGAGTCGCCCGCCAATCCCATGAGACTGCCCGGCAGCGAGGTGATGGTGCTCCAGTTCGCATTGCTGGTCGCCGGCACCAGAGGAGTACCGGCAGCACTCACCCCGGTGCCCCCAATGAGCGTGACACCCCACATGAGACTGACCGCGAGCCCCGTCATCGCACTTCGCTTCAATCGCATGAACTTTTTCCCCCTACACGAGCCTTTAATAGTAATCTATCGCGAACCAGATAACCACGCTATCTAGGGTCAGAATCGCCTCCCTATCAAACCAAGAAGTTCGTGAACTGCCAGGGATCCTCGAGGTCGTAGGTGCGCCCCGACCAGCGGTCGAACCAGTCGGTGTGGCTCGAGACCGGATCCCAGTCGATCGGACCGGACCAGGTCGTGCCCACGTAGGGCTCGGCCACGTTGAGTACCTGCTCCCAGGGCAGCTCGTCGGGCACGCGCACGCCCTCGCGGGGACGGCGCATCATCCAGTCGAGAGCCCCCAGGATCGAGGCCGCCACCTGGATCGTCGTCGCGTTCTGGTGTGGGGCGACCGCGCGAGCCTCCTCGATGGAGGTCTGCATGCCGGTCCACCAGGCTCCGTAGGGGTGTCCCATGAGCAGCACGCCGAGCTCGTCGCGCCCCGAGATGATGTCGTCGTTCATGATGCGCTGATTCACCGGGTAGGCGTAGTCGTGGCCCTCGATCTCGACGAAGCTCGCCCAGGCCAGGTCCGTCGGGCAGTACGCGTAGTGCACGGTCGGCCGGTAGATCGCCGTGTCGGCGTCCCAGACCGTGAGGTGGTCACAGATCGTGAATGCCTCGCCGTGGCGGATCACCATACCCACGATCGGCCCGGACGGCGTGCGCGATCGCACCAGGGTCTTGTGGGCCATCTGGGCGAAGCAGATCTGATTCAGCGGGCCCTCGCCCTCGTGCGTGAGCGCCAGGGCCGGCAACGTCTTCTCGTGCGTGCCCCAGCCGGCCTCGGCCGGAGCCACCCCCTCTTCGTAGAAGCCGTCCACACTCCACGTGTTGACGAACTCGCCGACCTGCTTGGGCCGATCGGAGATCTGCGTGTCGCGCTCGGCGATGTGGATGGCCTTGACCTCGAGCAGGCGAGCCAACTCGTTGTAGCGCCCGGCGCCCAGGGCCGCCTCGATCGCCTCGTGGGTCTCGGGCAGGTAGCCGTCCGCGCGCACCGCCGCGGCGATCTCGACCAGCGCCTTTTTCACGTAGTGGCTCACCAGGCCGGGGTTGGCCCCGTGCTCGACCACCGCCGAGGGCCCGTCGTTGGCGCCCCAGCGGGCGAGTTGACGGCGCAGGCCCATGTGGCGCCAGTAGAGCGTGCGCTCCTGGGGGCTGAGTGCGCCGGCGTCCTCGTAGGGATCCCACACCTCGACCGAGGTGTTCAGGTAGCGCACGCCGTGGCGTCGGCACCACTCCAGCAATTCCTCCAGGCCGATGTTCCAGGCCAGGTCCACCAGGATGTCCCCGTCGCCCAGGTGCTCGGCGAGCACGGCCTCGAGGTTCTCCCGGGTGATCTCGAGCTGTTTGTACTGCACCCCTCGGGCGATGGAGCTCGCGATGCGATCACGATTGTCGCGGCTCTCGATCACGGTGACGCTCGAGGGCGTCAGGGCGAAGTGGTCGACCATCAGCGGGATCAGGCACTGGGCCACCGATCCACATCCCAGGACCACGACACGGCCAGGCAGGTGCAGCTCGCTCAATTAGGACCTCTTTTCCTCACGAAGAGCAAGGTTCCACGCTACACCGGGCCCCTGGGGGCTAGGACACGCTCATGCCGCCGTCGACCTTGACGTCGGCGCCCGTGATCGCCGAGGACTCCGGTGAGCAGAGCCAGGCGATCATGGCAGCCACCTCGGCCGGCTCGATCAGGCGCCCGATCGGCTGCTGGGCGGCGAAGGCCTCCGCGCTGGCCAGCTCGTAGATCGCGGCCGAGGCCTCCAGGATCGGCGTGCGCGTCGAGCCCGGGCTGACCGCGTTGGCCGTCACGCCGTACTCGGCGAGGTCCATGGCCACCGAGCGCACCAGGCCGACGACGGCGTGCTTGGCCGCCACGTAGGCGGCCAGGTGGCGCAGGCCGAGCGAGCCCGCACTCGAGGCCACGGCGACGATGCGCGAGTGGGCCGTGGGTCCGTTCGAGATGAGCACGGGCGCCGCCGCCGTGATCAAGCGGCGCACACCGAGCACGTTCACCGACCACACCGCGTCCACCGCGGCGTCGTCGGCCTCCCACAGGGGCCCGCCGGCGGCAACCACACCGGCCGCAGCCACCACCGCGTCGAGGCGGCCGAAGTGGCGCGTGGCGGTCTCCACCGCCAGGGACATGTCGGTGGCGCTGCGCACGTCGCCCACCAGGCCGAGGACCCGCTCGCCGTGGCGGGCCACCAGAGCGTCCAGTTCACCCGGCGTGCCCAGCGCGTACGGCACGCTCGGGATGTCCCGGCACCGGTCCACCGCCACCACGCGGTAGCCCTCGGCCACGAGGCGCTCCACACACGCGGCCCCGATGCCGCGCGCCGCGCCGGTGACGACGGCGACGCGGTTCACGTGCCCAAGGCCCGGAAGAAGTCCGGCGGGGCCACCACGTCCTCGCGACTCAGCTCGGCCAGGGACTCCCGGCCGAGGCCGCGCATCGTGGCCTGGATGCCCGCGCGCAGCACGTCGAGCACGTTCTCCACGCCGGCCTGGCCGTTGACCGCCAGGCCCCACAGGTAGGCGCGCCCGATCATCACCGCGCGCGCGCCGAGGGCCACCGCCTTGACGACGTCGCTGCCGCGACGCACGCCCCCGTCCAGGAGCACCTCGATCTGATCGCCGACGGCCTCGGCCACGGCCGGCAGAACTCGGATGGTCGCCGGCGTCGAGTCGAGATTGTTGCCACCGTGATTGGACACCGACAGCGCCGTCGCGCCCAGGTCCCGCACCCGGCGCGCGTCGTCGACGCGCGTGACGCCCTTGACCATGAAGGGCCCGTCCCACTGCTCGCGCAGCCAGGCCACGTCCGACCAGCTCGGCGGCGGAGTCTGCATCCACTCGCCGTAGGCGCCAAAGAACGTCGGGGCGCTCTCGCCTACGCCGACCATGTTGGGCGTGAGCAGCTCCGGCAGGCGACGCGCGCGCAGGAACGGGTAGAGCCAGGCCGGATGGCTCAGCGCCTGGGGCGCTAAGCGGGCCATGTTGCGCCAGGTGAGCGACTCGGGGATCCAGGGGCTGCCCCAGTCGCGCCCGTGGGAGAAGGACCAGTCCAGGGTCGCGATCAGTCCGCTGGCGCCGGCCTTGGCCGCGCGCTCCAGGCGCGCCAGCACGGCCTCGCGCCCGCCCGACCAGTAGACCTGGAAGAAGACGGGCGCGGCGCAGGACACGACCTCTTCGACGGGCTTGCTGGCGAAGGATGACAGGCCCATCGCCACGCCACGGCTGGCCGCCGCGCGAGCGACGGCGACCTCGCCGGCCGGGTGCACCGCCTGCACGCCGGTGGGCGAGAGCACCACGGGCATCGAGAGGCTCTGGCCCATCACCGAGCTCACCAGGTCGTGCTGGGCCGCCTGACCCGCGACGTGCGGCGCCAGCTGCAACTCGTCGAAGGAGGTGACGTTGTCGCGCACCGTGAGGCCCTTCTCGGCTCCGCCCAGAACGGCGCCGTAGACGGAGGGTGGAAGGCGTCGGTGCGCACGCTCCTGGGCGATGGCGACGGTCTCGAACCACTTGGAGCCCACTCGTTCCCCCTTTCGGGCCGAGACTACCCGAGGCGCCCTCTCAGCGACGAGCCGAGAGCGCGATTCGCACGCGACGCGAGTGATCCGGCGAGGGTGCCGGTGGCCTCGTCGCGCGCGCGACGAGGGCCGTCTCGCCGTGGCCGTGCACGCACTCCGGATCGGGCTCGTCCAGCTCCAGGCCGGTGAAGAACTTGGCGGCCATGCACCCGCCACGACAGGCGTCAAAGGAGCCGCACGCGCTGCACGCACCGGGCGAGCCCGGCGCGCGCAGCTCCTGGAAGAGCTCGCTGTGAGCCCACACGGCCCCGAATCCGGCCGCACGCACGTTGCCGGCCCGGAAGCGCTCGTGGATCACGAAGGGACACGCGTAGACGTCCCCGACCGGATCGATCAGACACACCACCCGTCCCGCGCCGCACAGGTTCAGCCCCTCGAGGGGCTCGCCCAACGCCGAGAGGTGAAAGAACGAGTCCCCCGTGAGCACCTGCGGGCGCTCGAGCAGCCAGCGGTACAGGTCCCGGTTCTGGGCCATCGTGGGCCGCAGCGCGTCCCAGACCGCCACGCCGCGACCCGACGGGCGCAGTCGCGTCAGTCGCAGCTCGGCGCCGTAGTGCTCCGCCAGGGCCTCGTAGGCGTCGAGCTGGCCGACGTTCTCACGCGTGACCACCACCGAGATCTTGAACGCGCCGAAGCCCGCCTCGGCGAGGTTGTCCATCGCGCGTCGAGCCCGCGCGTACGAGCCGCGCCCGCGCAGCGCGTCGTTGGTCGCCGCGTCGATGCCGTCGAGGGAGACCTGCACGTCCACGTAGTCGCTCTGGGCCAGGCGTCGCGCGGCCGCGGGGCCCAGCCTCGTGCCGTTGGTCGAGAACTTGACGCCGACGTGACGCTGCACGGCGTGCTCGAGGATGTCAAAGAAGTCCTCGCGCAGCATGGGCTCTCCCCCGCCGACGTTGACGTAGAAGATCTGCATCGCGGCGATCTCGTCGATGAGCGCCAGCGCCTCTGAGGTCGACAGCTCGTTCGGATCGGCCCGTCCCGATGCGGAAAGACAGTGCGCACAGGACAGGTTGCACGCGTACGTCAGCTCCCAGGTCAGACAGATCGGCGCGTTCAGGCCCCCTTCAAAACGCGTGCGCAGGGCGGACTCAGCACCCATCGATCACCCCCGCCGTGGCCAGATCGAACAGCGCGCGCCGGTACCGAGCGCGCTGGGGCTCCTCGATCAGCTCGCCCAGCGCGTCCGTCGCGCTCGCGAACTCCTCGAGGCGGCGCACCAGGCTGACGAGATCGCGCGACTTGAGAAAGACCAGGCGGCGCGTGTCGTGGTGATAGGCGAGCGCGCCGAAGGGCTCATCGCGCAGCGACACGCGTGAGCTGAGTCGCCACGCGCGTGCCTCGTCCAGGCTCGGCGAACCGGCCACGGGCTAGTAGACGCCGCAGAGCCCGTCGATGGACACCTCTTCGACGAGCATCTCGTCCTCGACGGCCAACTCCTCGTGCTCTTGTACCTCGACGTCAATCAACGTGGCGCTCTCAGTCACGATTCCTCCCCCGGGCCATTCTGCCCGGCACGCGCGTCGCGCGGGGGCATCTGGAAGAATCCCCGCATGTCCCACCCGCCCTCGCCCGACGCTGCGCGCCTGGCGCCCGGCACCCGGGTCCACCTGGCCGACGGGGTGCGCCGCTACGGGCCGCGGCTCCTGGCGGGTGGGGCGCCCTGGCGCCTGGTGCGCCTCTCGGTGGGTGCGGTCCGGGCGATCCACGAGTGGCAAGGCGGGGCACCGCTGCGCGCGCCCCAGGTCGCTCTCGCGCGTCGACTGGTCGATGAGGGCTTGCTGGACTGTGAGTACCCAGTGCGCCTCGAGCCCGCCGACGTCGACGTGATCGTGCCGGTGCGAGATGACCCGCGCGTGGAGGGCCTGCTGGGTGCCCTGTCGGGTCTCTTCGTCACGCTGGTCGATGACGCCTCGGTAGACGCCGACGCCGTGGCCGGCCTCGCGGCGCGCCACGGCGCGAGCCTGGTGCGCCTCGAGACCAACCTCGGCCCGGGCGCGGCGCGCAACGCGGGCCTCGCGGCCACGTCACGTCCGCTGGTGTGGTTCCTCGACGCGGACCTGGCGCTGGAGGACGCGCACGGCGTGCTCGCTCGCCTGGCGCGTCACCTCGCGGACGAGCGTGTCGGCGCGGTGGCCCCGCGCGTCCTCGGCCCACCGGGGCGCTCGGCCCGTGAGCGCTTCGAGTGGCTGAGCTCGCCACTCGACCAGGGATCGCGCTCGGGCGCGGTGCGCCCCGGCGCACCGATCAGCTACGTGCCCGCGGCCTGCCTGCTCGTGCGACGCCGCGCGATCGGAGAGGGATTCACGACGGCGCTGCGCGTGGGCGAAGACGTCGATCTGGTCTGGCGTCTCGCAGACGAGGGCTGGATCGTGCGCTACGACGCGCGCGTGCGCGTCGCGCACCCCGCACGTGACACGTGGGCCGACTGGCTGGCCCAACGCGTGGCCTACGGCGCCTCCGCCGCGGCCCTGGCGAGCCGACACGGGAGCCGGGTGGCGCCGCTGCGTCTGAACGCCTCGGCCCTGGGAGTCTGGAGCTTCGCGCTGAGCGGGCGCGTCGGCGCCGCGATCACGACCGGCGCGCGCGTGCGTGCGCGCGTCGCGCGCAGCCTCGGCCCGGAGTCCGCTCACGCTGGGGCCCTCACCGCCCGTGGGCTGCTCGAGGGATTCGGCGCGAACGCACGCTCGGGCCTGCGCCACTTCCCCTACGTGATCGCGGCCGCGCTCTTGGCCCGGCGCACGCGACGCGCGGCGCTAGTGGTGCTCGTCGCGGGCCTGGCTCAGCGTTGGCGAGCCCGGCGCCCGCGGCCCCTCGACGTCGGCCTGGGTCTGCTCGATGACACCGCCTACGCCGTGGGGCTGCTCGTGGGCGCGCGCCGAGAGCGCACCCTCGCGCACCTGCGTCCTACCCTGCGACGCGCACCCGCCGCGCGTACCTAGAAGCGGACCACACCCCGCACGTTGGCACCCGACGCCAGGTCGTCGTAGCCGCGCTGGACCTCGTCCAGGGAGTACTCGCGCGTGATCAGCTCGTCGATGACCAGACGTCCCTCGTGATACAGGCGCAGGAGCTTGGGGATCTGGGACTTGGGGTTCTCCGAGCCGAAGACCGTGCCGCGCAGCTCCTGGTTGTACATGGAGAACATGAAGAGGTTCAACTCGACCGAGGTCTGGTTGTACGGCGCGATGGCCGTGGCCACCACGATGCCGCCCTTGGCCGTGATCGAGCGCGCCTGCTCCACCAGCTCACTCGTCAGGACCCCCGTGGTGATGATCACCGCGTCGCAGTTCTTGCCCATCGTCAACTCGGGCAATATCGTGAACGCCGCGTCCAGCGCGCTGGCACATCCGTGGGTCGCGCCGATCTTGAGGGCTCGCTCGACCTTGGAGGCATCGGTGTCGATCGCGATCACCGCGCGCGCGCCCGCGGCGCGCGCGCCCTGAATCGCGCCCGATCCCACCCCGCCGCAGCCGATCACGGCCACCGTGTCGCCGGGCTTGACCGCGCCGCGATTGACCGCGGAGCCGAAGCCCGTCGAGATGCCACAGGAGAGCAGGGCCGCCGCGCGCAGGTCCAGCCACGGCGCGATGGGCACCAGGGAGGCCTCGTGCACGACGATGCGCTCGGCGAAGGTGCCCAGCTGGGCCATGCGGTTCAGATCCACGCCGTCGAGGTGGTGACGCCACGTGCCGTCCGAGATCATCGGGCCGGCCAGGGTCGTGGCCGACATGTCGCACAGGTACTGGCGCCCCGACGCGCAGAAGTCGCAGCGCCCGCACGAGGGCACGAAGGACACCGCGACGTGGTCTCCGGGCTTGAAGGCGGTGACCTCGTCACCCACCGCCTCGACGATCCCGGATCCCTCGTGCCCGCCGATGATCGGAAACATCGAGT
>JAJXUK010000041.1 GCA_021782915.1 Actinomycetes bacterium | reverse complement strand
CGAAGGACGCCAGCGCCGCACGCGCGCGGCGCGACGCGCTCCACGACAGCGTGAGCGGGGCGCGCGAGCCGTTCGCCGGCACGGAGGCCAGGCGGCCGAGGCGCAGCACGCTCGCCGGCGTGTCGTAGTGCGCGACGTCGCTCTCATCTGGAGACAGCACCAGCACCTCATGTCCGCGCCGACTGAGCTCACGGCTCATGGACAGAATCTGCTCCTGCACGCCGCCGGGAACCGAGAGCGCGTACGGCGAGACCAGCGCGACGCGCCTCACGCGAAGCGTTCCTCCAGCACGTGCCACTGCTCGGGTGCGCGCCGGATCAGGATCTCCAGCTCGCGGGCGATCTCCTGAGTGAGGCGCGTGACGTCCGCGCGCAGCGAGCCCGTGCGCTCGCAGTCAAGCGGCGCGCGCACGACGGCGTGATGATCTAGTCCCGGACCGGCGTAGCACCCCGCCACCATCAGCGCGGCCCCCGTGCGCAGCGCCAGCGTGGCCGGTCCGCCCGGCAAGGTCACGCGTCGGCCGAAGAACTCGACCTCCACGCCGTTGCCCTGCAAGTCCCGGTCGCACAGAAGTCCGACGATGCCCCCGGACCTCAGGCGCCCCAGAAGGGTCGCACCGGCTCGCTCGTCGAGCGCAGCGACGTCGATGCCGATCTGGGCCCGCTTGGCGGCGAACCACTCGAAGAGCTCGGGCGGCTCGAGCACCTCGGCCACCGCGAGCATGGGCAGCCCGATGCGCGCCAGGTAGGCTCCTCCCCACTCCCAGCTGCCCAGGTGCGGCAGGGCGATCACCACGCCCTTCTTGGCGGCCGCGGCGGCGCTGAGATACTCGAAGCCCTCGGAGATGACGAAGCGCGATGAGACGCTCGCCGGCTTCAGCCCCGGCAGCTTGGCGCTCTCGGCCCAGAACTGCGCGTAGCTGTCAAAGGACGCCGCGACCAGGCGTTCCAGACGCGCGGGCTCGAGTGGCTCGCCCAACACGACGCGCAGATTGGCCTCCACGATGCGCCGCTTCTCGCCGCTCAGGCGCCAGTAGAGCCGTCCGCCCACCCGGGCCAGGGCACGATCCACTCCCTCGGGCAGGGTCTCGAGGATCGCGCCGGCGGCCTTAAAGAGGGCGACGCGCACCCGCGGGTGCATCAGTGACGCGTCGTGCGCGACAGACTGCGCCAGCGACGCGCGGCGTGCTGGCGCGGCCGGTAGGCCGCGGGTCGCGCCGGCTCGGGGCGCGCGGCCACCGACCAGACACGCCGAAAACGACCCAGGGCCGTCATCGTCGTGAGCACGAGCATCAGCCACAGCACGGGCACGAAGATCACCCGGGCCAGCAGGGCCACGCCGAGCAGGATCATCCTCTCGGCGCGCTCCATCAGGCCACCCTTGGCCGACAGGCCGAGGCTCTCGGCCTTGGAGCGCTGGTACGAGATCATGAACGTGCTGGTCAAGATGGCGAACGGCAGCAGGACGAGCTCGCCGTGGTGGTGAGCCGTGAGGTAGTAGGCCACGCCCCCCAACAGCACGGCGTCCGAGACGCGGTCCACCACTGAGTCAAAGAAGCTGCCGCGCTGGCTGGCCCGATGCGAGGCCTTCGCCACGGCCCCGTCGAGCATGTCGTGAAAGCCCGTCAGGGCCAGGAGCACGATCGCCAGGCGGTGCTGGCCGATCGCGATGAGCCAGGCCGTCAGGCCCGCAAAGACCAGGCCCGACGCGGTCAGCACGTCCGCCGAGACGCCCCATCGCACGAGCCAGGCACCCACCGGTGCAGTCGTCGCGTCTATTCCCCTGCGGAATCTGCCGTCAAACATCAGGCCTCCGGTTCGCCGGACAGTCTAGTGAGCGAGGGGCTGATCACGGGATGTTCAGTGCGCCGTGCACCTTGGCCCAGGTCGAGGCGAGCGATTCGGGCAGCACGCGAGTCTCGCCGATCGTCGTCATGAAGTTCGTGTCCCCGTTCCAGCGCGGCAGGACGTGAGCGTGCAGGTGATCAGGGATTCCCGCCCCGGCAGCCTTGCCCAGATTCATTCCGATGTTGAGCCCGTCGGCCCCGTAGGCCCGACCCAGGGCGCGCACCGTGAGCCGCATCGTCCAGAAGAGATCCTCGTACTGCTCCTCGTCGAGCGCATCGAGCTCGCCCACGTGCGCGTAGGGCAGCACGAGCAGATGGCCCGAACCGTAGGGGAAGGCGTTCAGGGCCACGTAGGAGTGTCGCGAGCGCCAGAGCACGCCGGTGGACTCGGCGACCTCCTGGGTGCCCAGCTCGCAGAAGACGCAGCCCGAGCTGGGCAGGGCCGTTCCCTGGACGTACTGTTCGCGCCAGGCCGCCGAGAAGCGCTCGAGGGGCACTAGTCCTCGGGACGCTCGTGCGCGGCGATCTCGGCGCGCAGGGCGCTGAGAAACTCGCTGAGATCCACGCCGCGCTCGGGCTCCTCCGAACCGCGCGCGTTGATGCCCACGGTGCCCGCGGCCACGTCCTCGTCGCCGACGACCAACACGTAGGGCACCTTCTCCAGTTTGGCCCGCCGGATGCGCGCGCCCAGGGGCTCGTCGCCCGGCTCGACGTTCACGCGCACGCCCTCGGCGCCCAGCACGGCGGCCACCGAGGCCGCGTAGTCGTCATGATCGGTGCGCACGCCCAGCACGCGCACCTGCTCGGGCGCCAGCCACGTGGGCAGGTTGCCGGCGTAGTGCTCCAAGAGCACGCCGAAGAAGCGCTCGATCGAGCCGAAGAGCGCGCGATGCAGCATGATCGGCCGGTGACGCTGGTTGTCGGCGCCCACGTACTCCAGGTCGAAGCGCTCCGGGTGGTTGAAGTCGCACTGGATGGTGCTGAGCTGCCAGCGGCGCCCGATCGCGTCGCGCACGTCGATGTCGATCTTGGGTCCGTAGAAGGCCGCGTCCCCCGCCTTGACCTGATAGGCCAGCCCGAATCGCTCCATCGCGCCGCGCAGGGCCTCGGTCGCCGTCTCCCAGATCTCATCGGAGCCGACGTACTTGTCCGGGTCCTTGGTCGACAGGTACGCGCTGAAGTCCTCGAAGCCAAAGGCGCGCAGCATGTCCATCACGAAGCCCAGCAGCGAGGCGATCTCCTCGTCCAGTTGCTCCTCAGTGCAGTAGATGTGGCTGTCGTCCTGGGTGAATCCGCGGATGCGCATCAGTCCGTGCAGGGTGCCCGCGCGCTCGTAGCGATAGACGGTGCCCAGCTCGAAGAGGCGCAGCGGCAGCTCGCGATAGCTGCGCGCCCGGCTCTTGAAGATGAGACAGTGCATCGGACAGTTCATCGGCTTCATGTAGTACGTGCCGTTGTCCATCTCCATGGGCGGGTACATGGCGTCCTTGTAGAAGCCCAGGTGCCCCGAGGTCTCGAAGACGCGCGCGTTGGCCAGATGGGGCGTCACGACGAACTCGTAGCCGCCCGCCTGGTGGCGCTCGCGCGAGAAGTCCTCCATCTGCTTGCGCACGATGCCCCCGCGCGGGTGCCACACCGCCAGGCCGCCGCCGAGCTCGCTCGGAAAGCTGATCAGATCCAGCTCGCTCGCCAAGCGCCGGTGATCACGCTTCTCCGCCTCGGCCAGCATGTGCAGGTGCGCCGCGAGGCCGGCCTCGGTCTCAAAGGCCGTGCCGTAGACGCGCTGGAGCTGGGGGCGCTTCTCGTCGCCGCGCCAGTACGCGCCGGCCACGCGCATCAGCTTGAAGTGCCCGAGGCGCTTGGTGGACGGCACGTGCGGGCCCCGACACAGGTCCACGAACTCCTCGGAGTTGCGATAGATGGAGATCGACGCTCCCCCGGCAACCTCGCCGAGGTCCTCCTCGTCGCTCGCACCCTCCTTGACCTTGGTGATGATCTCGATCTTGTAGGGCTGGTCGGCGAAGAGGTGCAGGCCCTCGTCAATGGACATCTCGTCGCGCGTGAAGGACTGGTCCTCCGCGATGATCTCGCGCATGACCGACTCGATGCGCGCGAGGTCCTCGTCAGTGAAGCGCGCCCCGTGAGGGAGCTCGAAGTCGTAGTAGAAGCCGTTCTCGATCGCCGGGCCGATCGCGTACTTCGCGCCCGGCCACAGGCGCCGCACGGCCTGGGCCAGCACGTGGGCGGTGGAGTGGCGCAGCACCTCACGTCCCTCGTCGCTGGCGGGCGTGATGATCGCAACCTCGGCCCCGTCGGGCACCGGCGCGGCCAGATCCACCAGAGCTCCGCCCACCCGTGCGGCGAGCGCGTCCTTGGCCAGGCGCGCGCCAATCGCCTCGGCCACGTCACGCGCCGTGGCACCCGCGCGCAGCGTGCGATGTGAGCCGTCCGGCAGTACGACGTCAACCTCCGACATGGGCGCCTTTCATAGGCCTACAGCGTAACGCCGAGCAGCGCGGCGGCCGAGGCGACGTTGTAGCCGGCACCGGCCGCCTCATCCACCGCGCGCAGCGCGCTGGGCGTGTCGAGGTCCTCATCGAGTGCCCCACGCACCTCGTCCAACACGCCACCCGCGCGATTCGAGTTGAGCGAGCTGCGCCACGTGCTGAGGCGCGAGACGGCGCTGGCCAGCAGATCGTCGCGCCACTCCCAGTCGTGCCGGTAGTGCTGGCCCAGCAGGGCCAGACGTACCGCAGCCGGCTCGGCGCGGCGCACGAGGTCGTCAACGAAGACCAGGTTGCCGAGCGACTTGGACATCTTGGTGCCCTCGAGGCCCACGAGACCGACGTGGAGCCAGTGCTTGACGAACGTGGTGCCCGAGACCGCCTCGCTCTGGGCGGCCTCGCACTCGTGGTGGGGAAAGGCCAGGTCGCGCCCACCGCCGTGCACGTCGACGGTCTCACCCAGCTCGCGCTGGGCCAGGGCCGAGCACTCGACGTGCCAGCCCGGACGACCTGCTCCCCAGCGCGACTCCCACGACGGTTCGTCCTCGAGCGAGGGCTGCCAGAGAACGAAGTCCAGTGGGTGGCGCTTGCGCGGATCCCCGGGGTTGCCCCCGTGGATGCCCGCCAGCTCGAGCATGGCCGCCGGAGACTCGTGGCTCACCTGGCCGAAGCGGGGGAATTTGGAGACCTCGAAGTAGACGTGTCCGTCGACCTCGTAGGCCACTCCCGCGTCGAAGGCCTCGCCGATGAGCGTCAAGATCTCCGGGATCGCGCCGGTGGCACGCGGCTCGCTGTAGCAGGCGAGCAGGTTCAGGTGGCCCATGTCGCGCTCGAACTTGGCCATCTCCTGGGCGGCCAGGTCCAAGTAGTGCACGCCCAACTCACGCGCCTTGCGCAGCAGGTCGTCATCGACGTCGGTGATGTTGCGCACGCAGCGCGTCTCGAGGCCCGCGTCTCGCAGCCGTCGCTGCAGCACGTCAAAGGTCAGGTAGACGTAGGCGTGCCCGAGGTGCGCCGAGTCGTAGGGCGTGATGCCGCAGGAGTACATCGTCACGCGCGGACCGGTCTCGAGTGCGTAGACGCCCCGACGCGCCGTGTCGTACAGGCGCATCACAGACTCAGCCCGGACAGCGTGACGTAGCTGTGGGCCCGGTGACGGATGTTGACCGAGATGCACACCGCGGTGAAGGCCTCGACCGCGCTGGCCAAGGAGAGCGAGCCGGCCACCACGCCGCGCAGACCGGGCATGGAGTTGACGAGCTCGGCCACGCCCTGGCACGCGAGCGCGTCATCGCCGACGATGACCACGTCGGCCGCCAGGCCGCTCTCGAGGTCCTGCATCAGGCCTGCCGGCAGGTGGTGGAACGCTCCCACCACCGCAGAGTCGGGCAGCGCGGCCGCGATGTGAGCCGCCATGGCCCCGCGCGGCGGATAGAGGGGCAGCATCTCGCGGCCCTCCTTCATCAGCGCGTTGACCATGGAGATGACGACCTTGCCGGCGAGTGCCTCGCGCAGCGGCGTCACCGTGGCCACCGCTGAGTCCCACGGCGTGGCCACGACCACGATGTCGGCGCCGGCGGCCTCGTCATTGCCCGCACCACGGATTCGCTCGCCCAACGATGCGGCCACGTCGCTCGCGCGCTGGGCCTCACGCGAGCCCAGCACGACGTCGTGCCCGCCCGCCGCCAGACGCACTGCCACGCCACGGCCCGCCGGTCCAGTACCACCGAGAATGCCCACCGTGCTCATCGTTCGTCCTGTTCGAAGAGGTGCCGAGAGTACGCTAACAAGATGGCGCTTCTGACCGATCACCGGGTCCTCGTCACCGGCGTGCTGACCGAGGACTCGCTGGCCTTCGGCATCGCGCGTCGGGCGCTGGAAGAGGGCGCCCGTGTGATCCTCTCGGGCGCCGGCCGGGGCCTCTCCCTGACCAGGCGCACCTCGCGCAAGCTCGCCGAGTACGGCGAGGTGGGCGACGTGCTCGAGCTCGACGTGACCGACGAGACCCAGTTCGCCGCGGCCGCCGACGAGGTCGCCGCGCGATTCGGACGTCTGGACGGGCTGGTACACGCCATCGGCTTCGCCCCGGCGAGCTGCCTGGGCGCGGGCATGCTGAGTGCGCCCTTCGAGGACGTCGCCACGGCGATGCAGATCTCGACGTACTCCCTGGCCGCGCTGGTGAGAACGTTCCAGCCGCTGCTGGCGGCCTCCAGCGCCCCCGGGGGCGCCTCGGTGCTGGCCCTGGACTTCGACGGCACCCGGGCCTATCCGATGTACGACTGGATGGGCGTGATGAAGGCGGCCCTGGAGTCTCTCGGGCGCTACCTGGCTCGCGAGGTCGGGCCCCAGCGCATCCGGGTCAACATGCTGGCCGCCGGGCCCATCCGCACCATGGCGGCCAAGTCAATCCCCGGCTTCAGCCTCTTCGAGGACTCCTGGGCCGAGCGCGCCCCGCTGGGCTGGGACGTGCACGACTCCTCGGCCGTAGCCGACACGGCCATCGCGATGCTCTCTCCCCTGCTGCGCGCCACCACCGCCTCGGTGATTCACGTCGACGGTGGCGCCCACGCGATGGGTTAGCCATTCTCCTGACGCGCGAACTGGGTCTCGTAGAGATCCGCGTAGAGGCCACCCGCGCCGAGCAGTTCCTCGTGCGTGCCGCGCTCGAGGATCGTTCCGGCGTCCACGACCAGGATCTGGTCGGCGTTGCGCACCGTCGAGAGCCGATGCGCGATCACCAGCGAGGTCCGTGAGGCCATCGTCTGGTCCAGGGCGCGCTGCACCGCCGCCTCGCTCTCGCTGTCCAGGTGGGCCGTCGCCTCGTCGAGCACCACCACCCGTGGGGCCTTGAGCAGCAGGCGCGCCAGGGCCACGCGCTGCTTCTCACCCCCCGAGAGCCGGTAGCCGCGCTCGCCCACCACGGTGTCCAGTCCCTGGGGCAGCGTCGCGACCAGGTCGTAGATCTGCGCCGCGCGCAGAGCCGCCTCGATCTCGGAGTTGCTCGCGGCGGGCTTGGCGAAGAGCAGGTTGGCGCGCAGGGTGTCGTGAAAGAGGTGCGGGTCCTGGGTGACGACGCCAACCGTCGCCCGAAGCGACGCGTGGGCCAGCTCGCGCACGTCCACGCCGTTGAGGCGCACCGCACCGGCCTCGACGTCATAGAGGCGCGACACCAGCATCGAGATCGTGGTCTTGCCGGCGCCGGAGGGCCCGACCAGTGCCGTCATCGTCCCCGGCGCGACCCGGAAGCTCACGTCGTGCAGCACGGGGGTGCGCGGGGTGTCCTCGAGCACGGCCACCGCTTCGAGCGAGGCCAGCGAAACGTCCTCGGCGCCCGGATAGGCGAAGTCCACGCCCTCGAAGAGCACGTCGACCGGCCCGTCGGGCACCTCGATCGGATGGGCAGCCTCGCGGATCATGGGCTCGAGGTCCAGCACCTCGAAGAGCCGCTCGAAGGACACCATCGCGGACATGTAGTCGATGTTCAGGTTCGACAACTGGGTCAGGGGCCCGTAGAGGCGCGTCAGGTACGCGGTCAGGGCGACCACGGTGCCGACCGTCATCGCCCCGCGCAGCGCCGCCAGACCGCCGAAGCCGTAGGCGAAGGCGGTGGCGAGCGAGGCGGTCAGGCCCAGCGCGACCAGGAAGAAGCGCTGGTACGTCGCCTGGCGCACACCCATGTCGCGCACCTCGCCCGCGCGAGTCTCGAAGGTGGCCAGCTCGTCGGCCGGGCGCCCGAAGATCTTGACCAGCAGCGCGCCGGCGACGTTGAAGCGCTCGCTCATCACCATGTTCATCTCGGCGTTGAGCTCCATGCCGCGCTGAAACAGGCTGCCGAGGCGACGGCCCACAAGGCGCGCGGGGATGATGAAGGCCGGCACCAGCACGAGGGAGACCAGCGTGATCGGCCAGCTCAGCCAGAGCATGGTGCCCAGGATGATCGCCACGAGCACCACGTTGCCCACGACGTTGCTGAACAGGTCGGTGAAGGCCTGCTGGGCGCCGATGACGTCGTTGTTCAGCCGGCTGATCAGCGCGCCGGTTTGCGTGCGCGTGAAGAAGGCAATCGGCATCTCCTGAATGTGCGCGTACACGCGCCGGCGCAAGTCGAAGATCAGGCTCTCACCGATGAAGGCCGAGATGCGCCGCTCACTCAGCGAGAGGCCCGCGTCGACGAGGGCCAGCACCGCGGTGAGAAGAGCCAGGGTGACGATGAGGCCCGCGGCGTGCGGGCGGCTGGACGAGTGGATGCTGATCAGGTTGATGATCTCGCGCAGCAGCAGCGGGGCGACCGAGCTGACCACCGCGTCGGCCACGACCGCGGCGAGAAAGATGCCCAGTACCCTGCGGTAGGGCCGCGCGAACTCGAGGATCCGCGGCAGGGTTCCCTTCTTGAGCTCGTGGGCCAGGATCGTCCGGTCGCGCTGCATCGAGCGAAACGAGCGCATGGGCCCGCGCGCGGAGGCGCCGTGCATGCTCATGGCCGTCTCACGCGCCGAGGGCGCCGGCGACGATCAAGCCGCCCAGGCTCAGCATCACAGTGCCGCCGATCACGCGCAACGTGACCAGGCGCCCAGCCGAGCCGGCCAGCCACTGGCGAGCGGTGCCGGCCACGACGCCCCACGTGCCATCCGAGAAGAACGCCATCACCGAGAAGATCGCCCCGAAGACCAGCAACTGAACGGTGACGTGACCGCGCGTGCGGTCCACGAAGTGTGGAAAGACGGCGGCGAAGAAGACCAGGGACTTCGGATTCAGCACGCCCACCGTGAAGCCCTGGCGCACGATCTGGCCGCGGCGCGGACGCTGCGCCTCACGATCGGTCATGGAGCGTGCGTGCTCGTGGCGGTGCCGGATGGCCTGTGCGCCGAGCCACAGCAAGTACCCACCTCCGGCCAGCTGCAGGGTGGTGGCAAAGAGCGCTGAGCGCGAGATGAGCGGGCCGAGCCCCACGGCCACGACCATCGAGAGCAGCAGGGTGCCGAGCGAGTTGCCCAGCACCGTGAGCACGGCCACCGCACGGCCCCAGGCCACCCCGCGCGCCAGCGTGAAGAGCACGCTCGGTCCGGGAACGATGATGATCGCGATCGAGGCGATGAGGAACGCCGGGAGCTGGCTCGCGCCGATCACGAGACTCGCGCCAGTCCCCACTCGATGCCGCGCAGGCTCGAGCCGATCGAGAAGCCGATGGTACCCGCGAAGAGCGCCGTGGCCACTCCCACGGTGCCGCCCAGGAACCAACCCACGATCAGGACACTGGCCTCCAGAGCCAGGCGAACGTAGACCAGGCTCACCCCGAGGCGACGGTGCAGGCTGGTCATCAGCCCATCGCGCGGTCCCGGGCCGAGGCCCGTGGTGAGATAGAGCGCGCTGCCGAGCCCGATCGCGATCACGGCACCGAGCACGTAGGCCACGCGCTCGCCGATCGGTCCGGCCAGGGGCACGCCGAGCACCGTCAGGTTGAGCACCCAGGCGATCACGACGAGGTTGGCCACGGTGCCAAAACCCGGGCGCTCTCGCAGGGGCCACCACATCAGCAGAACGAGGGCGCTGATGCCTGCGGTGGCCCAGCCCAGGGCCACGTGCGCGTGCCGGGCCACGCCCTCGGCCAGCACCGTCCAGGGGGGGGCGCCCAGGCGCGAGCGCACCAGGAGCCCCTCGCCGAGCCCGAAGAGTGACAGGCCCCCGAAGAGGGGCACCAGCATCCGCGGGCGCACGCCCCACGTCGATGCGGCCCGCCAGGGCGTCGAGGGGATTCGGTGGCTGAGTCGCACTCGCTCACGTTACCGGGACGACGTCACGGCTCCTCAGGCTCAGGCGATGGACTCGAGCAGGCTGGTGCGCGCGGACGGGGCCGAGGCCGCCACGAGGGCGGCGAGCACGAGCAAGATCGACGAGATCCCCAGAGCGAGGTCCAGGCCGTGCGAGAAGGCACCGTAGGCCGCGTTCACCACCTGATTGATGATCGCCTTGACCTGGGCACTCGAGTTTGTCCCGTAGGCCTGAGCCTGATTGCCCAGCGTGCCGGTCGTCAACGCGGTGATGATCTGGGTGCGAAACGACGCGGGCACACCGATCTTGACGAGTCGATCCATCAGGGCCACCGTCAGTTGGCCGTTCACGATGGAGCCCAGCACGGCCACGCCCGTCACGGCGCCGAGTTCGCGCGCGGTGTTGACCATCGAGGCCGCCACACCGGACTCGCTCACCGGCAGCGCGCGCAGCCCGCCCGCGGTCACCGCGACCGCCACGACGCCAAAGCCCACCCCGGCCAGACCCATCGTCCAGCCCAGGTCGCCCACGCCCACGTGCGGGCTCATGGCCCGGTCGGTGAGCCACACACCGGCCGCCGCCATCGCACAGCCCAGGCTCATCGGCGTTCGCGCGCCCACGCGCCCGACCCAGCGTCCGGCCACCAGAGAGGACAGCACCATGCCACCCAGCAGCGGCAAGAAGTCCAGCGCCAGGGTGTAGGCCGAGGCCGAGGCGACGACCTCCAGGTACAGCGCTACGAAGAAGAAGATGGAGAACACCGAGAAGTAGGAGGCGTAGGCCACCACCAGGGTCGCCAGAAACGGCCAGCGCCGCAGGTGGGCGAAGACGACCATCGGGCGCGTCCCGCGCGACTCGACGACGATGAAGGCCACACCCGCCGCCACGCCAAGGGCGAAGAAGGAGATCACCTGGGCCGATCGGTACCCGTGGGTCTCTCCGTCGATCGTCGCGTAGGTCACGGCCGCCAGGGCCAGGGATCCGGTGAAGAATCCTCCGAGGTCAAGCTTCGCGCGCGCCGCATTCACACTCTCGGGCAGCAGACTGCGGGCCAAGAAGAAGGCGACGACGGCGAAGGCGACGTTGAACCAGAAGACCGCGCGCCACGACCAGATGCCGACCAAGACTCCACCGAACACCGGGCCCAGGGCCAAAGCCAGGCCCGACACCGCAGCCCAGGCGCCCAACGCGCGCGCGCGGGCTCGATCCTCGTCGAAGAGCTGTCGGATCATCGAGAGAGTGCCCGGCTCAGAGGCCGCGGCGCCCACTCCCATGAGCGCACGACCGAGGATGAGCAACGTCGAGCTCGTCGCGAGGGCGCTCAGCAGTGAACCCGCGCCGAAGATCGCCACACCGACGAGCATCACGCGCCGACGGCCAAAGTTGTCGCCCAGCGAACCGCAGACGAGCATCAGGCTGGCGAAGGTGAGCGCGTAGGCCCCGACCACCCACTGCAGCTCGGCGATCCCCGAGTGCAGTTCGGACTGCACGCTGACCAGGATCGCACTGACGATCGTGTTGTCAAGGAAGGTGATGAACAGGATGACCAGCAGCGCCGCCATTCCCGCGCGCGAGTTGCGCGGCGCTCGAAGTTGCACCTCGACCTCACTTCCTGGGGCAGTGCCCCACGCGGTTGCTTCGCGGATCTACTTCTTCTTGGGCAGCGCGAAGACAATGGGCGCGACCGCCGAGTCGCCGCCGCTGGGATTCCCGGCACTCACCGCGCAGGCGCGCAGGTTAACCTTCGTGGTCCCGCAGGTGCCCGAGCCGACCTTTCCGGTCAGCACCTTGAACTTGGTCCAGCCAAAGGTTCCGGTGCTCGAGATCGTGACCGGCTTCGCAATCATGATGTCGCAGCCATTCTGACCGGTCGCTCGAATGAGGCACTCGGTGACGAACACCGTGTCCTTCGGGGTGAAGTTGATCCCTCGAACCTTGACCACCTGCTTGTTGTGCAGACCGACAGACGGGACGACGAACAAGCGCGGAACCCTCTTGAGCGCACCGGCCGGCGCGGAGACACCCCAGGCACCCTCGCCCATGACGAGTGCTACGACGAGCAGCCAGACGGACGAACGGACTCGCATGATCCACCTCCCCACACGCACGCTCGACGCGCGTCGTGTACTCGTAGTCGCATGGTAGCCAGCGCGTCCACTCGCGTGACCGAGCCACCTTGAGTACGACTCAGCAGTGCGCTCGACGGATGAGGCGACAGCACCCCTGGCGGTGCGAGACTCACCCCTCGTCGCCACGGATTCGCGGATCGGCAGTGTCGCTGCGCACCGTGACGCTGGCCAGCCGCCCGCGAGGGCGTGACGGAGTTCTCCCACTCATCTCTTGACACCGACACCGTCGCGGGCCACTCTCGCGGGCTGTCACGAGGCACGAGCAAAGTCGGTCGGGCGTCGGAGTTCTTAGAATGCGACGCAGACGGACGCTCTCGGCCCCTGACGTAGTCGACAAGCCCAGAGCCTTGAAACTCGTGATCAGCGACGACTCGCGCCCCCGATTCGAACTCCGGCACTCTGGCTCCGGTCCGTCAGAGTCCTGGACCGGTTCTCTCTCTTCACAGTCCAAGGCTCTTGCGCGACGCGCGCTCGAAGACGCGGTAGGGCAGAAGTCGCTTAGCGAGCACGCCCACGCGTTCGTCCATGGGTCCAACACTCACGCGCAGGGGCGGGCGACGCTGAGCGAGGAGACGAACGACCCGGCGCGCGAGAACATCCGGCTCGGCACCTCCGGACTCGTCTCGAGCCATCGTCTCGAGGGCCCGGGAGCGCGCCACTCGATAGGCGTCGCCCTCGCGCGGCGTCACCTCACGACGTCGCTCGGTGAACTCGGTGCGAAAGTTGCCGGGCTCGAGCAGGGTCACACTGACGCCGAAGGGGCGCAGCTCACCGGCCAGTGCCTCCGCGTAGCCCTCGAGCGCGAACTTGCTCGCGCTGTAGTACGCCTGGAACGGCAGGCCGATGACGCCGCCAATGGAGCTGACGATGACCACGCGTCCGCGACTCTGGCGCAGATGTGGCAGGGCGGCCCGCACCGCGCGATCGACGCCGAAGAAGTTGGTCTCGAACTGCGCGCGAGCCTCCTCGGTCGTCGTGTCCTCCACGGCACCGGCCAGCCCCCAGCCCGCCGCGGCGACCAGGGCGTCGAGGCGTCCCTCGCGTGAGACGACGTCGGCCACCCCGGTGGTGACGTGCTGTTCATCGTCGACATCGATGCGCACTCCGCGCCAGCCTTCGCCCGAGCTCCCGCGACGGCTCGCGCCCACGACGGTCCAGCCCTCGGCCGCCAGACCCTGCGCGCAAGCCCGACCGATGCCGGCCGAGGCCCCCGTGACCAGGACGACGCGCGATCCCATGCGGTCACTATGTCGATACGAGCCGCTCGGCGCAAGTCGCTGCCGTCGCCTGTCGCCCACCGGCCTGCGCCGCCGGTTCGCGTCGCGTCGCGTCCGGAGGCCCAGCGTGTAGACTTGAGGTTCACCCAAATCGGGTGCCCGCTGAGGTGTGTGCGCCGCCGTAAACGTGTCCCCGCGACACGGAAGGCTCGGAGCCCATTCGCTGTCACGCGGACCTCATGATCGGAGCACCGTGGCGACTTCTCGCCCACACCCCGTTTTGCACGCGTCCACGTCGGACGCGCCCACCTTCGCCTCCCTCGGCGTGCCCCAGGAGTTCTGTGACTCCCTGACCGCCCAGGGCATCGAGACCGCCTTCCCGGTCCAGGCCCTCACCCTGCCCGACGCGCTCGCAGGGCGCGACGTACTCGGCCAAGGCCGCACGGGCTCGGGCAAGACCCTGGCCTTCGTTCTGCCGATCCTCACGCGCCTCAGCGACGTCGAGAGCCCGCGCGGTCCTCGTCGCCCGCGGGCCCTGATTCTCGCTCCCACCCGCGAGCTGGCCCGCCAGATCGCCGACGTGGTCCAGCGCCTGGGCCGCGAGGTCGGCCTCTTCAGCGCGACCGTCGTCGGCGGACTCGCCCCGGGACCCCAGATCGCCGCCCTCAAGCGCGGTGTCGACATCGTCGTGGCGACTCCGGGACGCCTGGAGGACCACCTGCGCGCCGGACACGTGCGCCTCGACGGCATCGAGGTGACGGTTCTGGACGAGGCCGACCACATGGCCGATCTCGGCTTCATGCCGGCGGTGACGCGTCTGTTGGGCCTGACCCCCTCGAACTCTCAGCGGCTGTTCTTCTCCGCGACGCTCGACGACGCGGTCAGCTCCCTCGTCAAGCGCTTCCTGCACGACCCCGTCGTGCACCGCGTCGTGGAAGACGAGGCTCCCGCTGACGTCGAGCACCACGTGCTGCACATCGACCAGGCTCACCGCCTCGGCGTGCTCGTCGAGCTGACCTCCGCACCCGGACGCTCAATGGTCTTCACCCGTACCAAGCACCGCGCCAGCCAGCTGACCCGCCAGCTCGTCGCAGCGGGCGTGCCGGCGATCGAGATGCACGGAAACCTGACCCAGGCCCGGCGCACTCGCAACCTCGCCGCCTTCTCCCAGGGACGGGCGACCACCCTCGTGGCAACGGACATCGCCGCTCGCGGCATCCACGTTGACGACGTGCGTCTAGTGATCCACGCTGACCCGCCGGTGGAGCACAAGACGTACCTGCACCGCTCCGGACGCACGGCCCGAGCCGGGGCCAGCGGCACCGTCGTGACCCTGGCCACCAAGGACCAGCAGCGCGCGGTTCGCCGCCTGTCCAAGATGGCCAACGTCGAGGCGACTTACACCGCCCTGGCTCCCGGACACGAGCTGCTCAGCCAGCTTGCCCCGGGCGAGCGAGAGCTTCTGGACCCCGCCCAGATCGAGCGGGCCCTGAGCGACCAGGCCGTCGGAGCCAAGACGGCGCCACGCGCGGGCACCCGTCCCGGCACTCGTGACGCCTCGCGCGCCAAGGCGCGTCCGAACAGCTACGGCGCGCGTCCGCGCCGCGCAGCCAGTGACGGGCGCGACTCCTGGTCCGGAACTGGCCCGAGCGCCCAGCGCACCCACCAGCGCCTCGACGAGAGTCGGGCCCCGAGTCGCGAGGCGGCTGCATCGCGCAGCCGCGACGGGGTATCTCGTGGTGCGCCTCGCTCCTCGCAGCCTCGCTCCTCGCAGCCTCGCTCAGAGTCGCGAGGCGGCTGGAGCCGCTAGTCCCCTCAAGCCTCCGAGCTCGCACGCCGAGCTCGGAGGTGACTCGCTCTCACCACGGGGGCGCGGAGCCGGAGTCCGGTGTTGGCCAGTCGGCCAGCATCCCCTGGAGCAGCGCGTCGAGTTCGAGATCCAGTCCGATCACTCGATTCTCGTGCGTGCCCCGACACGCGATGCGAGTCGTCGCGGCCCACTTCGACGCCTGGACGCGCGCCCGCACGGCGACGACCATGAGCCCGCCGGCGGCCCAAACAGGACGCCGGGCGAGACAGTTGCATTCAGGGTCAGCACGTCCGACTCGTTGACGACACCCAGCCAGAACCTGGACACGCTCGTATTCTGCGATCTCAGTGGGATGGCCCCGCCACTCACCGACGACGAAGCATTCCAGCTCGTCTGCGACATCGCCAGCTCGCGTCTGGACATCGAGGTGATTGCTGGTCGACTCCGTCTCCCATAGATAGAGAGAGTCAAGCCGTGACTGGTGCAGAGCCCACCGGTGGGGCTTCGATAGTTGCGGGCACACCGATCACCCCTGTGTCATCGCGCCGTGAGGTCAGACTCGGTTCTTCTTCTGCCTCGGAGTGGACCTTGAGTCATACAATAAGAACCGAGTTCGGGCAACTGCCGATTCAAGAATCTACGTGTCACACTCAGTTGAAGCAATCCGACCGACCCGAAAGTGATCAATCGCTCAGCGTGTCCTCACGCCCTGGCCATCCGCGACGACGGCGGCGGTATCGATCGACCACTCGACGATGCAGCCTCAAGCCACGCAGCAATTGCAACCTCGACTTCGGCCACGGCGTCGTGCGGTGTGTCGCCTAGCGCCGAGCAATACGGCAGGTCGGGGACGTCGGCCACCCACGCTTCATCTTCGCTGCTCCAGAACACGTTAATCGGATAGACGGGAAGCATCACTCGGTCTCCTCGATTGTCAAATCATACCGCTTCAC